>NZ_JBVIHJ010000016.1:0-241041 GCF_055570355.1 Streptomyces sp. NPDC031225 | reverse complement strand
ACGGCGGCCATCGCGGCGGGCGTCGTCGGAGCGGCTCCCGGCGAACAGGCGCGGGTGCGCGCGGGGGGGGGGGTTGTCCCCCACCCCGAACGCCCCCCCCCCCCCCCCCCCCCCCCCACCCCCCCCCCCCACGCCCCCCCCCCCCCCCCCCCCCCCCCCCCCCCCCCCCCCCTACGTGGTCGCCTTCAATCTGCACTCCGGCGCCCGAGCCCCGGCCGACCAGCCGCACATTCCCTGAACTGGCGCTGTGCCCGGCATCCGGCGACTGGACGCCCGTGGCGCTGCACTTCCGCGACGGAACCAGTGAGACCTGGAGGGCCGCCGATGCCTGCTTGTGGTGCTGAAAGATTCTCACCGGCGGTTCGAGGACTGGGCGGCGGACCTCACGCTCAGATGCAGCCCGTGCCATCGGCCGTCACAGGGTCGTGATCCTGTGTGTCTGCGTGGAGCCGTTCTGGAAGTTCGACTGGACGGTGTAGTTGGTGTATTTACTGATGGAAGATCCCGACGTCCACCAGTGGATCTCCGCGTTCTGGTCGATCGCCGCCCACCAGTAGCCGTCGGCGGTCTTGCAGGTGCCGGACCGGAGTATTCCGTCGAAGTTGTAGAAGCTGGTCTGGGAGTTCTGGTTCAATCCTGTGATGCTCACCCACAGCTCCCTGCTCGTATCGTTGCAGATTCGGAGTTTCACTGATGGGACTGCGGCCTGAGCAGCGGCGGGCAGTGCGATAACGACGGCTGCCGCCATCAGGACCGTAGCTACGAATTTGCGCATACTGCGCACGGTAAGCCTCCAGCTTTCAACGAATAAGTGGGTTTTCAATTCACACGCTATTGCCAGTCCAGGGTGACTGGTCAGCGCCCAACGTCGCTCGTGTTGGCCAGGACCGTCGACCAGGCGCCGAATCCTTCGGCATCTCCTGCCGCTGTCCGCCTTGAACACCCACATGACACCCTGGAACTGCTGCCGCAACCGATCGGAGTACGGGCCACACTCGCTGATCGGACGGTGTGGCTCGATGAACTTCCATTCCACATCGGTCAGTCGCCTCGCGTACGTCCTGCCGCTGGACTTTTCTCTGCGTCGACGAGGTCGAGTGGTTCGAGTCCGGGCCGGCCGGTCAGAGGGAACAGACCGGCGCGTGCCATCCGCGTAAGTTGTCCGCCGGCCCAAGGGCTATACGTCGCCATACGTCGTGTGCGTTGCGAACGGCAGCCCGGAAATCGGGTAGCGGTGGTCATTCTCCTTCGCAGATGCCTTCGACTGCGAACTTCTGGTAGAGGTGCGGGTAGGCGACGGTGCCGGCAGGGTAGCCCGCCAGGTGGGAGGCGAACTCCGGCGTGCCGAGGGCGGCACGGAGGTGCTCGGTGGATCGCCAGACCGCGACATTGGTGAAAAGCCGGCTGCCGCCGATACCCCGGTACAGCTGCACCGAGATCAGGTTCCCCGACTTCTTCATGTACTCCGCGTCGTCGGTCCAGGCGGCCACTACCTCGGCCTCCTTGCCTTCCGGAGCGACAAAGGTGTTGATGATGGTGACCGGGCCGGCCTTTTCCTTCTGCTGGTCGCGGAACTGGGTGGACTCGTCGAGGTGGCCGAAGCTGAGCATGAGTTCTCCTGGCAATCGAGGGGGAAGCGGGTGTGTGAACCCGCGGAGTTGCAAGTGATCAGGGACCGGGCGGGTCCGGGTCAGGGGCTGGGCTGCCGCTCCCTGCATGGCGCCCCCGGTGGTGTGTCTTCAGGCGTGGTGGTTGTCGAGGAAGTCGGTGATGAGCTGCAGCCACTCCTCGGTCCGCTCCAGCATCGGCAGGTGGCCGGTGGCGATTTCGGCGAGCTGGGCGCCGGGGATGGTTTCGGCGAGGTGGCGGTGCAGGTCGGTGGAGACGAGACGGTCGTCGGTGGTCGAGACGACCAGGGTGGGGACCGTGATGCCGGCGAGGTCGTTCCGGACGTCGAGCTGGCCGACGAGGTCGGTCTGCTCGGAGCTGCCGTGGGCGATGGAGGCTGCGGTGTAGCCGAGGGTCTGCTGCAGTTGCTCGGCCGGCATCGACTCCAGCGCCTGGGTGCCCAGGGCCGTCATGAGGAGGAATTCGGCGAGCAGTTCACGGTCGCCGGTTGCGGCGATCTTGCTCTGGATCGAGGAGGCGAGGGCGAGCCGGTTGTCGCGGTGCGGGAAGGCTGCGGTCAGGACGAGTGCGGTGACGCGTTCGGGGTGGCGGGCGGCAGCGCGGATGGCGACCGGGCCGCCGAGGGAGTAGCCGGAGACGGCGAAGCGGTCCAGACCCTCTGCGTCGGCGGCGGCGACGAGCTGGTCCGCGAGGTCGTCGACGGACAGCGCGGTGGCGGAGCGGGGGGTATCGCCGCTGCCGGGGTAGTCGATGCCGACGATCGTGTGGCGGGCGGCAAGAGCTTCCAGGACGGGGCCGTAGGTGCCGGCCAGGCTGCTGCCGGCGCCGTGGGCGAGGAGCAGGCCGGGGCCGGAGCCGAGGCGGGTGCGGGAGAACGTGGGTGCGGTCTGGGTGCGAGGTGACATGGCGGTCTGCCTTTCGAATGTGCCGACACGCGAGAATCATCCGGTGCGTGTGATTGCTTCCTCAGGTCTATCACACGAAGCGTATGATTTGGGCGTGTGACCTCAATCACACATGCCGTATGATGTGCCGGTAGAGTGGCGGCATGAAGCAGCCCCTGCACCGCCGCCAGCCGACCCAGAGCAACCCACGCGTGCAGCGCACCCGCAACCGTGTCCTGGCCGTCGCCCGGGAACTGCTGCCCCAGGTCGGACCGGCCGGGCTCACCTACGCCCTGCTGGCCGAGCGCTCGGACGTCACCCGCCAGACCCTCTACCGGCACTGGCCCACCCGCGCCGCACTCCTCTTCGACCTCATCCTCGAAGGCCCCGACCTCGGCAACTACCCCGAACCGGGCAGCGACGTGCGTGAGGTGGCCACCGCCTGGCTCAAGAGCCTGCGCGCCGGCGTCAGCGTGCCCGCCGTACGCACCGCCGCCCTGGCCGTCACCGCCCAGGCCGACCACGACCCCGACAGCGCCCAGGCACTCATCCGCATCGGCGAAGACCGCCACACCGGCTTCAACAAGCTGCTGGAGCCCGCAGGCATCCACATCAGCGAAGACGAGTTCACCCTCCTGTACGGGCCCGTCCTCGCCCGCCTCTTCCTCGACCGCGGCCAGGTCACCGACGCCTTCATCGACACCGTCGTCACCCAATGGACCACCACACTGCAGACCGCCGACACACCACAGGACGCCCAGAAGTAGTCACCGAAGGCGTATTCCTGTCCGCCGGTCCCGCCACCGTTGCCGAGTGAGCCTCGCAGCCGCAGCGGGGCGACACATCCTGCAATGGCTGCCATCAAGCGCCCGTGTCCGCACGTGGAGCGCACACAGTGAGCCCTTTCAGCGTGGCCACTGATCGAGTGACGACGTCGGCGTCCGCGCGGACAGGACTCCTGTGCCGTTGAGAGGTATTCGACGTCTCAACCCACTGGCGCAGGAGCCTCGTTGGGTCCCTATCCCGTCGCACTCGACCTGCCTCATGCCCTGGCCGAGTGGATCAGCAGGCTCATCGTCACCCCGAGAGGGTGACCTCGCCTGCAAGTTCCCGCCACACCGGCGTGCCCTCGTCGGCCTGGTGTAACTGCGCCGACACGACCCCCTCACCCAACTCGCGGCCGACTTCGGCGTTTCCGTCGGTAGCGCCCACGCCTACCCGGCAGCCGTCATCGACCTGCTCGCCGACCGGGCACCCGGGCTCTGCGGACCCTGCGTGAAGCCGACCCCGACTATGTCCTGCCGGACGGCACTCTCGCGGGGTGCGACCGGGTTGGCGACAGCCGGGTCGACCTCTCACGAAAGCGCCGACGCCATGGGCGTGAACGTCCAGGTGGTACCGATCCAGCAGGACGGTTGCAGTGGGTCTCGCCCGCACTTCCCGGTCGCGCGCACGACCTGACCACGGCCCGCACCCACCCAATCATCCGAATCTGCGAACGCCAGGGCATCCCACTCCTCGCCGACCCAACGTGTTCTCCGCCTCCGATCGCAAGGCGTCTTATAGTTGTTTAATGCAAATATCAGGTACCTTACTGTCGGAGCACTCATGAGCCGCACACACGCAGATCCGTCCACACACATGGGCTACCTGGCGTGGCAGATGGTCCACGTGATGGGAACGCGGCTTGAGAGAGCGTTGTGTTCGCTCGACCTCACGGCGGCGCAGCACAACGCGTTGCAGCACGTCGCGGCGGAGATCGCGCGCAGGACCGGCTTCACGCCCCAGCCCATGGGCGCCGCTGTCAACGCACTGGTGGACCGCGGCCTACTCGCGCGCCACGATCACCCTACGAACCGCAAAACCGTCCAGCTGACCATCACCGACAGCGGCACGAATCTCACCGAGCAACGGGACGTGGTGGAACGACTGGATATGGAAGCGCTCACGGTCCTCGCCCCCGCTGAGCGGGAAGCCATATGCTCCCTGCCGCTCCGGATGCTCGCCGAGCTCAATCCTGACGCTTTGCCGGCGTCGGGCCTGCGTGGAACGGGCTGAATGTGCCGTGGCCGCACCCCGGCGAGGGTCGGGCAGAACTTGTGCGCACCCTCGGTGCAGCACCTCCGGGGTCGCTTCCGTGATCTGGCGAAGCAGGTCGCTCATGCGGCGGAGATCGGTTCGACTCATGCGGCTACGCGGCTGACCGGCACGGAAACACTGAACGCGATTTGCGCGAGGATGCCCCTGCCGTCCCAGGTGGCGTCAGCGACCGCGGGCGGAGCCGGACGGCTTGTGGCGGACGGCCACCTTCCCGGAGGCGGCGAGCTTCGACAGCCACCAGGTGCCAGACCGGCTCGCGGCTCCTGACGTGACCGTGGATGCGAACTCGCGGCTCGGCAGGTCCGTGCAACTGCCGCTGGACGGCAGTCCGTTGTGTAGGTCGATGAATTTCAGCCCGTTGCCCGTCCGGTCTACCGGCCCGCTCCCGATGCCGCAAGACCAAGTCCAACGCCGTCCAGGTCGCGCTTGGCGCGCTTGCTGGTGGCTGCGGACCAGCCGACCGTCGTCACGCAGGCCCCCGCGTCACAACAGCATCCGCCCGGGGTCGCTGCCCGGCGCCTTGCCCAACTCGTCCGTATCGCCCGCCAGTTCTCCGAACGGATGGAGAACTCCGTGGAGGAGTTGTGCAGGCCTCGCCCTATCAAGCGTTTGACTCTTTTCAAGTCGCATTATTGGAAACAAGATGGTTGTTGTCTTGAGGGAACTGACCACTCCACGTCGTGCGCATGCCTGTCACACGCATGCGCAGGGGGAAGGCATTCTGTGTCTCAGCAACACCCCGGCCGACGCTGCGGCCTCGGCCGCAGAGCCTCGTCGCTCCTGGCCCCGGCAGTAGCCGGCGGCCTTCTGCTTCTTGCCTCCAGCCCGCCCACGCAGGCCGCGCCCACCGGCCCGGCGGCGCGGCAACCGGCCAACATCGCCCGGCAGAAGTACTCCGCCGGTACCTATGTCGTCCAACTCGTCGGCAAGCCCGCTGTCACGTACGGCAAGACCGCGCCGGCCCCTGGCAGGAAGGTGAATCCGCGATCCCAGGCCGTACGCGACTACCTCGGCCGGCTGAAGCAGGCACGCGACCAAGTCCTGGACGAGGTTCGGGGTGTCACACCTCTGTACACCTACCAGTACGTGCTGAACGGGTTCTCCGCGAAACTGACGGCCGCCCAGGCCGCAGCTCTGGCCCGCACCCCGGGCGTCGTGTCGCTGGCCCCCAGCGAGGCGAACCACCTGGCCGCCACGGCCACCCCGGCCTTCATCCAGTACGCCCTGCCGCCGGGCGTCACCAGCCAGACGTACACCCTCCACACCTGGCTGATCGGCCCCAACTCCCCCGACCACCCGGCCACCGTCGCTCCGGCCACGCACCCGGTCTCCCGGGGCGACACCGTCCCGGCCACCGTCTCCTGGCGGAACCTCCCGACCGGCGGCGTCTACCTGGGTCTGGTCGGCTACGGCGACGGCCCGGACACCGTCGGCACAACCGTCCTGACCGTCACCCCGTAGCGCAGGGGGGTTTGACGGGAAGGTCGCAACAACCGGAGCTCAGCAAAGGAATGAACGGAGGCCACATACGAACGCGATTCTGAAGCTGTCACACCGAACATCGAGCACTCAAGGAGATACATATGAGTACGGTCTTTGACCGGTTCCGGAGGACGGCAGTGATGGCCGCCGTCCTGGCTGCCGCACTGGGAGCAGTATTCGTGTCGCAGACGCAGGCCCACGCGGGGTCGATTAACCCGCCTGGCTCTCCCACCTACTGCCAGAACCATCCGTGGGAAGTCCAATGCGGCGGGTGATCCGTACCCCCTGACGCCCTGGTCCTGAAGCTGCCACACCGAACATCGAGCACTCAAGGAGACGCATATGAGTACCGTCATTGACCGGTTCCGGAGGACGGCAGTGATGGCCGCAGTCCTGGCTGCCGCACTGGGAGCAGTATTCGTGCCGCAGACGCAGGCCCACGCGGACGACATAACCCTGCCCGACTCTCCCTCCTACTGCGACAATCCCCCTCCGTGGGCGACCTATTGCTGAGAGCGGTCTCTGACGCCTTGGCGTAGGCCTTTCGTGACGGCTCGTCGGTTCATCCGGCGAGCCGTTTCGATGTGTCAAAGCTCTGGAACAGGGGGACCTGGTCAACCCGCCCCTTGGAACGCGTCATTCATTTCGAGTGGCGTCTCGCCTACGCCGGCGCCGACGCGGTGCCCCAACAAGCGCAGCAAGGAGTGCACGCCGTGCGAATCCTGTTCACCGGCCCCGTCAGGGCCGGTCATGTCTTTCCCATGATCCCGACTGCACAGGCCCTGCGATCGGCCGACACGGCGTCCTGTTCACCGGTCGGGCTCCGGTCGACGCGCTGAATCCGACCGGGTTTCCCGTGGCCGAGGGGGGCGACGGATCGACCCTCACCTACGCCTTCCGCCGCGCCAATGGCCCGGGCCTTCCCTTCGTCGTCGGCGAACGCAGCGAAGAGGAGACATGGCGCATGGCTGTGGCCGGTTACGCCGAGCACAGCCGGTCCGCTCTCGGCGATCTGCTCCGGCTGGCCGAGGTCTGGCGGCCTGACGTGCTCGTGCACGCGACGATGCATGCCGCCGCACCGCTCGTCGCGGCCCAGCTGCGAATACCGACAGTGGTACACAACTTCGGCGTGGCCGCGGCCCTGCCGATCGTCGACCGGATGGCTGCCGTGCTGGCCGACGAGTACCAGGCCCGCGGGGTGACCGGGCCTCCCGGCCGCATCGTCCGCGACGTGGTCCCCGCCTCGCTCGGCGGCGACGGTACGGGCTGGCGGGTCAGGTGCGGCCCCAACGGCGGCGGCCCGGTGCCGGCGGAAACTGGCCGCATGCGGCGACCGGCGGCGGGTCGCCGTCACGCTCGGCACGGTGATGAAGGGGATGGACCTCGTCCGGTTCGTCACCCGGCTGACCGAGCAGGCGGCCGCGGTCGACGCGGAGTTCCTGCTCACCGTCGGCGACACCGACCTCACGCCGCTGGGCGAGCTGCCGCCGAACGTCCGCCCGCTGACACCGTGGGTGTCGCTGGCCCATCTGCTGAACGTCTGCGACGCGGTGGTTCACCACGGCGGTGCGGGCAGCATGATGGCGGCGGCGCCGTCGTCGGGATACCCCAGCTGATCATGCCGTAGGGCGCCGACAACTTCACCAACGTCGCCGCCGAGGCCCAGGCTTCGCGCTGCGCGCCGAGGACGAAGCTGTGGACGGCGAGCTGCTCGACGCGCTCCTGAACGACAATGGGCTGCGCAAGGCGGCCGGGCGTACGAGCTCACCGGCCAGGACGGCCGGGCGCAGGTCGGCCTTGTCCAGGATGACATCCAGGCAGCGGTCCGCCAGGCCCGCGGCCGAGTCGAAGTCGTCGAGCGCGACGCCGTGGCGGGCGGTGGAGGTCGTCGACCGTGTTGCCGGCCTGGCGGACCGCGAGGACATCGAGAGCGCGGAGTGCCTTGGCGGCGTTCTGAGCCGGGGCCGGGCGTCAAGGGGGCGGAGGCGCGCGATGTGGTCGATGCGCTGGGCCGCCTCATCCCGCTCAGGGTCGAGGGCGGTGAGCGGATCGAGGTGGTCGGCGCGGGTGACGTCTTCCCAGCCGAAGTGGGCGGAGATGCTTGCTGCGGTGAGGCTGTCACCGGGCGAGTGGCCCGCCGGACAGCGGCTGCGCTTCGGCCCGTAGGCCGACAGCGGGCGGGTGGGTCGGCCTGGACGCCGACCCACGGTTCAGGCGGGTGGCATCTGACGGTCGCGTACGAGACCGGACTCCCAGGCCCAGGCGGCGATCTCGACGCGGTTGCGCACGCCGAGCTTGTCCTTGATGTTGGCCAGGTGGGACTTGACCGTGCCCAGGGACACGTACAGCTCGCCGCAGACCT
Organism: Streptomyces sp. NPDC031225; assembly: GCF_055570355.1. NCBI lineage: Bacteria > Bacillati > Actinomycetota > Actinomycetes > Kitasatosporales > Streptomycetaceae > Streptomyces > Streptomyces sp. NPDC031225. The sequence goes on along the minus strand of NZ_JBVIHJ010000016.1, from coordinate 232,584 downwards.
CCTGGTTGGTGCGGCCCACCGCCACCAGGCGTACGACGTCGAGTTCCCGTTCGGAGAGCGGGTGCGGGAGCGCTGGCGGCGGCTGCTGTCCGGCGAGGTGCTTCAGTAGCCGCACGGTGACGGCGGGCGAGACCAGGGCGTCCCCACGGGCGGCGCAGCGCACGGCCTCGATCAGCAGGGTGGAGCCGGCGTCCTTGAGGAGGAAGCCGCAGGCGCCGTTGCGCAGGGCGGTGTAGGCGTAGTCGTCCTGGTCGAAGGTGGTCACCACGACCACACGCATCGGGTCGATGACGCCCGGTCCGGCCAGGGCCCGGGTGACCTCAAGACCGTCCAGCTTGGGCATGCGGATGTCGACGAGACAGACGTCGGGACGCATCCTGCGGGCGAGTTCGATGCACTCGGCGCCGTCGGCGGCCTCGCCGATCACTTCGAGGTCGGGCTGGGTGCCGAGGATCAGCCGGAAGCCGGTGCGGACCATCTCCTGGTCGTCCGCGATCAGTACCCGCGTCCGGGCCCCCTTCCCACCATCGTCATCACTCATGCCGATGATCCTTCCACAGCTGCCAGGACAGGGAAGGCAGCACTCACGCACCAGCCGCCGTCCGCTGTCCGGCCGCTGGTCAGCGACCCCTCAACGGCCTCCACGCGTTCCCGCAGGCCCACCAGGCCGAAGCCGCCCCGCCCGCCGATCGGCCCGGTGGCGCGCGTCTGCGGCGCCGCATTGCGCGCCTCCACCCGGAGGCGACCTTGAGCGTCCAGTTCGAGGCGGACGACGACGTCCGCGCCATGGGCGTGGCGGCGTACGTTCGTCAGCGACTCCTGCACCACGCGGTGGACGGACGTCTCCACCTCCGGAGCCATCCGGATCTCGCGCACCTCGGGCGCGATGACCAGCGCCGTCGCGGGCCCGTTCTCGGCGAACGCTGAAACCAAGCGGTTCAGCTCGGCCACCAGCTCACCTGGGCGGGTGGTGTGGTGGTCGTCCTCGCGCAGGACTCGCACCAGGCGGCGCATGGAGTCCAGGGTCTCCCCTCCGGCCCGCGAGATGCCCTCCAGCAGGGGCTTGATCTGCTCCGGCGAGGTCTCCTGGATCGCCAACGCGGCGTTGGCGTGCACGACGATGCCGGTGACGTGGTGGGCGACGAAGTCGTGCAGGTCCCGGGCGAGTTCCAGGCGCTCACTGTGGCGTACGGAGGCCACGGCCCGGGCCCGGCGGGCGTCCAGGAGGCGCAGATAGCAACCGAGGCCCACAGCGCCGCCGACGGCGAATGTCAGCACGAAGGAGTACCCGAAGAAGTCGCGCTCCGCGCCCTCTCGCAGCGGCAGGGCGATCACTGCGACGGCCAGCGCCGCTGACAGCGTTACGGCGGTGGCCGGGCGCTCCACCCGCCGCGCGGTCCGGGACAGCAGCACGAGCAGGGCGACCGTTTCCAGCAGGCTCCATGTACCGCTGGTGAGCGGGGCATAGGCACACAGGCCCACGGTCAGGGCCAGGGAGCCCAGTGCGGCGGCGCCGGCCCGCCAGGCGGGGCCCGGCCGGCGAGCGGGAAAGAGCAGTGCGACGGCGGCGAGGGGGCCGGAGACCAGGGGCAGCCAGCTCGACCAGCGGCCCTGCGGGTCGTAGTAGGTCACCAGGTCGAACAGCCACACCAGGGCCAGGCCCGCGCAGAGGGAGACCATGAGGGGGCGCCGGACGGCCGGAGAGAGCGGAGTATCAGGTTCCACGCCGCATAGGGTACGGATGTACGGCCGGGCAAGGGGTCGGCCCGCAGGCCGATGCCAACCACCCCGGACCGGCCCGGCGGCCGAGGACGGGAGCGGGCGTCCGGCGGGATCGTCGACGGTACGCAGATCCTCGGCACTCTCCAAGTGGCCCCGGCGACGTTCGCCGGGCTGTGCGACCTGTGCACCCTCGTCGCCGTCGAGACCTCCCGACGAACTCGCACCGCACGACCACCGCCTCCCCGTCTTGGTGGACGCCGTCTTACGGTGCGCCCTGCGCCCTGGCCTGTGTCGACGTGACCGTATCGGCGGGCGACGCTGGCGATCATGGGCGGCCTCAACGTTCTTGTCCAGGTTAACTGTACGTAGAGATATAAAGGTGGTTGATGCAATCACGCTTGCTTGATGTGGATCAGAAGGTTAATGCTTGATCCGTGCCCCCCACCCTGGCCTTGATCACCGGTGACTGCCCGGTCAGCGGTGTCGCCTGTGTTCCGCCCTCGGTCGCCGACCGCGACCTACATCCGGGGGTCTTGCTGGTAAGCCCGCGGAACGACCTTGCTATCGATCTGGGTGCGGTCGGAGCAGCTGCGGCGCAGCGCCCGACCTCCGGTGACGTCCGACTGCCGGAATGTCGCGCCCGAGTCGGCGGCTCCCCGCCGCTCCCCCGGTCTCGCCGGGCGCGCGGGAGTGGTGCCGTGTCTCCTGGGTCAAGAGGACCAACGCGCCGCGCTCGGCTCGAACCTGGGCGCCGAATCCGTCCCGCCGTCCGGTGGCAGCCACTCTGCTCCCGCCTTCCCGAGAGGACGGCAGCCTGGTTGAGCAACGGGCATGGCACACCTCCGCGGACGGCTCGGCCACCGATACGACCCTGCCAACCACCCGCACCCCATCGAGGGAGAGTGGACATGTCCACCGAACATCCCACGGAAGCAGAGACTTCCCCCGTCGAGCCTCCGTTCGGGCCCACCCGGCGTACCTTCCTGGCCACGACCACCGCCGCGGGAGGAGCCGCTGTGGTGGGCGGCCTGGTCGGGGGGCCGCCCGCGCTCGCCGCCGAGGAAGCGTTGGCCGCCGAGGAGCCGCCCGGCAGCAGCGTTTCGTTGTCGGTCAACGGCGTTCGGCGCACCGTCACGATCGACAACCGAACCTCGCTGCTGGACCTCCTGCGTGAGCATCTCGACCTGACGGGCTCGAAGAAGGGCTGCAATGCCGGTGCCTGCGGCGCCTGTACGGTCCTGGTCGACGGCCGACGGGTCAATTCCTGTCTGACGCTGGCGGTCCGCCTGGAGGGCGCCGAGGTCACCACGATCGAGGGCTTGGCGAAGGGCGACCGACTTCATCCGCTACAGCAGGCGTTCATCGACCATGACGCCTTCCAGTGCGGCTTCTGCACGTCGGGCCAGATTGTGTCGGGCGTCGGGTGCATCCAGGAAGGACACACCGGGTCCAGGGCGGAGATCCGGGAGTGGATGAGCGGCAACCTCTGCCGCTGCGGCTGCTACGTGAAGATCGAGCGCGCGGTCGAGCAGACCGCCGCCAGCCGGAAGGGCTGATCCCCGTGCATCCCTTCACTTACACCAAGGCCGCGGACATGCGTGAGGCCCTCAGCGCCGGTTGGCGTGGCGGGCGTTACCTCGCCGGCGGCACCACGCTCGTCGACCTGATGCGGGAGACCGTTGAGCGCCCCGGCGTGCTGGTCGACATCAGCTCCCTGCCGCTGCGCGAGGTCACTGTCACCGAGCGCGGGGGCCTGCGCATCGGCGCACTGGTCCGTATGGCCGAGGCCGCCGCCCACCCGAAGGTCCGCGTCCTGTATCCCGTCGTCTCCGAGGCGCTGGAGCTGAGCGCGTCGGCCCAGCTGCGGAACATGGCGACCATCGGCGGCAACATCATGCAGCGCACCCGGTGCACGTACTTCCGGGACGTGACCGCCGCCTGCAACAAGCGTGAGCCTGGCTCCGGGTGCGCCGCGCTGCACGGCTACAACCGCAGCCACGCGATCCTCGGCACCTCCGATCACTGCGTGGCCACCCATCCCTCCGACGTCGCCGTGGCCTTCGCGGCACTGGAGGCGACGGTGCACGTGCTGGGTCCGGACGGGGAACGGCGTATTGCCTTCGCCGACTTCCTGCTGCGGCCCGGCAGCACCCCGAACCACGAACAGGCCCTACGCAAAGGCGAGTTGATCACCGCTGTGGAGATCCCGGCCCTTCCGCGCCCACTGAAGTCCGGCTATCTGAAGGTTCGCGACCGCCAGTCCTACGAGTTCGCGCTCACGTCGGCAGCAGTCGCGCTGCACATCCGTAGCGGCGTCATCCGCGAGGCGAAGGTCGCCGCCGGCGGCGTGGGCACCGTGCCCTGGACGCTGCCCGCCGTCGAGCGCCGCCTCATCGGCGAACGCCCCTCCGACCGGTTGTGGGCGAAGGCCGCCGAACACGCGGCCGACGGGGCGCGCCCCCTCGCCCACAACGGCTTCAAGGCCGAGCTGCTCAAACGCACCGTCGAACGCCAGCTGCGCACCGTAGGAGGCACCAAGTGAGCCAGCCGCAGGCAGCCGTCGGTGCGGCTGTGCCCCGGGTCGATGCACGGCTGAGGGTGACAGGGGGAGCGAAGTACGCCGCCGACAACAGTCCCGACGGGGTCGTGCACGCGGTCATCGTGGAAAGCAGCGTCGGCAGGGGCCGGATCACCGGCATCGACACCCGCGCGGCCGAAGCCCAGCCCGGTGTCCTGAAGGTGATCAGCCACCTCAACGCGCCCAAGCTGCCGCCTGTGGAAGGCCGGTTCCCACCGGGCAAACCACTGCGTGCCTTTCAGGACGACCGGGTGAAGTTCTTCGGACAGCCCGTCGCGGTCGCGGTGGCGACCACGCTGGAGACCGCGCAGCACGCAGCGAGCCTGGTGACGGTCTCCTACGACGCGGAGCCCTCCTCGACCGACATCAGCGTCGCCGACGCCGCCGGCGAAACCCAGACCTATGCACGCGGCGACGCCGACCGGGCCCTGAACTCCGCCCCCGTCCGGCTGGGGACGACGTACCGGACGGCCCGCAACCACCACAACCCGATGGAACCGGCCGGCATCGTCGCCCACTGGGACGGCGACCGGCTGACCGTCTGGGAGAAGACCCAGTACGTGCAGGGCACCGTGTTCACCTTGTCCGGAGAGTTCGGCATCCCGCCGGACCACATCCGCGTCATCTCGCCGTTCATCGGCGGCGCCTTCGGCAATGCCGCCCGCGCCTGGGTGCACTCCGTCATCGCAGCCATGGCCGCACGCGAGGTGAAACGCCCGGTGAAACTCGTCCTCACCCGCAGGCAGATGTACTTCACCGTGGGATACCGGCCCGCATACGAGTACGGACTGCGACTGGGAGCCGACCGAAGGGGCAACCTGACCGCGTCGACGCACGACGTCCGCGCCGAGTCCTCCCGCTACGAGACATACAGCGAGAGCGTTCTCGTCCCGGGCCGAATGCTCTACAGCACGCCCAACGTCCGCCAGGCGTACGACCACGTCCCGCTGGACGTGAGCACGCCGTGGTTCATGCGCGGCCCCGGCTACGCCAGCGGCGCCTACCCCGTCGAGTCGGCCATGGACGAACTCGCCCACGAACTGGATCTCGACCCGATCGAGCTGCGGCTGCGGAACGAACCGGCCGAGGACGAGTCCAGCAAACTGCCGTTCTCCACCCGCCGACTGCGCGAGTGCTACCGCGCGGGCGCCCGTGAGTTCGGCTGGCACCGGCGCAATCCCGAGCCGCGCTCGACGCATGACGGTGACTGGCTCATCGGGATGGGCATGGCCGCCGGTGTCTACGACACCATGCGCAGCGAGGCCCAGGCCTCGGTCAGGCTCGACGCCGACGGCACCGCCCTGGTGCAGTCCGCGACCAGCGACATGGGCCCGGGCACGGCCACGTCCATGTCCCAGGTCGCCGCCGACGCCCTCGGCCTGACGATGCGCCAGGTGACTTTCCGGCTCGGCGACTCCCTCATGCCGCCGGCCCCCGTCCACGCCGGTTCGCAGACCATGGCCAGCGTCGGATCCGCCGTCCAGGACGGCTGCGACAAGCTGCGCAGGCAGGCGATCACGCTCGCGGTCAACGACCGGGGATCACCGCTGTACGGCGTCGACGTCGCCGACATCGTCGTACGAGGCGGTCGGCTGTACGTGAAGGACGAGCCCTCTCGCGGGGAGACGTACCAGCGACTCCTGGCCCGCAACGACCGCCCTCATCTCGAAGTGCTCGGCTCGTACGCCGGGCCGTCGGGGCCCGAGAAGTTCTCCCTCTACGCCTACGCCGCGATCTTCGCCGAAGTGGCTGTCGACGCCCGACTCGGCCTGGTACGGGTCCGGCGCATGCTCGGCGTGTACGACGCCGCCCGGATCGTCAACCCGAGACTCGCCGACAGTCAGGCCATCGGAGCCATGACAGGCGGAATAGGTCAGGCCCTCCTCGAGCACACGGTGACCGATCACCGCGACGGCCGGATCGTCAACGCCAACCTCGCGGACTACCTCGTGCCGACCCACGCCGACATGCCCGACCTGAAGGCGATCTTCATCGACGGGCAGGACTACGAAGCCGACCCCATCGGCGTCAAAGGACTCGGTGAGGTCGTCATCGTCGGAGTGGCGCCCGCCATCGCCAACGCGGTGTTCAACGCGACCGGCCGCCGCATCCGCGAACTGCCCATCACCGCCGAAGCACTGCTCTGAGCTCCCGGGTGGCCGGTGTACCCCACAACACGCGGCTACCCGGGTACCAGGGCCGTCGCCGCGGTTTCCTCCCCTAGGGCGCGGCGACGGCCCGTCAACGCACACCTCACGGAAAGCCCCCCATGCTGAACATCACGGAGACACTGCACGACTGGTGCCACGAGGGCCGGCCGTTCGCCCTCGCCACCGTCATCGACGTCAGAGGCAGCGCACCCCTGCAGGTCGGCACCGCGCTGGCCGTGGATGCCGACGGCAACGCGGTCGGTGGCGTCTCCGGCGGCTGCGTCGAGGCGGCGGTGTACGAACTGGGCCGCCAAGTGCTGGCAGACGGCGCTGCCCCCGCACGCGTTGTCTTCGGCTATTCCGACTCGGATGCCTTCGCCGCCGGTCTGACCTGCGGCGGAGAGATCGGAGTCCTCGTACAGCGCGTGGAGCCCGGCGCCCAACCCCAGCTCGCCACCGCCCTGGATGCCGTGACCGCGGGGCTCCCGACGGCCGTGGCCCACGTCGTCGACGGTCCCGGTGTACTCGTCGGGCGAATGCTCCACATCCCCGCCGAGGGCACCCACGACGGCACTCTCGGGGTCGAGAGCGAGGACCGGGCGGTCGTGGCGCATGCGCGTGCGCTCCTGCGGGCGGGCCGTACCGGCTCGATCGAGGTCGGCGGCAGTGGGAGAGAATCCGAGGACCCGGACGACGGCACCTGCCCGCGCAAGCTCACCGTCCTCGTCCACGTGCACGCGTCCCGCCCCCGCATGCTGATCTTCGGCGCCGTCGACTTCGCCGCCGCCCTCAGCCGGGCGGGGAGCTTCCTCGGCTACCGGGTGACCGTCTGCGACGCCCGCCCGGTCTTCGCCACTCCGGCCCGCTTCCCGCACGCCGACGAGGTCGTCACCGACTGGCCCCACCGTTACCTCACGGCGACCGAGACCGACGCCCGCACCGCCGTCTGCGTCCTCACCCACGACGCCAAGTTCGACGTCCCTTTGCTGAGTCTGGCACTGACTCTTCCTGTCGGCTATGTCGGTGCCATGGGCTCGCGACGCACCCACGAGCACCGGGTCGACCTGCTCAGGGAAGCCGGCGTCTCCCAGGACCAACTGGCACGTCTGCACTCACCGATCGGCCTGGACATCGGAGCCCTTACTCCCGAGGAGACAGCGATCTCCATCACGTCGGAGATCATCGCCCACACCAACCGCGGCACGGGCCTGCCTCTTTCACACGGCGTCGGCCCCATCCACCTTCCCGCGCAGCCTCTGTCCGGTCTGGTGACGGCGCCGTAACCCCCGCCACAGGCGCCTCCGGAACAGGCCCCCCGGCGCGCCCAGTGGTGCTCGGCCGGTCAGGCATCGGGGCGGGCGCGGCCGGTCTGGTAGGCGATCACCACGAGTTGGGCGCGGTCGCGGACGCCGAGCTTGGCCATGATGCGATTCACGTGGGTCTTGACGGTCGCGGGCGAGATGTGGAGCTGTTCGGCGATGCCGTCGTTGGAGAGACCCGCCGCCACGAAATCGAGCACTTGACGCTCTCGGTCGGTCAGGGTGGTCAGCTCCGGGGCCGAAGCCATCGTGCGGTCGGGTGTGGTGAGGTAGTGGGCGATGAGTGCCCGGGTCGCACTGGGTGACAACAGTGCCTCTCCCTGGGCGATCAGCCGGATGGCGTCGAGGAGATAAGAGAGCTCCACGCTCTTTCCGAGGAATCCGCCGGCCCCGGCACGTAGCGCCTGGAAGACGTGCTCGTCGGCTTCGAAGGTCGTCAGGATCAGCACCCGTACGCCCGTAAGGTCTTTGTCGGCCGAGATGGCGCGGGTGGCGGCGAGGCCGTCCATGTCGGGCATCCGGATGTCCATCAGCACGACGTCGGCTCGGGTGCTGCGGGCCAGTGCGACCGCCTCTTCGCCCGTCGCGGCTTCTCCGACGACCGACATGTCCGGCTCCGACTCGATGAGCATGCGGAAGCAGGTGCGGACGAGGGCCTGGTCGTCGGCGAGCAGAACGCGGATGGTCATCCCTGCCTCCCCTCGACGGTGTTGGCGGGCAGGTCAGTGCCGGACCGATCTGACGTGCGGTTGTCAGCCGGTGGTCCGGCCGGAGGCAGCGGCAGCCGCACTGCGAGGCGAAAGCAACCGTCGGCGTCCGCTTCGGCATTGAGGCTGCCGCCGACCGCGTTGACGCGCTCACGCATGCCCGTCAGCCCATGCCCGGTGCCCGTCGCCGCCGATGCGGGGTACGGGCCGGAGTGCAGGGGGTTGGTGATTCGAATGCGCAGTTCGTCGGGCCTGTAGTCGACGAGCAGGTCCGTCTCGGCGGTTGCACCGTGCTTGTGAGCGTTGGTCAGCCCTTCCTGAACGACGCGGTAGGCAGTCAGGTCGATGGCCGTCGGCAGGGGGAGCGGATGGCCCGCCTGCCGGTGGCGGACACTCAACCCGGCGGCGGCCAGCGATTCGAGGAGCCCTCCGAGACGGGACAGGCCGGGCACGGGTTCGGTCGGCTCCGCCTCGTCACCGGGCTGCCGTAGTACGTGCAGCAGCGGGCCCAGTTCGTCCAGGACTGTGCGGCCGGCCTCACGGATGTGACCGAGCGCCACCTCGGCCTGATCCGGCCGGCCCCGAAGGAAGCGGCCGGCGACTCCTGCCTGAATGGTGATCAGGGCGATGTGGTGGGCGATCACGTCATGGAGTTCCCTTGCGATGCGCAGCCGCTCTTCGGCGACCCGGCGGCGGGCCTCTTCCTCCTTGCTCTCCTCCGCCCGCAGCGCTCGTTCCTCCATCGCGGCGACGTAGTCGTGCCAGGTGCGCACAGTGCCCCCGACGGCGGCGAACATCCCGGTCCAGGCGAACACAGCGTCGGCCTCCGGGCTGAAGGCCGAGTCCGCCACCCAGGTCATGACGGCGTACAGGGCGAGGGCTGTGCCCAAGGTGACGAACAGGGCGGTTCGCCGACGGACCGTTCGGGCCACGGTGTAGACCGATATCAACGCGGCGAGCTTCAGTGCCCGCGACGGATACGACGCGAGGACGGTGAAGGCCACCTCCCCAAGCACTGCCAGCGCCAGGACGGGTATCGGTGCTCGGCGACGGGCCAGCAGAAGCAGGAAGGCGGCCACCGCGGCGACGGCGTCGGCACCCGATGGACGGATGCCGTCGGGCCACTGCCCGAACAGCTGGGGCAGCAGACCGATACAGCCCACGAGGGTGGCTAGGGTCGCATCCACCAGACGTGGGTGAGCGCCGGTGACACGTTGCAGCGATACCGGTCCGATCACGGCTTCACCATCCCTAGGTGCCGATCCTCGGTTTCGGCCAGATCGGCCGCCTGCCCGTACGCCTGAAGGCGTACGAACGGGTTGAGGGTGTGACCGCGGCAACCGGGGTCACGCGTTGCGGCGCGAGGGTCACCACTTGGCCGTCGTGCTGGGGGCGCAGCCGCCGGCTGTGGCCCGTGCCGACGTGACCACGTCGGTGGCCCATCGGTGAAGAGCGCAGACTCACCGCGGGGAGCGCGGCCGACGAGGCTCCATCCGCGTAAAGGTGCACCAGCCAGCCTGGCAACGAGGCTCGCGGCATACCGCCGTCGACGGCGGTATGGGAGTGCGCTGCATGACTGCCGACCAACAGTCGGCTCACGAGACACCTACCCCCTGTGAAGCCACACCGGTCACAGGGGAGCAGGTCGGCGAGCCCACCGCCTCACGCCTCCCGGACCACTTCGGCCACCTCGTCGAGGAGTGCCCTCAACTGTGCGGCTTTCTTCGGACCGAGCTTCTCGGCGATCCGCAGTTCGATGTCCACGATCACGGCCTCGGCATCCTGTAGGGAGTCGCGGCCGGCGTCGGTGAGGTGCAACTCCTGCACGTGGCGGTGGCGCGGGTGCGGTCGGCGTTCCAGTTGACCCCGATCCTCCAGGCGGGCCACCTGGGAGGCCACTGCTTGCGGGGTGACGTTGAGGCGGCGGGCCAGTTCCGCGCCGGTCAGGCCGGGATCGGTGTGGACGGAGATCAGCAGGGTGTACTGAGCGGCCGCGATGCCCAGCGGTCGTAGCCGCTGGTCCTTCCGGGCCTGCACAGCCCACTCCGCCCGCCGAAGGGCCCAGGTCACCCGGGTCAGGTGCTCGGCAGGGATCGGTCGTGCGTCATCCTTTGTCACCCGATGAGAATACGGCACCTGGACACTTGGCAAGTAGCTTGATTGTCCTCAAGTGTATGAATCACTCTTGATCTGGCCGAGCGGCTGATCTCTCACAACGCGCGAAAGAGTCCGGCGTGTGGCCGGTGGTGATGCCGGGTGCCCCTCAAGGCAGGAGGCTGTGTGACGGAGGTTTCTCGCTCCCGCCGCCCCCATTCGCTCCCGACGCGTCCGCGCATCTGCCGCGTGATCCTCGCGGTGTGGGTGCGGTCGGCGGCCCTGATGGTGTCACTCTTCCCAAGCGGGCCACCTCGGAGGCCACTGCCTGGAGTGACGCTCAACCGACGGTATCGCGGACTGAGACCTCGCGAACCGCCTCGGCGACTCGGTCGAGCAGTGCTCGCAGTTGTGCTGTCTCCGAGCCGAGGCCATCAGTGACCTGTCGCTCAATGTCGGCGATCACTGCGTCGGCCGCACGCAACGCCTCCCGACCGGCGTCGGTGAGGTGCAGCTCCTGAATGTGACGGTGGCGGGGGTGCTCACGTCTCTCCAGCTGCCCGCGACTCTCCAGGCGTGCCACCAGTGAGGCGATGGCCTGTGGGGTTACGTTGAGGCGGCGGGCGAGTTCGGCACCGGTCAGCCCCGGCTCGTCGTGTACGGAGATCAGGAGCGTGTAGTGCGCCGCCACCATGCCCAGCGGGCGCAGCCGCTGCTCCTTGAGGCTCTGCACCGCCAACTCCGCGCGGCGCAACGCCCAGGTCACCCGGTCGAGCGCGCCGAGCCCGACGGGCTCCTCGTCTTCACGTATCACGCGAGAAGGATACGACACTTCAGGAGAGTCAAGCGTTTGACACATGCCTACCACTTGAGGAAACTTGGTCCCATGAATCGCACCATTGCTCTGATCACTGGCGCCTCCTCCGGCATCGGCGCCGCCTACTCCCGTCTCCTGGCGGACGAACATGACCTCGTCCTGGTGGCGCGACGCGCCGACCGGCTCGCCGACCTCGCCAAGGAACTCCGCGCTCAGGGAGCAGCGGTCGAGGTGCTGCCCGCCGACCTCATGACCCAGGACGGCATCGCCGCCGTCACCGACCGGCTTGCCGCCGGAGACGTGCGCATGCTGATCAGCAACGCCGGCGCCGGCGGCTACGCCCCCCTCACCGACGTCGACCCCGCCGACATCGAGCGCCTGCTCACCCTCAACGCCATCGCCCCTGTCCGGCTGGTCCACGCCGCGCTTCCCGGAATGCTCGCGGCAGGCGAAGGCGTGATCGTCACCGTCGCCTCGCTCCTCGCCTTCAGTGCGGGCCTGACTGATTCGCGAGCACCCCGGCGCACCTTGTACGTCGCTGCGAAGGCCGCCACCTTGGGCTTCACACGCACCCTCGCCGGTGAGCTCGCCGACACTCCGGTTCGCGTCCAGGTGGTGTGCCCCGGCGTTGTGGCAACAGAGTGGAACAGCGGCGCCGGCCGCAGCATCCCCTGGGCGATGTCGCCCGAGGACGTGGCCTCGGCCAGCCTGGCCGGGCTGCGCCTGGGTGAGACCGTCTGCGCCCCCGGTCTGGAGGGCCAGGACTCAGCCCTGGACGCCTTGCTCGCCGCAGAGCTCGCTTTCGTCAGGGGCGGCAACCAGCCGACACCCGCGGCTCGCTACACGGAACCGCGGGGTTAAAACCCCTTCCCCAGGCGTGCAATTGGGACGCGAACGCAGCCATCGGGATCTTCAAGCATGTCGCGAACCTGTGCGACTCCATGCACCGCCAGGTCAACGACTGCGGAAGTCTGCTGGACATCACGGTGCTCGAACCCTGGCGCCGTTCCTCACCGCGGCCGAGGCTCATGCTCATGCCCTGGGGAGCCTCGGCGGAACAGTTGGCGGCGGCTTCGATACCCTGCCCGGCGGCCATCCCGCCACCGAAACGGACTGCGACGGCATGCCGCACACGCGGGCGCGGGCGCGGGCAATGATTGACCCCGGCGCCCCGTCCGGACGCCGACGGTACCGATGGCGTCGACGCGAACGGGCACACCGACCTTGAGAAGGGTCTCAACGGGTTCGCGGAAGGGCGACGCCGTATCTCTCCACGGCCCTCCCAACGCTACGGGCGCAGGAGCACCTTGCCGCGCGCCCGGCCGGTCTCGCTCAGCTCGTGCGCCTGGGCGGCGTCGGCGAGAGGGAAGCTTCGGTCGACGCGTACGCTCAGCCGGCCGTCGGCGGCGAGGCGGGCGTACTCGGTGAGCTCCGGCCCGAACCGTCGGTTGTCGCCGGAGAAGGTGATGCCCAGCTCGAAGGCCCGAGGGTCGGAGATGGTGACGATGCGGTCGGTGGTGCCGCCGCGCAGCTCCATGGAGACATCCAGCGCGTCGATGCCCGCGACGTCGTAGACGGCGTCGACGCCTCGCGGGGCGACGGCGCGGACCCGGTCGGCGAGGCCGTCGCCGTACCCCACGGGGATCGCGCCGAGAGAGCGCAGGTAGTCGTGGTTGGACTCGGACGCCGTACCGATCACGGTGGCACCGCGGCCCACGGCGAGCTGGACGCCGACGGAGCCGACCACGCTTGCGGCTCCGTGGATCAGCAGCGTGTCGCCCTGGCCCACCGCGAGCTCACCCAGCGCGCGGTCGGACGTCTCGACGGCCACGGGCAGCGCGGCGGCCGTCTCCCAGTCGAGGCCGGCCGGCTTGTGCGCAAAGTCCGAGGCCAGGGCGTACTCGGCGTAGGAGCCGGTCTCGGTCCAGGCCATCACCTCGTCCCCGACCGAGACACCGGTGACGCCCTCCCCCACCTCGTCGACGATGCCGGCCGCTTCCATGCCGGGGACGGCGGGGAAGGACACGGGGCCCATCATCTCCTGGACCCAGCCGTGGCGAATCTTGAAGTCGATGGGATTGACGGCGGCGGCCACGATCCTCAACCGCACCTGCCCGGGGCCGGCGTGCGGCTCCGTCACCTCCGCCAGCCGCAGAACCTCCGGACCGCCGTACTCCTCGTACGAGATCGCCTTCATGCCTGTCACTTCCCGTCGAACGTATGCATAAGGCCGCCTTGGCGGCGGCCGGTCGTGGACTACACCTCCAGCCTCCGGCTGGGCGGCCGGGCTGCCACTGTCCTTTCGGACGGTTCCAACCAGCCGAAAGGACGATCCGACGGGAGGACCGACTGCTTACGCTGGCGGACATGAACCTGATGGCCGCAGTCGAGTTGATCCAGGCCCCGCTGTCGGAGACCCTGCTGCGCCTGTCCGCCGTCCTGGCGGAGGCTGTTCCGCACCGGACGATCGCCCAGCTCTCCGGCAACTGCGCGTACTCGCCGTTCCTGACCCACGGTGAGTCCCCCGGCGGGCCCGGCTCCATCGTCACCGCCGCCGACCTGGCCGCGCTGCGGCCGCTGCTGCCGGCGAGGGGAAACTGGCAGGGGCGGGCGCGGGTGGCGGGTGTCGACGTGCCCGTGCTGGCCCTGACAAGCGACATCACCGGGCAGAGCGCGCTGCTGGTCGTCGTACGGACCGAGGACACCCCGGTACCGGAGGAGCATCTGACGCCCGCCCAGTTGTTGTGGGACCTGGTGGCCGCGCACCGGGACGGTCTGCGGACCGAGGCGCTCCCGGGGTCGCTGGCCGCGTCGCGAGCCGCGGCGGCGGCACGGGCCGCAGCCATCGCCGAACTCCGCGACGCGCACGGGGGCGTGCTGACCGCTCTGCTCGGCATCCTGCGCGACCGCGCCCTGGACGACACGAACGCCCGTACGCGCGCTGTCGACGTCGCCGTTTCGGCCCTCGCTGATCTGCGGTCACGAGCTGAGCTCGACCAGTCGCTGGCGGAGGAGCGGGCCGCGGACGCCTTTGAGCGGCTCGCCGTGTCGTTGCGCCGAATCCTGCGCGCGCGCAACGTGCGGCTGGAGCTGGGCCCGCCCGGCGTGGAGGAAGGCGCGGACCGCTTGCTGCCCGCCGATGTCACCGACACGCTGCTTGCCGTGGTCCGGGCCACCGTGCACGCGTCACTGGACGACCAGGGCCACGGTCCGGAAGGTGACGGAGAGCACCGCGTCCGCGTCGGCTGGAAGGTCGGTACGGACGAACTGCGCGCCACCGTACGAGACAACGGACCCGGGACCCTGTCCCGCGGCGCCCTCGAAGCCCGCCGGGTCAACGAGCGTCTTGCACCGCTCGGTGGGCGGGTCGACTTGGACGCGGTGCCCGGCTGGGGCACGACGGTGATCTTCGAGATCCCGCTCGCCTCGCCCAGCACGCCGCGTCAGGATCCGCTGACCGCGCTCGGCGCACGGGAGTTGCAGGTGCTGGGACAGCTGGCCCGCGGCCGGCGCAACCGGGACATCGCCCAAGATCTGCACATCAGCGAGTCGACGGTGAAGTTCCACGTGGCGAGGATCCTCGGCAAACTGGGCGTCAGCTCCCGCGGGGAGGCAGCCGCCCTCGCCCACGAATGGGGCGCCGCATAGCCTGTGCCGTTGGCAGACGACCGGGCTGTCGCAGCGGCGACCAGGATTTCCGGGGTGTCCAGTTGCTGTTGGCGCATGGGGCAGAGGTCTGCTGTCCTCGTCCCCGGTTCGCCTACCCTTCTGCGTTACCTGTTTCCGTCCAGTGCACCGGAGTGACTCATTGCTCGGCCGGTTCGGGCGGTGAGCTGATCACAGGCTACGGACACCTTGGTCGGACACCGGGCACGTCCGCTTGTGCACATCCCTCGCACGCGTCGAACCGCCCTTCAGCAGGCGGAGTTGAGAAGGACGTCGATGTCGTCGGTCCAGGCGGCCACTGCCTCGGCCTCCTTGCCTTCCGAGGCGACGAACGTGTTGATGATGGTGACCGGACCGGTCTCCTCCTTCTGCTGGTCGAGGAAATTGGTGGACTCGGCGAGGTTTCCGACCTGCAGCATGGTCGCTCCATGAGCTTGATCGGCTGTCAAAGTCACTTCCCCGACACGCGGTCTACAACAGTTGGCAGCTACGGCGACTGAAGGGCTGAAAGGTGAGGGCCTCCCGGTTCGGTGTGGATTGCGACGTCGGCACCGAACCGGAAGGCCCTCATGATCCCCCGTAACGCACCCCTGCCCGAGATCGGACGCCTGCGCTTGGCCCGCTGTGCGGTCAAGGGCAACCGGTCCCCAAGCCGGGTTGCGGAGCACTTCCAAGTCTTCCCGGCCGCCGTCCGGCGGTGGGCGGGAAGGGTCAGAGTGCGCTCAGCGCGGCGCGGGCGACCTCGTCGTCCTGGACCGGGGTGCCTCCGCCGACCGCGAGGGCGCCGATGAACTGGCCGTTCTCGAAGATCGGTCGGCCGCCGGGGAGCAGGCTGGCGCCACTGGCGACATGGGAAGCGATCTGGGCCGGGTCCTTGATGTTGGTGGCCAGGTCGGCGGTGGCGGCCCGGTAGGTGCGCGCGGTGTGTGCTTTGTGGGGTACCAGCGCGGCTGCCGCCGAGCTGTTGTTGTCCATGCGAAGGGATGCCCTGGTTTCGCCGGCGGAGTCGACGACCAGCACATACATGGGTGGAAGTGTCGTGTGGTCCCGGACGTAGCGGATGGCGGCCTCGGCGAGCCGCTGGGCCTGGGCCAGGCTGATCGTCCGCGTCGCGGTCGATTTCATGCTGTCGGTGGCGGCCGAGGCGCTGTCGGCGAGCATCTGGCTCAACGCCACTCCGCCTGCCACCGCCCCCGCCATCCCGAGCATGCCGCGTCTCGTGGCCAGGGTGTTGCCGGACTCTTCTGTCATGGCTTTGCTCCTGCGTTCTTGTAGGGAACGTTCTTGCGCATCTCGGAATCTTCTTGGGCGTTCTGCCCGCACTGACGGGCTGGTTGTTGCCGGTGACCATGGATGCCCGGTGCGGACGACGGGCGATGGCGTGGCCACCGCGCCGCGCCCGCCCCTCCCAGTCACTTCATGCATGAAGTTACATCTGCGTCACTTCATGGCGCAACTGATATCGCGAGTGATTTACTTCACGCATGAAGTCATGTCTCGTGCCTGACCCGAGACGTCATGGCCTTAAGGCTCAGTGGAAATCGGCGCTGCCCGCTGCCTGGGCGATGCGCCGGGCGATCTGGGTCATCTGACGTACCTGCGCGGGCGAGAGGCTGTCGAAGACGAGGTGGCGGACCGCGGTGACGTGATCGGGTGCGCTGGCTTCGAGCTTTGCCATTCCTGCGTCGGTCAGGCCGGCCAGGGTGTACCGGCCGTCGGTGGGATCGGGGCGGCGGGTGAGCCAGCCGCGTCGCTCCATACGGGTCGCGACCTGGGACAGGCGCGGCAGCTGACCCGCGGTGAAGTCGGCCAGCTCGCTCATGCGCAGCGTGCGCTCGGGGGCCCGGGACAGGCCCACGAGGACCTGGTACTCGAAGTGTGTGAGCCCGGCGTCGCGCTGGAGCTGCCGATCCATTGCCGCAGGCAGCTTGGTCACCATGCCGACCAGGGCCATCCAGGCGTGGAGCTCCTCCTCGTTCAGCCACCGGAACGGTTCCGCAGCCTCACTGCCCCTTGCCGACTCGGCTTGCCCGCCGGGGCTGTGTTCGCCGACGGGTACGCTGCGGGTCCGCTTCACGGGGCGGTTCTTGGCCATGAAGCGGATTCTATGCGCGAGGGATGAATGGCCTTCCTTGCGAAGCGGCCGACCAGGCGGTCAAATTCGGCTCGTGAACCTGCGCAAGAAGGTCTTCTGGCACGAGGGGGTCGCACACGTTCGTCTCAGGAGGGGAGAAGGAATCCCATCAGGGCGAGCAGCGCGCACGAGCCGAGGTTGACCGCCCGGTAGTGGAGGAAGACCGCGGCGAACTCGCGGATGGTCGCACCGGGCCAGAAGTACGCGGCGGTGGGCGAACCGATGACCTGGCCGTTCACACCGGTGCGCCGGGCTGTGAGGGCGGCGCGGAAGACGTGGAAGTTGTTGGTGACGACCACACACCGGTGGTCCGGCTCGCGTTCCCGCATGAGCGCCTTGCTGAAGCGCAGGTTCTCCTCCGTGCTGCGCGAGCGGCTCTCCCGTACGCCATGCCGCTCCGGGACGCCACGGGCTATGAGGTGGTCGGCCATCGCCTCGGCCTCGGGCAAATCCTCGTCGGGGCCCTGGCCTCCGGAGGTGACCAGCACGGGCGGCACACCCCGCGCCGCCTGCGCCTCGTACACCGCGCGCGCCCGCTCCAGTCTGCTCGCCAGCAGGGGCGGCACCCGGGAGCCGCCGATCAGACCGGACCCGAGGACGACGACGAAGTTCACGTCGTGACGGATCTTCAGCCGCGCGTAGAGGAAGGCGTAGGCGAGGAACGACAGGAACACGTACGAGACGTAGCCGGCCACGAGGAGAACCGCTCCGGCGACGCGCCGCAACGGCGCCGAGTCGACGTCGGCGGCCGTCACGGTGAGCGTGACACAGCCGAGGACGGCCAGCCCCGCCAGCCCGGAGAGCAGGTTGGCGGGGCGTCGGCCCTCCTTGCGGACCATCGTCACCCCGTTCGCGATCAGGAAGAACGCGAGGGCCAGCACCCCCAGAGCCAGCAGCACGAAGGCGAGGGTCACTGCCGCGAGGAGTGGTGCGGGCGCGCTGCCGGCTGCCACTCGCGCGAGCAGCGCCACGGTCAGCAGGACGAGGGACAGTCCGAGCAGGACGGCGTTGCCGAAGCGGCGGGGGTCTTGCCGCGTCCGGGCCAGGAAGAGCAGGAAGGCCAGTCCGGCGAGAATCGCGAAAATGACGGCAGGCATGGGTTGTTGTCACCTTTGCTGATCCGGGGGCGTTGCCCTGGCCCGGGATGCGGGTACGGCGGTGGCCTGTTATTCGGGGCGTGGGCCTGACTGCTCCGTGACCGACCTGAGCAGCGGGCGGCTGAGCGCGCCGGCCGCCAGCAGTCCCGCGACGCCGACGCCGAAGCACAGGGCGAGCAGGACCAGGCCGCCGGTTTCGATACTCGAGCCCTCGCCGAGGGTGAGCGGGGCGGCGGTGAAGATGCCGGTCAGAGCTGCTCCGCCGGCGAGGACGGCCACGGGGAGGAGGGTCTCCTTGCGGCGGGCCGCGTCCAGGGTCCGCAGCGGTGTACCCGCAAGGCGGAGCAGGCCATAGGTGCGGCGGCGGTCCAGGACGGAGGCGGCCGCGGTGATGCCCGCGGAGGCGATCGCGGTGATGAAGGTGACGCCGAGGATGACCCGGGTGGCGTTGGAGAAGTCGTCTGCGAACAACCTGGTCGACCAGTTGATGTCGGTTCCGGTGACCGGGTACTGGCCGGGTACGAGGGACGTCAGCGCGGTGCGGGCGCGGTCCAGCTGCTCGGTGCCGCCGGGCATGGTGGCGGTGACCTGGACGCTGTTCTCGCCGCCGCCCGTGGCGACCCAGTCGGTGTTCGTGCCGATGGTGGCGGTGATCCCCGCGTGTTCCAGGCGGTGCCGCGCCTCCTGTTGGACCACGGCCAACCGAGCCTTGGGAACAGCCATGGCGAGGGTGTCCGGATGTCCCCACGGCGAGACGCCGGAGATCCCGAAGAGAGCGAAGAACCCGGCCACGAATCCGGCGAGGGTGAGCCCGGAGACCGTACGCCAGCCGCTCTTGGGATCGTCCAGCAGGCGGCGGCCGGCCAGCAGGGTCGCCGGCTTCTGGGCAAGGGCGCAGATGATCCGCCCGAGGACGCCGACCACCCACGGGCCGATCACGGACAGGGCGAGGAAGACCACGGCGAAGAACACCAGGGGGCCGTTGACATCACTCTTGTGCTCCTGGGTGAACAAGCTGTAGCCCACGATCACCGCGACGAAGGCCAGGGCGCGCAGGATGCTCATGCGGGGTGGCTTGGAGCGGCGCGCCACGCCCAGGGGGCCGACGACGACCTGGCGCAGCCCGACGAGCGCGCTGACGACCACCATGGCGACGACACCGGCGAGCACGGCGAGCAGCACCGGGAGCCCCACCCACAGATCGGCCGCGTACCAGGAGCCGCCCGCCACGGACACCCGCGCGGTGGCCGTCAGGAGCAGTCCGGATCCGATGGTGCCCAGCACTGCGCCTGCCGCGCCGGTGAGGGCCGCCTCGGCGGCGGTCATCCCGGCGATCCGGCCCGGGGTGGCACCGATGAGCCGCAGTGCGGCGAGGCGCTGGTCGCGGCGGGAGACCGACAGGCGGGCGGAGGAGGCGCCCAGGACCAGCAGCGGTACGACGACGAGGATGGCGGCGATCTTCGCGAGAGCCACGTACCCGCTGCCGATGCCGTCGGTCGAGCGCCGTCCGGTGAAGTCGGCGACCCGGGTGGGGGTGACGGTGTCGCCGGGGCGGCGCGCATCTTCTTCGCGCGGGGTGGTGACGGCGGCGGCGGTCGGCCTGTGGCCGACGACCGCGACCAGTTCGCCGGGGTGGGCCACCGCGGCGCGGCCGAGGGTTCCCGCCGCGGTGCCGGGCACGGGATGCCGGTCGGCGGGAAGGCGGTGGAGGAGGTCGGCGAGGGCCGGGGAGACCCACACCTCGCCCGGTTTGGGGAAGCGGGGCATGCCGGGTGGGGCGGGGGCCTTCCTACCCGGGAGCTGTGCCACGTCGACGACCGTGACGGGGGTACCGCCACTGAAGGTGGTGCCGACGGCCTCGACAGCGACCGGAGCCGCGGACTTGACGGGGGTGCGCCATTCGATGCGGTCGGCTCGCTGCTGGAAGCCGAGGTTGACGGCCACGCAGAGCAGCAGGAGCGCTGTGCTGATGGCGGCCGCGCCGACGGACAGGGAGGTGGCCAGCGGCCCGGTGCGGCCTCCGGCGCGGGTCAGCCGCCAAGTCAGGGTCCAGGTGGTGCGGTCCAGGGCCGTCCTCGGGTTCGGCGCCCTCATCGGTCGTACCTCGCGTCCGTGTCGGAGCCGGTCGGGTGTCCGGGCGTGCCCCAGGCGGCGAGGCCAGCCGCCTGGGCAGCGTGGGCCACGGCGTTCGTGCCTGCGGCCCCGTCCGGCGTCCGGTGGTCCTCACTCAGGCGGCCGTCGCGGACCCGGACGGTGCGGTCGCACCAGCGCGCCACGTCGTCGTCGTGGGTGACCACGACGAGTGCGGTTCCGTGCCTGCGGGTGGTGGTGACCAGCAGGTCGACGACCTCCATGCCGGTGACCTGGTCGAGTGCGCCCGTGGGCTCGTCGGCGAAGATCACCTGAGGGCTGCCGACCAGCGCGCGGGCGATGGCCACACGCTGCGCCTGCCCACCGGACAGCTGTCCGGGCCGCCGCTCCTCCATGCCCGCCAGGCCCAGCGGCGGGAACCACTCCCGCGCCTTCTGGACCGCCTGGCGGCGAGGCATGCCGCCGAGCATCAACGGCAGGGCCACGTTCTCGTCGGCGGGCAGCTCCGGCAGCAGCTGGCCGGACTGGAAGACGAAGCCGAAGCGGGTCCGGCGCAGCTCGCTGCGGTGCGGCTCGCCCAGCTGCTCCACACTCACCCAGGCTCCGTCCGCGGGGACCCCCGTCTCGCTTCGCTCGCCGGCGAGCATCGCCTGGCCCTCGTCGGGCCGTTCGATGCCGGCGAGGCAGTGCAGCAGGGTGGACTTGCCCGACCCGGACGGGCCCATGATCGCCAGCGACTCGCCCGCCGAGACGGACACGTCGACACCGGCCAGGGCGCGGGTCAGACCGTAGGACTTCTTCAGACCGGCGCCCACCAGGACGGGGTGGGCGCCGGTCGTGCGGTACGAGTTCATCGGGCGGCCTCGACGGTGACGAGGGCGCACAGGACGAGGCACAGCCCGGCGCACGTCGCCAGGGCCACTTGGAGAACGGTGAGGATCTGCATGCCGTCGACGATCCCGCCGTACGCCCGCTGCCGTCCTCGGCCGCCGGGCCGGTCCGGGGCGGCCGGCGTCGGCCTGCGGGCCGACCCGCTGCTGCTCCCCCGGACCGCTCGGCGGCTGGAGCGCCCGGCCACCGCGTGGTGCAGGAAGCGCTGACGAACATGCGCCGCCCCGTCCCTGGGTGCGGACGTCGTCCTCCGCCTCGTACCGGTACGCGACCGCCGGCTGCCGCCGGCCTGACCCGTGAATCGGCCTGTGGGCCGACCCCGGTCGCACACTGTCGGCCGACGGGCCGAAGCGCAGCCGCCGTCCGGCGAGCGACTCTCCTGGTGACAGCCTCACCGCAGCAAGCGCATCGCAGGAGAGAAACATGAAATACGTCGCTGTGTCCCTGGTGACCGCCACCGTCGTGGCCGTGGGCGGATTCGCTTTCGTGGCCGTACCGCGGCTGCTGAGCACGGAGTCGACCAGCACCGTCGGTTCCACCGGGGCCGTGAGCCGTACGGAGGTCGAGAAGCAGGTCCGCGAGAACTACTCCCTGCCGCTCGTCCAGGAGAAGCCGAAATCCGTCAGTTGTGCCGGAGGTCTCAAGGCGTGGCAGCGCGACTCCGTCGAGTGCACTGTGGTGTCCGAGAACGGGAAGCGGCAGCAGATCATGGTGTCCGTGACCAAGGCCAACGGGAACAGCGTCTCGTACGACTACGCGGTGCTGGAGCAGTAGGAGTGGCGTCGTCTGACCCTCGCCCGGATGCCGACTCGGCGCGTCGGCTCTTCCGGACGGTCACGCCGTGCCGGGGCCCGCACCACGCAGGTCCAACGGTGGCAGGGCATCGGGATTGAGCTCGGCAAGCACGCGGAGCAGCAGGGAGTGAATGACTGCCCGCTCAGCGGGGGCCAGGGTCGCCAGCGCTTCTCCGTCAAGTCGTTCCACCGCCTCCCGCGCCAGATCGGCGAGCTTCGCGCCGTCGCCGGTGATGGTCAGCTGGACGGTTCTACGGTTCGAAGGGGGATCGTGGCGCGCGAGGAGGCCGCGGTCCACCAGTGCGTTGACAGCGGCGCCCATGGACTGGGGCGTGAAGCCGGTCCTGCGCGCGATCTCCGCCGCGGAGGTTCCCGGCGTCCAGCCGACGTGCTGCAACGCGTTGTGCTGCGCCGCCGTGAGGTCGAGCGAACGCAACGCTCTCTCAAGCCGCGTTCCCATCACGTGGACCATCTGCCACGCCAGGTAGCCCATGCGTGTGGACGGATCTGCGTGTGTGCGGCTCATGAGCGGCTCCGACAGTAAGGTACCTGATATTTCTATGGTACAACTATAAGGCACCTTGCAATAGAGACGGAGAGCCCTCCCCCATGTCCACATCACCCACCACTTCCGCCGAGGCGCGCCATGCGCCCCATCACCACGCGATGGACACCGCTCCGGCGCCGCAAGGTGCCACCGGAGTGAAGGGAGTTCTGCTACCGGTCGCGATCGTGCTGGTCATCGGCTCGATCTTCGTCAGCGTGTTTCTGGCCGCCTTTCACTCCCCCCGGCCGCACGACCTTCCGGTCGCCGTCGTCGGGACGACCCAACGGCTCGAGCAGGTCACCGGAGGGCTGGAGCTCGGTCTGTCCGGCGGATTCGAGGTGAAGCGCTATCCCGACGAGAACGCGGCCCGACGCGCGCTGCAGGACCGCAAGGTGTACGCCGCCTATGTCACCGGCTCCGGGAACTCCGCCACGCTGCTGTACGCCGGAGCCAACGGCCCTTCGGTGACCTCGACGGTCACCGGCGCCTTTTCCGGTGTCGCCAAGGCGAACAGCGACCGGCTGACCATACGCGACGTCGTGCCGGCCTCGGCGGGCGATACCCGCGGCATGTCGGTGTTCTACGCCGGGTTCGGCGTCGTGCTGGCCGGCTTCCTGTTCGGCATGATGACCTACCAGATGGCTCCGCGACTGGAGTACCGGTGGAGGCTTGCCAGTCTGGCCTCCTTCAGCGTCCTCGCCGGCGTCCTCGTTGCGGCGATGGCCGGAAGCCTCGGCTTCGCGGCACTGCCCGGGCCCTTCCTGGGCATTGCGGGGGTCATCGCGCTGATGGCCGCGGCCGTCGGCAGTGCGACCATGATGTTCATGCGTGTCTTCGGCCGGGCCGGGATGTCGCTGGCCGCCGTGGTCCTGCTGACCTTCGGCAACAGCACGAGCGGTGGCACGCTGCCCGCCGCCTACCTGCCGGAATGGCTGCATCCGCTCTCGGAGGTCCTCCCGGTGGGAGTCGGCGTACGGGCCGTCCAGGGCTTGTCCCACTTCAACAACGACGGTCTGACCACGGGTATCGCTGTCCTGGTGGTGTGGATCCTCGTCGCCGCCGTGGTGCTCTTCTGGCTTGATGCCCGCGGCCCCCGCCGCGCAGCCGTCGCCTGACCCGGCTCCCGCCCTGCCCATTCCCAGGCACCGTCCGTGGGGAACGCGAGCGGAATTGGTCCATGACAGAGAGAGGCGGCAGGTCTGTCCGGTAACGTCCCCGGCGAGCAGCACACCTCGCTCTCGTAGACTGACGGCCGTGACCGACGCCGCGTTCCCCACCACCGGATACCTCGCCTGGCAGTTCTCCCAGATCATCGCCGGACGGCTGGAGCGGGCACTGCGCGCGGAAGACCTCACGCTGGCGCAGCACAACGCTCTGCAGCAGGTCCTCTGGACGCCGGGGGTGTCCGCCGCCGAGATCGCGCGCCGTTCGGGCATCACGGCCCAGTCCATGGGAGCCGCAGTGAGCCAGCTCGTCGAGCGAGGACTACTACGACGTGAGCCGCACCCGACCAGCCGCCGCAGCATGCGGCTGCTCGCGACCGCCGAAGGAGACGCGACCGCCGCTCGTGCCGCTTCGATCGCCCGGCGAATCGAACGGGAGACGACCTCACCACTCTCCCCGGACGACAAGGACAGCATTCACCGTCTGCTCTACCGTTTGGTCGAGGAACTGAACCCCGATGCCCTCGCCATCGACAGGCGCTCCTTGAACTAGCCCTGCAGCCCTGGCTGTCCAGCGGATGCCGCTGTCGGCTCCGCCGCGGCGATGTGAGAACGAGACATGGAGAGGCTGAGCGACGGAAAGCCATGACCCGTGCCGAGAGCCGTCCGCCGTCGAACGGATCCATGCGCGGTCGCCCGCGCAGCGAAGCCGTGGAACAGGCCATCATGGAGGGAGTAATGAACCTCCTGGAGGACGGTGTTCCACTGGGTGATCTCTCCGTCGCGCGCATCGCCCGCACCGCCGGCGTCGGCAAAGCGGCCATCTACCGCCGCTGGAGCGACAAGGAGGATCTGTTCGTCGACGTCATACGCGCTGCCGAGTCCGCCGTACCCGAACTCCCCGGCACCTCGATGCGGGACGACCTCGTCGTTCTCCTGGAGTCATTGCGCCAACGCAGCCTGGTCAGCCGCTTGTCGGCGATCCTGCACAACGCCCACGCCCAGACGAGGAACAGCCCGAAGATATGGGCGGCCTACCATGCCGGCGTGATCACTCCCCGGCGTGACCTCGGACTGGCGATCCTCAGTCGAGGCCGGACGAACGGGGAACTCCGTACGGACATCGACCTGGAACTGGCTGTCGAAATGTTCGTCGCTCCTCTGCTCATCCGCTCGTTCGTCGGCCCCGACCCCGACCTCCCGGACGGACTGGCCGAGCAGATTGTCGACACCGTGCTCCATGGCCTACGGCCCGTCAGCTCCCCAAGCGCTTGATCAGGATGGGCCGCCTGAGCGGTGTGAAGGCCTGAGTCCAGGGGCCGCGGCAGCACCCACGGTGCTGTGACTGACCGTTGACCAGTACGTACCCCGAGGCGGCGACATGGACAGACCTCCGGCGACCGTTGCGGACGTCTCTCTCCCGGCGTCCCAGCGCGAGTGACTTTCCCGACCCTCCCCCCACCCCCCAGACCCCCAGCCTGCAACTTCACGATTCGCACCACTCAGTGGGCGACGGCTTCGTCTGCGGCAGTTAGCTCAACTTGTGGAACCCACGACCCACGGCATCGCTGAACTCAGTGCCGAACCCTCAGCACGGCCTTCCCTGTGTTCTCGCCCGCTTCCAGCAAACGCTGAGCCTTCGCTGCGTCGGCCAGGTCGTACTCGGCAATGGTGAGGTTGTCGCGGCGGGCGTCCTCGTAGATCTGCTGCTGGGCGGTGTGCGACTGGTTGGAGACGGGGAGTTCGGGCAGCGGGCCGTCGAGCGGGTAGGGGCTGAGGTCGAAGCCGCCGAGCCAGTAGGAGAGGTCGGCCAACGCGACCTGCGGGGGGAGGAGTTCGGTGAGCCGGGCGAGTTTGTCGCGGGCCTCGGATTCGATGGTGGCGGGGAGGACCTTGAGGTGGTCGGGGTCGCGACCGGGGGCGGCGGCGCGCTCCATGATCTCGGCGTGGAACTCCTGCGCGCGGAAGACATCGCCCTCGAAGGAGTCCGACAACCCCGTCACCACGTCGTGGAACTCCTCGGCGTGGTCGAGGTGGGCGTCGAGGCTGGCGAGGACTGTGGCGGCGAGCCGGACGGCGGTGCTGCGGCGCGTGGCGGATCCTGCTCCCCGGGTGCGTGCGGCGGAGTTCATACGGCGGCGGCTCTCAAGCCCGTTTCGAGGTCGGCGATCAGGTCGTCGACGCCTTCGATGCCGACCGAGAGCCGCACCAGGCCGGGCGTGACCCCGGCCGCGGCCTGCTGCCGGGGATCCAGCTGGGCGTGGGTGGTGGAGGCGGGGTGGATGACGAGGCTGCGTACGTCACCGATGTTCGCGAGATGGCTGAACAGCCGGACCCCTTCGACGAAGCGCCGACCCGCCTCCAGGCCACCCGCGAGTTCGAAGGCGAGGACCGCTCCGGCGCCCCGCGGCAGATAGCGCTTGGCCTGCGTCTGCCAGGGGCTGGAAGGAAGCGAGGCGTAGTGCACTCGCGTCACCTGGGGCTGGTCCTCCAGCCACGCGGCGAGCGACTGGGCGTTGGTCACGTGCCGTTCGATGCGCAGGCTGAGCGTCTCCATACCCTGGAGGAGCAGGAAGCTGTTGAACGGCGAGACGGCTGGTCCCAGATCCCGGACCAGTCGGGTGCGCAGCCGCAGTGCGTAGGCGAGGCCGAGGTCGGAGAAGGAGTCCCAGAAGGACAGCTCGTTGTACGTCGGGTCCGGACCGGTCAGCCCCGGCCACCGGTCCGGGTCGGCGCCGAAGTCGAAGCGCCCGCTGTCCACGACGACCCCACCGATGCCGGTGCCGTGTCCGGAGAGGAACTTGGTGGTGGAGTGCACCACGATGTCGGCGCCGTGCTCGAACGGGCGCAGCAGGTAAGGCGTGAGCACCGTGTTGTCGACGACCAGCGGCACGCCGACCTCGTGGGCGATGTGGGCCACCGCCTCGATGTCGAGGACGTTGCCGCGCGGGTTGCCGATGGTCTCACCGAAGAACGCCTTCGTGGTGGGACGAACGGAGGTGTACCAGGCGCCGAGGTCGTCCGGGTCGTCGACGAAGGTGACATCGATGCCGAAGTCCGCGAACGTGTGCTCCAGGAGGGTGCGGGTGCCGCCGTAGAGGGACGACGAAGCGACGATGTGGTCGCCCACGCGCGCCAGGTTGAGCAGGGCGAGAGCCGTCGCGGCCTGTCCGCTGGCCATCGCGACCGCGGCCGAACCGCCTTCCAGGGCTGCGATCCGATCCTCGACCACGGCGGTGGTCGGGTTCGACAGCCGGGTGTAGGCGTGGGTGGTCAGGTCGGCCAGTTCGAAGGCCGCGGCGGCGTGCGCGGTGTCCCGGAAGACGTAGCTGGTGGCCTGGTGGATCGGCACCGCCCGGGCGCCGGTCGCGGGATCGGGGACGGCACCGGCATGCACCTGGCGGGTCTCGAAGGCCCAGTTGCTCATCGGTTCTCGTCCTCTCGCTTCGCCAGGACGTCCGACCACCAGCGCTCGGCGACCCGGGGATGCGAGCGGAGCCAGCCGACGACCGCGTTCTCGCCGAAGGCGGCGAGGAGGGGGTTGTCCGGGTCGTCGGTGACACCACGGCTCAGCGCCGCCAGTTTCTCGGGGAGGTGCAGTGGCTTGACGACCGCGTCCAGGCGCGGGCCGAGGAAGAAGGGGATCGAGTAGCGGTGAACGCCCGACTGCGGGCTGACGACCCGGTGTTGAGTGGCTTTCAGGTAGCCCTGGGTGGCGATCTCCAACATCTCGCCGATGTTGACCACGAAGGCGTCGGGGACGGGCGTCGCGTCGATCCATGTGCCGTCCTCGCGCTGCACCTGGAGGCCGCCGACCTCGTCCTGCTGGAGCAGCGCGAGGTAGCCGTAGTCCTTGTGCGCGCCCACGCCCTGGTCGGCGTCCTCGGCAGCTCGCGGAGGATAGTGCACGATCTTCACGTGCACGGCAGCCTCGTCATCGAACCACTGGTCGAAGTAACCCTCGTCCTGACCCAGTGCTGCCGCGAGCGCGCGCAGCACCTCACGGCTCACCCGCAGCGCCTCCGCCTGCCAACGCAGCACGATGTCCCGCAACTCCGGTAGCGCGGACGGCCATTGGTTGGGGCCGATCAGACGCAGGTAGTCGGGATCGTCCGGGCCGGTCTCGAGCGCCGACCGCTCCGGGCCGATGTCGATCTGCTCGCGCCAGTCGGAGCTGCCCGCCGTGTATTCGGTCCCGGTGCGCGTATAGCCCCGGAACTGCGGCGAGTTGAGGTTCTCGATCTCCAGACGCTGCTCCTCCGGCAAGGCGAAGAAACGGCGGGCCGCGCTCAGCGCCTCGTCCCGCAGTGCTGCGGGGACGCCGTGCCCGGTGACGTAGAAGAAGCCCACCTCGTGGGCGGCGGAACGGAGTTCGGCGAGGAAGACATCACGGTCAGCTGCTTCGGCGTACGGGGCGCGGAAGCTGGAGATGTCGATGACGGGCAGGGCTGTGGGCTGGGCCATGGGGGGTCCTTCACGGCAGTGCGGACGCGCGCACCCCGCAACTACGCCTGTATGGCGGCTGGTTGAGGGCGCGAGAAGGCTGCGGGCATCAAGAGAGGCGCGAGATCGCGAGCCGTCGGACGGCGATCAGCGATTGGTGATCAGCAACAGACCTGGTCGAACTGGTCGGCGCGGCGGCTCACCCAGAACGGGTCGAGCAGCACCGTGTATGCCGGGCCGGTGGTCTCCATGGCCGGATCAAAGCACACCCGGAAAGATGCGTCCACCATGCGTCCCAGCGCGTGAGACGGCCTTCCGACATGTTCGACCTTGACACTCGCAGGGACGGCCGACGCAGTGAGTGCGGCGAGCGGGCGAGGTGCCTGGTTCCCGTGCCGCACTGGTCAGGCCTTCAGGCCGAGGGCCGAGGGCCGACCAGAGTTGCCGTTCCGCATCCGTGAGCGGGATATGGGCGGCGAGGCACTCCGGATGGCCGGGCGGCGGCCCCGTCGGCCCTTCCCTGACCGGCGACTCGGGCAGCGGAAGCCCCCACAGGCAGCAGCCCATCGCGAGGAGTCCCGGCGTCCAGCGGGCGAACACGTCACCCCACCCGGCGTGCGTGCTTCACCGCAGCGGTGCGGCGGCAGGTCGGCGAACGGCGGCACTGCAGAGCTCCGCCGCATCCAGGAGGCCGGCCCAGCAGCGTCAGACCACGGTCACCGGGTGTCGCACCACCGCGTCGAACAGATAGCCCTGCGTGTTGAACACGGCGGTGTCCGGCTGGGTGCGGCCCGCCGTGTCCGTGGCGCGGGCCAGCAAGTGCGTCGGGCCGGGCGCGCCGGGCGTCCATGGGAGGGACCAGCGCGTCCACGTGCCGGAACGCGGCCGGTCGTGCAGTCGGGCCCGCCGCCAGCTCGTCCCGCCGTCGGTGCTGACGGTGACCCGCGTGACGGCGCCCGCACCCGACCAGGACCGTCCGTGCAGCACCTGGTCCTCCCCCGCCGGAAAGGTCGCGCCGCTCGGCAGCTCGAAGGCGCTCTTGATCGTCTGCCGGGTCAGCGGCGCACTGCCCTGCTGCGGGTGGGCGGGGCCGAACAGGCGGTAGAAGGTGGTGTTCCACGGCGAGTACAGCGGCTGTGCCGACACCTCGATGTCACCGACCCACTTGATCGACGCGATCCCCACCCATGAGGGCACGAGAACCCGCACCGGAAAGCCGTGGTCGTACGGCAGCGGCTCACCGTTCATCTCGTACGCGAGGAGCACGTCGTCCAGCGCCTTGGCCAGGGGCAGCGCACGGCGCACCCTGCCCAGGCTCTCGCCACCGCTGACGTACTCGGCATCCAGGCCACGGGGCTGCACGTCCACGGCGTACGGCGACAGCCCGGCCCTGCGCAGTACGTCGGACAGACGCACCCCGCGCCAGCGCGCCACGCCGACAGCGCCCAGCGTCCAGGCGGTGCCGGTGACCGTCTCCCCCTGCTGCGTCGTGTAATAGCTGCGGCCGTTTCCGGCGCACTCGACGAACGCGGTGCGGGTGACGGCGGGCAGGGCCCGTAGATCGTCGTACCCGAACTCCACCGGCCTGTCCTCGGCGGGTGTGCCGCGCAGCCCGTCACCCCACAGTCTCAGCCGCCAGTCGGCGGCGTCCAGGACGGGCGTCGCCGTGTGGTTGCGGACGAAGAACAGTTCGTTGGGGGTGTGATGACCGGTTCCGCGCAGCGCCTCCCAGCGGGTCTCGGCGTTGGTACCGCGCTGGATGAACCACTCGGGCGGCAACGGCTTGACGATCGGCGAGTCGGCGGCGCGAGCGGGACTGGTCGTGGGGAGCGCGGTGGTGGCGGCGGTCGCGGCGAGCAATGTGAGCAGCCGGCGCCGTGTGACCCCCTCCGCTCTGGCCTCCCCGGCGAGCCACTGGCGCAGCCTGCGGCGGTCGTAGGCGATCTCGTGGGGGGCCGAGCCGGCAGCGGACATGGCAGTCCTCGTCATGCGTAGGGGGAGAAGGGCGCGGTCACAACGCGGCGCGTGCCGATGCGCAAGGGGGCCGTCCTGGACAGGTCCACGGATACCCACGGTGCATGTGCGACGCGGCCGTCGGAGAGGAGAACCGGGAGAAGAGCGATCAGCCGAGGAACGGACACAGCGCGGCGGCCACGCGGACGAGGTCCACGGCGCGGCGACGGGTCAGAGGCTCCAGCGGAGGCATGACGGCATGCAAGCATGGGATATGGCGCGTGTCAACGACCTTGCTGTGCAAGGCTGTTGGAGCGAGCACATGGCAGAAAGGCGTGTCGAGACCATGTATGCGCATCCTCACCTGCGAGCGCCGTGCCGCCGCCGGTAGGAGTCGGTCATCGCGGTCACGTGAGTATTCGGCCCGTCCGAAACCCGTCGAACCGACCAGCAGGAAACCATTCTCGGTAACGGCATGCACGCTGCCGATGACCACGTCGGTGGCGGCGGTTGGGTCAGGGGTGGTGACCCGGCGAAGTCCGGTGCACCACGCCCCCGGCCCGCGGCGAAGGCCCCGCTCAGGCCAGCAGGTCGATCGCGTCGAAGGACAGGCTGGGGCTGAGGTACCCCCCGCCACCGGCCGACCCGCTGTTCACGTCGACCCGCAGCGTGTTGGTCCCGCTGACCAGTGCGGAGGACGGTACGACGTACTCGTAGGTGTGATTGTTGCCTCGGTAGCTGCCGACGGTGAGCGTGCGTGTGGTCGGCTCGGTCGCGGCGGACGGGAGCGCGGACGTCCAGGTGCCGTTGACGGTGATCTGGGGCCGGCCGCCCGCCTTCGCGGAGGTGGTGCCGATGCGCAGGGTGCGGTCGGCCGCGGCCTGGGCCGCGGTCAGGGAGAAGGAGACCAGCAGGCCGTTGTTGATCTCCTTGAACTGGTAGGCGGGCCAGTCCGCGGCCGTGGACGTGCCGATGACGTACGTGCCCGTCGCCCAGGCGCCGGCGCGCGAGTCGGAGGGGTGGGCGTGGGTGACGAGGGAGGCGTTGCGGAATCCGGAGGGGGTGCCGTTCCAGTCGCCGATGCGCCAGATGGCGGCGTCGGAGCTGGGGTCGGCCGTGATCGTGCGGGTGTGGACGGTGGTGGCCGTGCCCGCAGTCACCGTCACGCTCTCGGTGTGGACGGCGAGTTCGCCCTTGTAGACGGTGAGCGTGTAGGTGCCGGGCAGCACGCCCGCGATGCCGTACTTCCCGGTGGCGGCGTCCACCGTGGTCCAGTACTGGGCGTCGGCGTTGGACAGTCCGACGACGTACGGATAGGCGGTGTCGCGGCCCGCCACACCGTTGCCGACGACGCGACCCCGGCCGCCGGCGGCCGTCCAGCCGGTGAGGCCGAGGGCGTCGACCCAGGCGGTGTTGTTCCGCCCGGCCACGGCGGTGGTCGGTGCCGAGCCGTCGGTGAAGGCGAGGGCGTACGGTCCGTGCAGGCCGTAGCGCTGAGCCTCGGTCTGCGTCTCGGCGTAGTAGAGGTGCTCGTACAGGCCGTACCCGCTCTCGTTGCCGTGGCGCAGCAGCTGGCGGATGAACGGACCGCCGGAGTCCTTCTCCTTGTTGGAGCGGACGACCCAGATGCCGAGCGAGGCCGCGGTGAAGCCGACGTAGTCGTAGTCGACGGTCCGCAGGTTCGCGTAGTGCTTGGCGCGGGTGGTGCCGTCGGCCTTCTGGAAGATGTCGGCGGACTCGATGACCGTGTCGGAGTTGGACCACGTGTCGGACGAAGTCAGCGGGAAGAGGCCGGGGTTGAGGCGCGCTATGTAGCGGCTGGCAGTGACGGAGTCGTCGGCCTTGTAGGTGAAGAGGTAGATGTTGTCCTCTCCGCTGCGGGCCGCGTAGTAGTGGATGAGCGTGCCGTGGGTGACGGTGATGAGCACGACCCCGGACGACGGCTGGGAGATCGTCACGGTCGAGGCGCCGAGGCCGGTCTCGACCTGGGAGTTCTTGCCGTCGTAGCCCTGGTACTCGGTGCCCTTGTAGACGAAGGAGACCAGGTCGCCGTTGGTGTGGTTGACCTTGAAGACGAGGTTCGCGCCGGTGTTCACGACGTAGTTGGTGCCGTCGTCGCTCCAGCCGAAACCCGTCGCGGCCCGCGCCAGGCCGGGAGCGGTGAGCGCGAGGGCGGCTCCTGCGGTGCCGACGATGAAGGCGCGGCGAGGCAGACCACTGACGTGCGACATGGGGAAGCTCCTGGGGGGTTACGAGTGATGATCACCAGCGTGCGGGGAACTGGAGGGCGTGCGCGACGGGCGGCGGCGGATCGCCACGTGGATGTCATACGGCGTCACATTCCGTCTCACATGACGGGATTCGACGGCTCAGCCGACCGAGTGTGAACTTTTCATGCCATCCGACCAGCGGCCTCGACGCCTTCCGGAACGCCTGGGACAGCCGCTCCCCCGGCGACCGGCGGCAGGGGCTCGCTGTCCACGTGATCGCGCTGTTCGGAGAGCGCCCCGCTCCTGGTGCCGACGGGCTTCCCGGGATCTGTAGCATCCGGTGCAAGGACGTGGCGACGGGCGCATTGCCTCGAGGGCTCGGGCTGGTGGAGCGGGTGGTCCGTGGAGAGCTCGACAGCCGAGGGGGACCCGGTGTGGTCCGGCTGGCGGAGGACAGCGGGCTGGACAAGGGGCAGGCGTCGCGGCTGCTGCGGGATCTGGTCGACACCGGGACACTCGCCCGGGACGGCCACGAGTTCCGCGCCGGGGCGGATCTGCTGGCCGTCGCGGCCGAGGCCGGGCCGTGGGGTGCGGAGAGCCGGGCGCTGCTGCGGGAGTTGGTGGTCCGGTTCGGGGCGTGTGCGTACGTGGACGTGCTCTGTGGGGCGATGGTGCTCTCGGTGCGGGCCGAGCTGGCGGCCTGGGCCGAGTTCTCCTGGGCGTGGGCGGGGCGGCTGACGCCGGTCTGGTGCACGGGGGCGGGGCGGGCGCTGCTCTTCGGCCACTCGCGCCAGGAGGTCGCACAACTCCTCGGTGGCGAGGACTTCATCGGGGCGGGCGGCCCCTACGCACCGCGGACCGTGGACGAGTTGCTGGCGCGGGTCACCGCGGACGCCGGGCGCGGGGTCGCGGGATCCTGATCGCGGACGCGACAGCGGACGGCGAAGCCCTCCACCGACGCCGACGCCGCGGCCGCGGCCCGCCGGAGCTCGGGCTCGGTCGGCGGCGTGGATCTGTGCGAGGTCGCCCTGTGCAGCTCACCTTCGCCTCGTCCGCCGAGCACCCTGTACTTCACCAAGAAGTAGGCCGCAGATGAGGACCGCAGCGAGCCGGCCGGTGTCCCCGACGAGCAGTGCTTCGCGAGCAAGCTGCAGCTCGCGGCGGACGCGCTCCGCGCCGCCGGGCGGCAGGCATATCCGCCTCGTTCATTCCTGGGAGATGAGGTCGACGCCGGGCGGGAGTTGCGTACCGCCCGGCGTTCCAGCTGGTGTCGAGTGCTTTGCCCTGGTGCGCGGCCACCCCCATGTGGTTACCTGACCTCATGACCGTGCTCGTGACCCACCGCCACGTTGACTACGGGCGTGTCACCACCATGTGTTGTTCTGCCGTGAGCTGAGTCCTCGCTCCGGTCTCCGGACAGCTTTCCCCACCGCACAGGGCCAACCGCCACCCGCGTTCCGGGCGCGACCGTCAGCCCTGTCGTTCCTTCGCGCCTTCCCGTCTGCCGCACCTCCGGCATCTCCGCCTTCCGCACAAGGGAGCTCCACCATGAGCCAGCCCATCGACTCCGTCACCGCCGGCCACACCCCTGAGGAAACGTCCGCCGGGCCCGACACCTCGGCCTGGTCGTTCGAGACCAAGCAGATCCACGCCGGGGCCGCCCCTGACCCGACCACCGGCGCCCGGGCGACGCCCATCTACCAGACGACGTCGTTCGTGTTCCGGGACACCCAGCACGCCGCCGACCTGTTCTCGCTGGCCGAGCCCGGCAACATCTACACCCGCATCCACAACCCCACCCAGGACGTCTTCGAGCAGCGCATCGCCGCCCTGGAGGGTGGGGTCGCGGCCGTGGCACTCTCCTCCGGGCAGGCCGCGGAGACACTGGCGATCCTGACGCTCGCGAGCTCCGGCGACCACATCGTCTCCAGTACGTCGCTGTACGGCGGCACGTACAACCTGTTCCGGCACACTCTGCCGAAGTTCGGCATCGAGGTGTCCTTCGTCGACGACCCGGACGACGTCGATGCCTGGCGGGCGGCGATCCGGCCGAACACCAAGGCGTTGTTCGCGGAGACGCTGGGCAATCCGCGCGGCAACGTGCTCGACGTACGGGCGGTCGCCGACGCCGCTCACGAAGCGGGCGTGCCACTGATCGTGGACAACACGGTCCCCACTCCCTATCTCCTGCGGCCCATCGAGCACGGTGCGGACATCGTCGTCCACTCGGCGACCAAGTTCCTGGGCGGGCACGGCACAACCATCGCCGGTGTGGTTGTCGACGGCGGCACCTTCGACTTCGGGGCACATGCCGAGCGGTTCCCGGACTTCACCGAGCCCGACCCCAGCTACCACGGGCTGCAGTACTGGCCGGCGCTCGGCCCGGGTGCCTTCGCCGTCAAGCTCCGGGTGCAGCTGCTGCGCGACCTCGGACCGGCCCTCTCCCCGCACTCCGCCTTCCTGCTGCTCCAGGGCGTGGAAACGCTCAGCCTGCGCATCGAACGGCATTCCGCCAACGCCCAGGCCCTGGCCGAATGGCTGGAACAGCGGGACGAGGTCGCCGCCGTCCACTACCCGGGGCTGGAGTCCAGCACGTGGTACGAGGCGGGGCAGAAGTACCTGCCGCGCGGCGCCGGTGCCGTGATCTCCTTCGAGCTGCGGGACGGTGTCGAGGCGGGCAAGCGGTTCGTGGACGCCGTGGAACTCTTCAGCCACCTCGCCAACATCGGTGATGTGCGCAGCCTCATCATCCACCCCGCGTCCACCACGCACAGCCAGCTCGACGAGGAACAGCTGGCGGCCACCGGCACCTCCCCCGGCCTGGTCCGCCTGTCGGTCGGCATCGAGAACCTCGCCGACCTCAAGGCCGACCTGGAGGCAGGGTTCCGCGCGGCGAAGGGCGCGTCCTGAACACCGTACTGCCGCCGTCCGAGGTCTCCCTCCCGCCGGCCTCAGGGGCCTGGCGGGAGGGGGACCCGCCCGGACGCCGCCAGTGGTACGAGCGCGACAGGCCGCTCCCCCTGGAGGCGGGCGGTGAACTTCCGGGCGTGCGGCTCTCGTTCGAGACGTGGGGGCGGCTCGCTGCCGACCGCTCCAACGCGGTGCTCGTGCTGCACGCCCTGACCGGTGACAGCCACGTCATCGGGCCCGTCGAACCCGGGCACCCCACCCCCGGCTGGTGGGACGGTCTCATCGGCCCCGGGCGCGCGCTCGACACCGACCGCTGGTTCGTCGTGGCTCCGAACGTGCTCGGCGGCTGCCAGGGCAGCACCGGACCCTCGTCCCTCACACCGGATGGACGCCGCTGGGGTGGCAGCTTTCCCTACCTGACACAACGTGACCAGGTGGCCGCCGAGGCGGACTTGGCCCACGCTCTGGCCATCGACCGATGGGCACTCGTCGTCGGTGGGTCGATGGGCGGGATGCGCGCGCTGGAGTGGGCCGTGTCGCATCCGGAACGGACGCGGGCCCTCCTCCTGCTCGCCACGACCGCCGCGGCGAGCGCGGAGCAGATCGCCTGGGCGAACATCCAGCTCCATGCCATCCGCGGCGACCCGCGCTGGCGCGGCGGCGACTACCACGATGCCGGCCCCGGACTCGGCCCGCACACAGGACTCGGCCTCGCCCGTCGCCTCGCCCACGTCACCTACCGCAGCGAGCCGGAGCTACAGGTCCGCTTCGGCCGTACGCCTCAGGGCACGGAAGATCCCCGGAACGGCGGCCGGTACCAGGTCGAGTCCTACCTCGATCACCACGCCGCCAAGCTCGTGCGCCGCTTCGACGCGGGCAGCTACGTCACCCTGGCAGAGGCCATGAACAGTCACGACATCGGTCGCGGCCGGGGCGGCACGCGTGCCGCCCTGAGCCGTGTGACGGCCCGGACCCTCGTTGCGGGCGTCGACTCGGATCGCCTTTATCCGCTGCGCCAGCAAGCGGAGTTGGCGGCCGGGATCCCCACGGCGGATCAGGTCCGGGTGGTCGAATCCCCGTACGGTCACGACGGCTTCCTCATCGAGGTGGAACAAGTCGCCGCACTCGTGAGCGAACTCGTCGACTAGAACGCGCGGGGTGGCCATGCCCTCGCCCTCCGTTCCACGCCGTCGGCCCGATGACGCCGCGCGGCGAAGCGGTGGTCCTGGGCGTGGCCATGAATCTCCTCGCGCCCGCGGTCCGGCGGCATGGCTGGAAGCCCACCAGCGCTCTGACGCGCATCTGGGCCTGCAAGCACCGCCGTTCCGGGTCCGTTTCGCGGGCGGTCCGCGACCTGTACGAGTTCTTCGTGCGCAACTCCAAGGCGTACGGCGCCTCTTCGCGACGGCTTTCGAAGGGATGATCCTTTGCTCATCGTCATGGGCGGCCTGCCGGGCACCGGCAAGACCACGCTCGCCCGTCTCCTGGCGGCCCGGATCGGTGCGGTCCATCTGCGGGTCGACACCATCGAGCAGGGCGATCGTCCGTTCCGGGCTGGCCCGGCACCCGGTCGGTCCCGTGGGCTACGTCGTCGGATACGCCCTGGCCGAGGAACATCTGCGGCACGGGCTGACCGTGATCGCCGAATCGGTCAATCCGCTGAGCGTGACGCGCGACGCCTGGCGGGACACGGCCGTCAGGGCGGGCGTGACCGTCGTCGAGGTGGAGGTGGTGTGTTCGGATCCGGCGGAGCACAGGCACCGCGTGACCTCGCGGTCGGTCGACATTCCGGACCTGCCGCTACCGGACTGGCAGCAGGTCGTCGGCAGGGAGTACGAGCCGTGGGGCCGGGAGCACGTCATCGTCGACACCGCGGGCCAGAGCCCGCGGCAGTCGCTGGCTCGGCTCCTGCGCGGCCTCCGACCAGCCTGACCACTACCGCACGGCGTACGCGGCGGCTCGGCCAACTCGGCGCGTGTGCCGGCGACTCAAGCACTCACCGCCGGGACGCCGAGCGTCAGCTCGGCTGGAAGGAGTGACCCCGTCGGCGCCATTCCTCCGCGAGGAGCTCGTACGAGCGGACCCGGTCCGTGTGGTCGTGCGTGATCGTCGTGATGAGCAACTCGTCCGCTCCCGTGGCCTCCTGCAGTTGCTCCAGCTGGTCGGCCACCCGGCCCGGCGAGCCGACGAACTGGGTGTCGAGGCGGTCCTGGACGAGGGCACGGTCCTCGTCGGTCCATATGTGGGCGCGCGCCTCCTCCGGCGTCGGGAACTGGATGGCTCCCTCGGCGGTACGGATGCTGCGCACCCACAGACCGTAGCCGGTGGCGAGTTCACGGGCCGTCGCGTCGTCCTCGGCGACGACGACGTCCGCCGAGACGCTGACGTACGGCTTCTCAAGGAACTCGGAGGGCTGGAAGAAGAACCGGTAGCCCTCCACCGCCTCCAGGACCGTGGCCGGACTGACGTGGTAGTTCGCCGCGAACCGCAAACCGTTGCGGCCCGCGACCGAGGCACTCTGACCACCGCTGCTGCCCAGGATCCACACCTCCACGTCAGCTCCCTCCCCCGGCACGACGTGCGCCTCGACACCCTCCGGTGAGCGGTAGATGCCCGCCAGCAGACCGAGGATGTCGCCGATCTGGTCGTCGTAGTCCTGCGACTCGGCCCCCGGCAGCAGGAGCAGCCTGCGCTGCAGCGCGATACGGGGTGAGCCGAGCAGGTACTCGAAGGAGAAGCGCGGTGGGATCAGCAGGCCGTTCGGGGCACGACCGTCGACGACCGGGGTCGCCGTCGGCAACGGTTCGGCCGGCTGCCCCGGCGGGCGGCCGCCCGAGCGGCCCAGGCCCAGATCGAAGCGGCCCGGGTGCAGCGCGTCGAGCAGACCGAATTCCTCCACGGTGGAGAGCGCCGTGCGGTGCCCGAGCTGCACGGCCCCGGCGCCGAGCCGGATGGTGGAGGTGGCGGACGCGGTCAGCGCCAGGACGACGGCGGGTGACGTGCCGGCCACGCCGGGATTGAGGTGGTGCTCGGCGAACCAGTAGCGGGCATATCCGAAGCGCTCGGCCTGCTGTGCGAGGTCGATGGAGTTGCGCAGGGCATCGGCTACCGTCGAGCCGGACGGGATCGGGACCAGGTCGAGGATGCCGAGGGAGACGTCGGACACGGGCGGACTCCTGAGTGGTCGGTGGTGCCTGAAGTACGCGGCCCCAGACGAACGGCGGATCCGGGATCTCCCGGCGCAGCACGGGGGCGGTCTCGGCCTGGAACAGCGCGAGCGAGGCACGGTGTGGGACTCCGTCAGCCCGCTCGCGTCTGCATGCAGGGGGACCATGTTCGTGGTGACGGTGCACCGTGTCGATGATGGCCTGTTGCGGCGGCCGATCAGAGCGGAGCGCCCGCGAGGACGCCGCCGATCGCCAACACTGCGGCGGGCAGGGCCTGTTCGGGTTCGGTGCTCGTCATACCGTTGCGGTCCTTCCTGTGCGGGGTTCAGGGCTTGAGGCGGCCGGTGGCGAACATCGTTGCCGACCAGGCGGTCATCGTCGCCGCCAGAGCCCAGACCACGGCGAGGGCCCAGCCGGCGCTGACGTCGCCTTGGCCGAGGAACCCGATCCGTTCGACCTGGACCAACCAGAAGACGGGGTCGAGGTGGCTCATGTAGTTCCAGAACGGCGGTAGTTGGCGGATCGAGTAGAAGACGCCGCCGAGGAAGCCCAGCGGCAGCAGGATGATCGACTCCATGGAGTAGACGTGGTCGAGGGACCTGGCGTGGCCGCCCGCGATCACACCGACCTGCGCGGCGACCAGGAGCACCCCTAGCGTGCCGAACAGCAGGACCACGGGGCGGGCGGGGGCACTGCCGTGGGTGAGAGGCAGGGCCACCGCCAGGACACCCGCACCCACGACGACGCCTCGGGCGACACCGGCGCCCACCAGTGCCGCGTTGATCTCCCACCATCTGAGCGGGCTCGCGAACACGTCGTTGATGTACTGGTCCCTGCGGGCCTCGAACAGGCTGGTCGTCCCGTTGAAGAAGCCGACGTTGACGATCGCCTGGGCGAAGAGGCCGGGCACGATGAAGCTGCCGTAGCCGACGCCGTCGATCGTGTCGACGTGCGAACCGAGAGCGGATCCGAAGACCACGACGAACAGCACGGTCGACAGCACCGGGCCGACGATGCTGTAGCGCCAGATCGTGAGGAAGCGCAGGACCTCGCGCTCCAGGAACCACAGGAACGGTGAGCGCTCCGCCCGGAAGGACTCGTCGTACGCCGGGAGGACCGGTGTCCCGGTGCCGCTCACGAGGCCAACTCCTTCGCCGTGATCACCCGTTCGTAGACCTCCGCGATGTCCCGGGCCGCGTGCCGCTCCCGGAGCGAGGCGGCGGAGCCGCGGTCGACGATCCGGCCCGCTCGCAGCAGCGCGATCTCGTCGCACAGGGTCTCCGCCTCCTCCAGGTAGTGCGTCGTCAGCAGGACCGTGGTGCCGGCCGCGTTGAGGCCCTTGACGACGCGCCAGATCTCCGAGCGCAGTTCGACGTCGACGCCGGCCGTCGGCTCGTCGAGGATGAGCAGGCGGGGACGGTGCATGAGCGCCCGCGCGAGGACGAGGCGCCGTTGCATACCGCCCGAGAGTTCGTAGGCGCGCACGTCGGCCTTGTCGTCCAGGCGGAACAGGGCGAGCAGTTCGTCCGCGCGCCGGGCGGCCGCCTTCCTGCCGATGCCGTGGTATCCCGCGTGGTAGACCAGGATCTGCCGGATGGACAGGAACCGGTCGACGTTGATCTCCTGCGCGGCAAGACCCAGCAGTCTGCGGGCCTGACGGCTGCGGTGGTCGTGCCCGAAGACGGAGAGGGTGCCGGCGCTGGGGCGCACGGTGTTGCAGACCGAGCCGATGAGCGTGCTCTTCCCTGCGCCGTTCGGGCCGAGCAGCCCGAAGAACGCGCCATCGGGTATCTCCAGGTCGAGCCCGGCCACCGCGGTGAAGCCGTCCTCGTATGTCTTGCGCAGGCCCTCGACCCGCAGCGCGGGCGGACTCCAGCCGCTTCGGGACGTGGCAGCGGCGGGAGTCGCCAGTGGACCGGCCACATGAAGCGGGCCGGGCTCGGAAAGCGGGTCAGCCATGGAACTGGTTCGCGGGCACCGGGAGCCCGTAGTGCTCGCGGAGTGTCGTGCCTTCGTACTCCTCGCGGAACAGCCCTTTGCCGCGCAGGATCGGCAGTACGTGTTCGACGAAGGCCGCCAGGCCCGACGGCAGCGCGGGGGCCATGATGTTGAAGCCGTCCGCGGCACCGCCCTCGAACCAGGCGATGATCGTGTCCGCCACCTGCTCGGGGGTGCCGATGAACTCGAAGTGACCGCGGCCGCCCCCGAGCCGCGAGATGACCTGCCGGACCGTCAGCCGCTCGCGCACCGCGAGATCGATGATCAGGTCGGAACGGCTCTGCGAGCCCTCCAGCTTCGGCCTGGCCAGGATGAACTCCGGTAGCGGCTGGTCGAGTTCGAAGACCGACGGCTCGGTCTCGAACACCGCGGCCAGCTGGCGCAGCCCGTACTCCGGGACGCGCAGCTCGTCGAACTGCCGCGCGAGCGCCTGGGCCTCTTCCTCGGTCGAGCCGATGTACGGGACGATGCCCGGCAGGACGATGACGCCGTCCGGGTCGCGTCCCGCGGCCCTGGTCCGTGCCTTGATGTCGGCGTAGAAACCGGCCGCGCGCTCGTATGTCGTGTGGGCGGTGAAGATCGCCTCGGCGTGGCGGGCCGCGAAGTCCTTGCCGTCCTCGGAGGAGCCGGCCTGGACGAGGAGCGGGTAACCCTGCGGCGGGCGCTCGACGTTGAGGGGGCCGGCCACCTTGAAGTGCGCGCCCTCATGGCCGAGTCTGTGCAGCCGCGCGGGGTCGGCGTAGCGTCCGGTGGCCTTGTCCGCGACGACGGCCTCGGATTCCCAGCTGTCCCACAGCGCCTTGGCGACCTTCAGGAACTCGTCGGCCCGGGCGTAGCGTTCGGCGTGGTCGGGTCGGTTGTCGAGGCCGAAGTTGGCGGCCTCGTCGGCCCCGGCCGAGGTGACGATGTTCCAGCCGGCCCGGCCGCCGCTGACGTGGTCGACCGAGGCGAGTCGGCGGGCCAGGTTGTACGGCTCGTTGTACGTCGACGAGACGGTCGCGATGAGGCCGATCCTGCTGGTCGCCTGGGACAGCGCGGTCAGCAGGGTCAGCGGTTCGAGCTGGCCCGGGGGACGGAACTCGCCGGTGCCGATGAGGGCCGGGCCGTCCGCGAGGAACAGCGAGTCGAACTTGGCGCTCTCCGCCAGCTGGGCCAGTTCGATCCAGTGCCGCAGGTCGAAGTCCGCCCGGGGATTGCTGTGCGGGAGCCGCCACGCCGCCTCGTGGTGACCCGCTTCCATGAGGAAGGCGTTGAGGTGCAGCCGCCGTCTCCCGCTCATGAGGTGACCTTCAGCTTCGAGCTGTCGTAACCGGGCGGGAGGAGGGTGTCGACGATCGACTTGACGTCGACCTTCTTGGTGATCTGCCCGGCCTCCAGGAAGACGTCGGCGAGCTTCTGCTCCAGTTCGATGTCCGACTGCTCCACCGGGGTCACCCGGTTCGAGTAGGCGGCCAGGGACGCCTTGGCGTCGGCGAGCGGGATGCCCTGCTCCTTCGAGAGCGCCTGCGCGTACTTGTCGGGGTTCTTGACTCCCCAGGCGAACTCTTGCGACAGCCGCTTCAGGACGTCCGTGAGCGCGGCACGCTTGGTCTTGTCACTCAGCGACTTGTCGGTCGCCACGTAGTAGCTGCTGGTCTGGTCGACCGGCGGGAGGCCCTTCACCAGGATCCGGGCGCCGTTCTTGACCGCGATCGCCGACTGCGGGTTCCAGATCGACCAGGCGTCCACCTTGCCGGTGTTGAACGCCGTCGCGCTGGCCGCCGGGTCGAGGAAGACCAGCTTCGCGTCCTTGGGGCCCAGGCCGACGCTCTTGAGCGCGTTCAGGGCCAGACCGTGTGCCGAGCTGCCCTGCGGGACCGCGATCTTCTTGCCCTTGAGGTCGGCGGCCGTCCTCAGCTTCGAGCCCTTGGGCACGATGATGTTCTCCACGGCCTGGTCGGGCGTGAGCGAGCGGTTGACGGCGACGACCTTGAAGCCGTACTCCTTCGCGGCACCGGTGATCGGCGGTACGTCGCCGACGCTGCCGAGGTCGATGTCGCCCGACGCGGCGGCCTGCACGAGCGGCGGGCCGTAGGTGAAGCGGGCGAACTTCACCTTGTAGGGCGCGTTGTCGAACACGCCGGTGATCTTCGCCAGTTCCTGGCTGCCGTCACCGCCGTTGTCGCCGATGGTGAAGGTGTACTTGCTCCACTCGGGGTGCCCCGCGTCGCTCGCGTCCGCGGCGTTGCTCAGCGGCGCGGCGGTGTCCGAGGAGGATCCGCAGGCGACGAGGGTGCTCGCGAGGGCGAGCGAGCCGACGGCGCCGATGAGTCCGGTCGTTGTTCTTCGCATGGTGACGGTGCTTTCTGTGCAGGGTGAAGGTGTTCGGGGAGGTCAGTGGTGGCCGGGGAGGT
This sequence comes from Streptomyces sp. NPDC031225, assembly GCF_055570355.1. Taxonomy (NCBI): domain Bacteria; kingdom Bacillati; phylum Actinomycetota; class Actinomycetes; order Kitasatosporales; family Streptomycetaceae; genus Streptomyces; species Streptomyces sp. NPDC031225. The sequence goes on along the minus strand of NZ_JBVIHJ010000016.1, from coordinate 189,740 downwards.
CAGTGGTGGCCGGCGAGGTCAGTGGTGGCCGGCGAGGCCGAGGTCAGCCAGGAGTCGGGCACGGAGTTCCTCGCGTGCGACGCTCGCCTCACGGTCCGCGGCGGAGAGGCTGACCGTGTGCGAGCTGCCGATGCGGCCGTTGCTCATGACGACGATGCGGTCCGCCAGGGCGACCGCCTCGTCGACGTCGTGGGTGACGAGCAGCATGGCCGCGTGGTGCTTGCTGCGCAGTGCGCGTACGAGGTCGTGCATGCGCAGCCGGGTGATCGCGTCGAGGGCGGCGAACGGCTCGTCGAGCAGGACGAGTTCGGGCTCGGAGACCAGCGCGCGGGCAAGTGACACCCGCTGGGCCTCGCCGCCGGAGAGCTCCTTGGGCCATGCCTTCTCGCGGCCCGCGAGGCCGACTTCGGCGAGCACGTCGCGGGCCCGCTGCTCCGCGTCGGCACCGTGCAGGCCGAGGGTGACGTTGCGCAGCACCCGCTGCCATGGCAGCAGCCGGTCGGCCTGGAAGACGATCGCACGCCGTGCCGGGACCTCCACGCGCCCGCCGTCGGGCCGGTCCAGTCCGGCGAGCAGACGCAGCAGGGTGCTCTTGCCGCAGCCGGAGGGGCCGAGCAGGATCACCAACTCCTCGTCGGCGATGGTGAGGTCGAGGTGGTCGAGCACGACCCGGTCACCGAACTGACGGACCACCTGCTCGACGACGACCCCGGTCTGCCGACGGGGCTCGGTCGTGATCGTGCTGCTCATGACGCCTCATAACTGGGTCGCCACCGCAGCAGCACCCGCTCGAGAGCCCGGACGAACTGGTCGGCGATCAGACCGAGGAGCGAGTAGATCACCAGCCCCACGAAGACCTGGTTGGTCTGGAGATACGTCTGCCCCTGCGTGATGAGGAAGCCAAGTCCCTTGTCCGCGTTGACCGTTTCGGCGGCGACCAGGCCCAGGACGCTGTAGGCGAGGGAGAACCGGAGGCCGACGAGGAACCCCGGCAGGGCTCCGGGCACCAGCACGCGCGTCACCAGGCGCCACGTTCCCGCGCCCGTGGTGCGCGCCATCTCGATCAGCCGCTGGTCGACGCCCCGGATCGCGGCGAACAGGTTGAGATACATCGGGACACCGGCACCGAAGGAGATCAGCAGCACCTTCGTGAGTTCGTCGATGCCGAACCACACGATCATCAGCGGCAGCACCGCGAGCAGGGGGATGGTGTTGAGCACCTGCACGAGGCCGTTGAACAGGTACTCGCCGCTGCGCAGCAGCCCGCCGAGTACCCCGGTGACGATGCCCACGGTCAGACCGATCGCGAGACCGATCCCGGCCCGCTGCAGCGAGATGGCCAAGTCCGGCCCGAGGACGCCCTGTTGCCACAGATCGGCGGCGGATTTCACGATCGACGTCGGCGCGGGGGCGTAGGTCTTCGACACCGCTCCGGCCCGGGCGAGGAATTCCCAGGCGAGGAGGATCACGACCGGGGTCGTGTAGATGCCCAGCGGCCAGCGCAGGCGCTCGCGGAGTGTGCTGAGCGGCGTCCGGCCGCGGGCGTCACGCGGCAGGAACACCTCGCGTTCCCGCACGCTCGCCGTCTCGGCACCCGGGGCCTTGGTGACGGCCGGCGCCTTGATGCTGAGCTCGGTCACGCCGCCACCGCCAGCACGCTGCTGTAGTGCGAGGCGTCGCCGACGAGCTGCTCGCTGCGGCGGCCGTCGACACCGGTCGGTACCTCTCCCGCGATCGTCACCCGGTTGAGGCGGCGCGGGTGGTCGTCGTAGTTGTCCACCGCGTAGTGCTGGGTGATCCGGTTGTCGAAGATCAGCAGCTGGTTCGGGGACCAGGTCCAGCTCAGGATGTTCTCCGGACGGGTCACGTACGACTGGAGGATGCGCAGCAGATCGGCCGAGTCGCTGCTCGACAGCCCGACGATCCGCTTGGCGAACCCGCCGATGAACAGCCCGCGTTCGCCGGTGAGCGGATGGACGCGCACGACCGGGTGCTCGGCCTCGTAGGGCGTCGCGACGAAGGCCCGGTCGTACTCCTGTCGCTGTGCCGTCGTGGCTGCGGAGCGCGCGTAGTCGTACTGGTTGGTGTGCACGACCCGCAGCGTGTCCGCGAGGGAGCGCAGCGCCTCGGGCAGGTCCCGGTAGGCCGCGGCGGCGTTGGCGATGAGCGTCTGGCCGCCGTAGGGCGTGGTCACGATGGACCGGAGCGTGGTGAGCTGTGGCGGGTTGACCACGAAGGTGACGTCCGTGTGCCACTCGTTGGCCTTGGACGTCGCGCTGTCGACGGCGAGGACATTCGTCGTGCCGTCGGCGGCCGGCACGTTCGGGTGGGCGGTGGTGAGGTCGCCGAACCACCCGGCCACACGCTCCTGACCGGCGTTGTCGAGGTCGACGTCGGCGAAGACGATCGCCTTGTGCTCGTTGAGGGCGTCACGCAGCGCCGTGACCGTCGAGTAAGCGGGCGGCGCCGCGAGGTCGACGCCCTCGACGACCGCGCCGATGCGTCCGGTGAGCTTTCGGATGGACAAAGTCATGAGGGGGTCCCTCCCGGGCAGATGGGCACGCCAAGGGGTGCTGGGGAACGGGGAGTCGAGTGCAGGGGGGTGATGCTGCGCAGGACTGGTCGACCACGCGGAACACCGGACTCGGACGGCCGGAGAGAGGACGCGTGGTCGCAGGACCGCTGCAGCCGCGTTCTCAGCGACCGCGTCGGCGTACGCGAACAGGCTCCCGGCTCATACGAGAAGGAAATGAGAGGAGAGGGGAGCCCTCAGGAGGTGGATACGACGATCCCTTGCCGCGTCAGCGACAACAAAACGCGCTGGAGACGTGCGCCAGGTCGATGTGGCGCCGCCGAGTGAGGTCCACGCGCGGGTTCATAAGACGGGAGTTCAGCAGAGGTCCGCCACGTCGGTCAATAACTTTCCGGACAGGTCTTGCATTGCGGACACGGAGAACTCCGCCGCCTGGTCGTGGAGATCGCACAGGCCGCCGCACTTGCCCCTGACGTGCGCGTCAAGGGCTAGCGTCTGCGCGCCCGCACCGGCCGGTCGTCCGCGCCCGGCCCGCTTCCCCCGATCAGGAGTCGTCCATGGCCGCTTTCCTGCCCGACACCACCCGTGAGGTCCGCCTCGTCACCGTCCCCGAGGGGCTGCCCGGCCCTGAGCACTTCGCCGTCGTCGCACGGCCGCTGCCCGCGCCCGGTCCGGGGCAAGTCCTCGTCCGGGGACGGTACTTCCTCGTCTTCCCCGGGCTGCGCACCCTGATCGGAGCGGAGCCGGGGGCCGTACCGCTTCCCCCGATCAGCGCGGGTGACGTGCTCTTCGGCCCCACCGTCGGCGAGGTCGTCGCCGCGGGCGCGGGCAGCCCACTGAAACCGGGGGACGCCGTCACGCACCTGCTCGGGTGGCGCGAGCACGCGCTGGTGGCCGCGGCCGACTGCACACCGGTCGGTGCTGTCCTGCCGGACCCGGTCGCCCACCTGTCGTCCGGTGTGGCCGCCTACGGTGCCCTCACCCGGCTTGCCGACATCCGTCCCGGCGACACGGTCCTCGTCACCGGGGCGGCCGGCGCTGTGGGTACCCTGGCCGGTCCGGTCGCCAGGCTGCTGGGCGCCGGAAAGGTCATCGGCACTACCCGTTCCCCGGCCAAGGCCGACCGGCTGCGCACCGAGCTGGGCTACGACGCGGTGGTCGTGTCCGGAGACGGATTCCCCGCGCTCATCGAGCAGTTGAGGGCGGCGGCACCCGACGGCATCGACCTCGTGGTGGACAACGTGGGCGGCGAGCAACTGACCGCCGCGCTCACGGTGGCCCGCCGTGGGGCCCGCTTCGCCCTCGTCGGCGCACTGGCCGGCCAGCTGTCACCGCACCTGGACGGTGACAGCGCGCCGGTGGAGATCGACACCTTCCGCGTCATCACCCAGGGGATCACGCTGCGCGGCTACAGCGGCACAGACCATCCCGGGGTGGCGGAGGAATGGGTCGAACGGTTCGGTGACTGGCTGCGTTCCGGTGCGCTCTCCTTTCCGCATGTACGGATCCCGGGCATCGAACGGGCCCCTCTAGCGTTGCAGGAACTGTTCGAGGGACGGCACTTCGGCACCGTCGTCGTGGAGCTGCCGTCACACTGAAGCACCGCCGCCGTGCGTCAGGGCCGAGCGTGCGGGCACGGAGCGAGGCGAGGTCGGGATGCGGATCGGAGATGCGGCGGCGGCAGCCGGAACCACCCCGCGGGCCCTGCGGTTCTACGAGGAGCGCGGCCTGCTGACCCCGCCGCCGCGCACGGCCACGGGCCAGCGCCGGTACGGGCCGGGCGACGTGGCCCGCGTCCGCGTCATCCGTGAACTGCTCGCCCTCGGTCTGACCATCGAGGACCTGCGCGCCATCGCCGACCGCATCCAGCTCCTGGTCGAGGATCCACGACGGCGCTGTGCCGGCAACGCCCCCGACACCGACGCCGACGCCCGCGGCTCCGGTGTGGTCACGCGCCGGCTGGCGGCCATCGACGCCGAGATCGACCGCCTGACCGACCTGCGCACCCGCCTCGCACGGCAGTCGGGACGGACCTGAGCTCCGTATGCGGTCTCCTCCCGGCTCCATCCCCTCGGACAGCAGGCCCGGCGGGCGGTGGCCACCCGGCCCGGTGAGCGCGGGCGATCAGCAACACACCTGGTCGAACCGGTCCGCCCGGCGGCTCACCCGGAACGGGGCGAGCAGCACCGTGTATGCGCAGTCCCAGTGGTCTCCAGGGCCGGACCAAGGCACACCGGGAAAGATGCGTCCACCATGCGTCGCAGCGGATGAGACGCCCATGCGCCCGTGCGCCCGTGCGCCCATGGTCGACCTTGACAGTCACAGGGGCGGACGACATACGTTGAACGGGAAAGTCGCTGACAGGTGGAGGCTCTGATGCGCGTACTGGGCGCGGCACCGCATGGTGCCTGCACTGGTGCGCGGCTGATCACCCGGCGGCACGTCGACTACTGCCGCACCTCCTCCGCCGTCTGTCCTTCCGTACACGCCTGACCCCTGCCGGCCAGTCCCGCCGGCTGTCTCGTCGTGGCCCTGTGGCCGCGCGTCGCCGTGTTTTCCCGGAAGGAACCCCATGTCCGGCCCCGCCCTGCACCTCGCCGTCGAGATCGACGGCGACGGAGCCCACCCCGCGGCCTGGCGCCGCGCCGCCCACTCCCCCGACCAGCTGCTGGCCCCGCGCCGTGTGGCCCGGGTCGCCCCCATCGCCGAGAACGCCGGCTTCACCCTCATCACCCTGGACGACGGCGTGCTGCCACCCGGCGCCGCACCGGACCCGGTGGGCCGTATCGGCGCGGTCGAGCGGGCGGCCTTCGTCGCGGCGTCCACGAGCACCATCGGGATCGCGCCTGTCGTCCCGGTCACGTATGCCGAACCCTTCCATGTCTCCAGTCAGTTGGCGTCCCTGGACCACATCTCCGCCGGTCGTGCCGGGTGGGTGGTCACGGAGGAGGAGCGTCCCGAGGCGGCCCGCGCCTGGGGGCGCCCCCTTGTCGCCGACGCCGACGCGCGGGCCCGGGAGTCCCGGGACGGGGTGGAGGTGGTCCGCGCCCTGTGGGACTCGTGGGAGGACGACGCGGTCATCCGGTCCCTGGCCACCAGTCGCTACCTCGACCGGGAACGACTCCACTACATCGACTTCACCGGTGACACGTATGCCGTGAAGGGCCCGGCGATCGTGCCGCGCCCACCGCAGGGGCAGCTGGTCGTCCTGGGCCCGCCCCACCGGGTACCGGCCGCACAGCTCGACGTCGCTCTCGTCGAGGGTCGCGACCCCGCGTCGGTCGCCACGGTCGCCGCCGACGCCGGTGCACCGCGTGTCTTCGCCGAGGTCGAGGTGGCGCTGGACACCCCCGAGGCCACGGCCGTCGAACGCGTCGCCGACCTGGAACGGCACGCACGATGGCGGGACCGGGGAAGACTCCGGCACATCGGCTCCGCAGACCAACTGGTCGCTCTACTCGACGAGTTGAGCCGTCACGTCGACGGCGTACGGCTGCATCCGCTGGTGCTGGACGAGGACCTCGCCGTTCTCTCCCGTCTGGTCCTTCCGGCCTTGTCCGAGCGGCGTCTCGTCGCCCGCCCGCTGCCCGGTACGTCCCTGCGCTCGACCCTGGGTCTGGAGCGCCCCGCCAATCGCTTCGCCGCCGCTGCCCCGGCCGGCCAGGAAGACGTCCGATGACCCGTACCGATCCCCTCGACGTCCCCCGGCCGGACGCCCGGCTCCACTTCGGGGTGTTCTTCCAGGGCGTGAACCACTGGACCATCTGGTCGGCCCCCGACAGCGGCTCCCAGATCGACCCGGCCTCCTTCCGCCAGGTCGCCCAGACCGCCGAGCGCGGCCTGTTCGACGCGTTCTTCCTCGGCGAGGGGCTGCGGCTGCGCGAGGTCGACGGCAGGATCCACGATCTCGACGTGGCCGGACGGCCGGACGCCATCACGCAGCTCGCGGCGCTGGCCGCGGTCACCCGCCGCATCGGCCTGGTCTCCACCTCCAACTCCACCTTCAACGAACCCGCCGACCTGGCCCGGCGCCTGTCCGGCCTGGACCTGCTCTCCGAGGGCCGCGCCGGATGGAACGTGGTGACCACGGACAACGCCTGGACCGGAGCGAACTTCCGCCGCGGCGGCTACCTCGACCACGCCGACCGCTACCGGCGTGCCGAGGAGTTCCTCACCGTGGCCCGCGCCCTGTGGGACGGCTGGGAGGACGGGGCAGTCGCAGACTCCGTCGGCGCGCCAGCCTGGTCGGCGCCCGGCGCCGTACACCAAGTGCGCCACAAGGGGCCGCAGTTCGACGTCGACCTCGTCCCGACGCTGCCGCGCAGCGCCCAGGGTCACCCGGTGATCTTCCAGGCCGGTGACTCCGGCGAGGGACGCGACTTCGCCGCCCGCAACGCCGACGTCATCTTCTCCGCACATGGCAACGACTTCGACGACGCACTGGCCTTCGCGGACGACATCCAGCTCCGGCTTCGGGCGGTCGGGCGGCCCGACGACGATCTGCGGATCCTGCCCGGCACCGAGATCATCCTCGGCGCCACCGAGGAGGAGGCCCAGGAGAAGAAGCACTGGATCCGGCTCCAACAGGTCACCCCGGCCACGGCCTTGGGGATCGCCGGGCTGCTGTGGGGCATCGACCTCTCCGACCGCGACGCCGATGGGCCCCTGCCCAAGGAGGACCCGGTCGTCACGGAGAACGACGGCTCCTTCGGTGCCCGGCGCGTCGCCGACCCGCGCGCCGTCGTGGCCGAATGGCGGGCGAAGGCAGAGGCACACGGCTGGTCGCTGCGCGAGACCGTCATCGCACTCGGCCCGCAGCGCGGGCACGTCGGCACTCCGTCCGGTCTGGCCGACAAGTTCGCCCACTTCGTACGGCACGGCGCGGTCGACGGCTTCAACGTCACGCCGTATCTCATCCCTGACGGCCTCGACGACATCGTCGACCTGCTCGTCCCGGAACTGCAGGAACGCGGGATCTACCGCACGGAGTACGCCGGTACCACCCTGCGCGAGAACCTCGGCCTGCGCGCACCCCTCACCCACCGGTCCGCACCTGACCGACGACAGGCGGGCTGAGCCCCCGGGCCGGCCCTTCCACCCAGGACTGAGTGCACATGACCGAGTACACATGGCTGCGTACACATGACTGACAAGAAGCTGTCACACCCGGACCGGAATGCGGATTCGGCCGACGCCCGTTGTGAAGTGACATGACTGTTGGAGTAGCACTCAACGCATCCGACGCGCCGAACCAGGTCGACGCGACCGTCCAACTGGCCCAGGAGGCCGCGGAGTTCGGTCTCACCTCGGCCTGGTTCGGGCAGACCTTCGGCGCGGACTCACCTCAGCTCGCGGCGATCGTCGGACGGGAGGTCCCCGGACTCCAGGTCGGCACCTCCGCGATCCCCGTCTTCGGCCGCCACCCCCTGCTGGTCTCCAGCCAGGCCCAGACCGCCCAGGCCGCGACCCACGGCCGCTACCACCTCGGTCTGGCCGTGGGCACGAAGCTGCTGACCGAGACGGGCTTCGGCCTGCCCTTCGATCGGCCCATCGCCCGGTTGCGCGAATTCCTCACCGTCCTGCGGCAGTTGACCGAGACCGGCACGGCCGACTTCCACGGCGAGCTGCTCACCGCCACCACACCGATCCCGGCGCGGGTACCGGGTGCCGAGAAGGGTGTGCCCCTGCTCGTCGCCGCGATGGGGCCGCAGGCGCTGCGGGCCAGCGGTGAACTGGCCGACGGGATCCTGCCCTATCTGGCGGGACCGCGCGCCCTGGCGGACCACATCGTGCCCGCCCTGACCGCCGCGGCCGAGGCCGCGGGCCGCCCCGCGCCCAGGATCGTGGCCCTGGTGCCCGGCGTGGTCACGGACGACGTCGACGAGGTGCGGGCCAAGGCCACCGAGAACCTCGCCTTCTACGAACAGATCCCGTCCTACGCCCGCGTCATCGAACTCTCGGGCGGTCGGCGGGCCGCCGATCTGGCCGTGATCGGCGACGAGAAGACGGTCGAGGCCGAGGTACGCCGTTACCGCGACGCCGGCGCCACCGAGGTCGTGTTCTCGGTCACCGAGATCGCGGGAGAAGCCGACCGCCGACGCACCTGGCGACTCCTCGGCGAACTGGCCCGCTGAGCACACCTGTCGAGCCGACGGCCCGACCGACAGCCCCCTGAACCCCTGCCCCGAAGGAGAACCATGACCACCGAGGCCACCACCACGGACCTCCACGCGTTCACCGAGACCTGGCTGGAGTGGTACCGCGCCCAGGAGGCCCGGCTCGCCTCCCCGCACGGGTTCCTGGCGATCACCGGCCTGCACTGGCTCGACGACCGGCCCCAGCGCTTCCCGGACGCGCCCGGCGCGTGGCGCACCGGTCCCGAAGGCGTCGTCGTGGACCTCGACGAGGGCGAGGAACTGGTCGTCGACGGCACCCCGGTGCGCGGCGAGCACCGCTTCGGCGTGCTTCCCGAGCGCGGCGGCGTCGACGCCGTCTGGGGAGACGCCGTCATCGAGGTCGCCAAGCGCGGCGGCCAGGACATCGTGCGCCCCCGGCACCCGGAGGCACCGCTGCGCACCGCCTTCACCGGAACGCCCGCCTACGCCCCCGACCCGCGCTGGGCCGTCACGGGCCGCTACGTCCCCTTCGACACTCCGCGGCCGACCACCGTGGGCGCCGCGGTCGAGGGCCTTGAGCATGTCTACGACGCTCCGGGTCGGATCGAGTTCGCGCTGGACGGGCGCCCGCTGTCGCTGACCGCGTTTCCCGGCCATGGCGCGGGCCGGCTGATGGTGCTGTTCACCGACGCGACCTCCGGGGTCACCACTTACGCCGCCAACCGGGCCCTGACCGTCGAAGCGCCCGCCGCCGACGGCACGGTCGTCCTGGACTTCAACCGCGCCGCGAACCTGCCCTGCGCCTACACGGACCTGGCAACCTGCCCGCTGCCCCCGGCCGAGAACCGGCTGCCGGTGGCGATCGAGGCCGGCCAGAAGATCCCCGTCGAGCGCGGCGGCTCCTGAGCCGGACGCACTCTCGCCCCGGACTCCGCCGCCTTCCCGGACTCCCCGGGCAAGGCGTCCTTTTGCGCCCGTGGCCCCGTGACCGGGACCAGATCATGTGGAGGACCGTTGTGCGGCACGGTGGTGACCTCGGCGCCCGGTTCGCCGGCGCCACCGTGTTCTCCCCGCTCTCGCGTCGGCGCCCCATCGACCACAAACGCTCGACGAGCTGTCTCTGCAAGGCCTGACGGGCCTTCCCGCCGCCGGGTCGCAGTACGGCACCGCCCGTGTTTCATCTCCCCGGCGATCCCTCGCGTCCACGTCGCCACCACCACGAGCTGAGGAGCGGCCTCGCATGAGCACGCCCACGATCACCTCACTGGCCTTTCTCACCCCGGGCAACTTCGCCGACGACGACCCCTACACCGGCCTGGAGGAGACACTCCAACTCTTCGAGTACGGGGAGCGGTTGGGCTTCGACGGCGCCTGGATCCGCCAGCGCCACCTCGAACACGGCGTCGGCTCCGCCGCGGTCTTCCTCGCCGCGGCCGGCCAACGCACGGACCGGATCGAACTCGGGACCGCCGTCATCCCGATCGGCTACGAAAGCCCCTTCCGCCTCGCCGAGGACCTCGCACTGGCCGACGTCCTGTCCCGCGGCCGCCTCCAGGTCGGCTTCAGCACCGGCATGCCGCACGCCGACCTGCTCGGCGACCTGGTGTACGACGGCGACTGGCGCCGCTTCGACCTGTCGTACGGCAGGATCGCGCGCCTCGTCGACAACCTGCGCGGCAACTACCTCGGCGGCCCGGACACCGTGATCCACTCACCCGGCAACATCCAGCGGCCACGGCTCCAGCCGCACAACCCCGGCCTGGTGGAACGGATCTGGTACGGCGGAGGCAGCCCCCGCTCGGCCCGCTGGGCCGCCGAGAACAATCTCAACCTGCTCTCCGGCAACATCGTCTCCGGCGAGGGCACAGACGACTTCACCACCGCCCAGCTGACCCTGCTCTCCGAGTACCGGCGCAGCCTGGGCGACGACCGGCCGGCGGCGCGGGTGGCGCTCGGGCGGGTGATCGTGCCGTTCGACAGCGCCGACGCGGCCACCCGGGCCCGCTACCGGGACTACGCCGCCGGCCGGTACGAGCGCACCCTGAAGCCGCAGACCCTGGTCGCGCCGGGCCCCAGGCGAATCCTGTTCGCCCCGGACGTGGTCGGCACTTCGGAGCAGATCCTGGAGCAACTGGCCGCCGATCCCGTCCTCGCACAGGTCTCGGAGCTGCGCCTGGAACTGCCGTACGAGTTCCAACGAGAGGAGTACGAACAGATCCTGCACGACGTACGGCATCTGATCGCACCCGAGTTGGGCTGGCGCGCCGCATCCTCGGCGGCATCCCCGGCGGTTCAGGAAGCGGGCCGGTGAGTCCCGCCCCCGAGCACCCGGTCCGACTGGAGGTGCACGCCCGCAAGCCGTTCGCCGCAGGCCACCACTTTCCCGGCCCCGAAGGCAGCCGCCGACCTCGCCGCTGGCGACGTGGTGGAGATGCGCTCAGTCCGTGCCTGCGGCGCCCCCGTAACCGTGCAGCAGGAGCGCGTCGCGACTACAACCACCTGCGCCGATGGCTCCGCAAGCGAGGAATCCGCCACCGCATCGCCCGCGAAGGCATCGAGTCCTCGCAACGGCTGGGTCGACACCGTTGGGTGGTCGAGAGAACCGTGTCCTGGCTGTCAGGCTGCCGTCGGCTCCACCTCCGGTATGAACGCAAGGCCGAACACTTCCTCGCCTTCGTCGGTACAGCCGCAATCCTCATCGGCTATCGAAGACTCACGGGCTGAGGCGTCGACTACCCGATGAGCTGTTCCGCGGCCTGGCGATACTGCTTCGACCGGACTTCCGTCAGTTTCCAAAGAGCGGGTAGACCGTCCTTCCGTAGCCGGTCCTCCGCCTCCTGCTGGCAAGCCAGCTCGAAGCGGGCCAGGCTGTCGAAGGAGCCGATACGGATGGCGGACGGCCACGCTGCCGCCGCCTGCGAGGCGAACTCCAGCGCCTGAGCTGCCCCGAAATTCTGCTGCTTTGCCTTGGTCAGTCCCACCGTGCCGAACACCAGAGACGACCAGTCGTTAACGAAGGCACGGCCCGCGAGCCCTGTCGGGTACCTGGCACCCAGGGACCAGCTCTCGGCAAACGCAGAGCCAAGCGAGTCGTCGTCGAGTTCTTGGTCGTCAAGAAATGCAGTGATGCTCTCCACTCCCGCCATGATCGGGATGTAGTGATCAAGCAGGCCAGATCGCTCGGTCAGCACCTGCACGGCTCCGCCCAAGCGAATGGCTGCGGCGCAACACAGTGCTTCTCCCACGGCGTCAAACGTCTCGTCCACGATCCCCCGGTCCCTTGTCCACCCCGATGGAGGGTTCCCCCAGGCACGCTAACCGCAAGAGCACCATAAGAACTCCTGGCAAAATGAACTGCTTGTGCCTTGTAGTGACGAGCTGTCAGTTCATGTGGAGAAACGTGCCGACACCTTCCATGGCGCTGCGCCGACAGCTTCGATCCGCATCCGGTTACGGGCGTGATCAGCTGCCATCCATCGGACTGCCCGCGGTGTCACCCCCGTCGCCCGATGGGCACTCAGCAACGCGACCACGCTTCTCGGGGTAGGAAGTGAGGGAGGTCGTCGAGTGCCTCACGGGGCACGAACACCGGTCGCGTGAGCAGGTGATCGCCTGCGCGCTGCACATCCAGAACGACGCCCAGCGATTCCGACCCAGGAACTCCAGCGTCCAGATACGAGAGCTCCGAATGCGGCTCGCGGGCCTCGGCACGGCCGATCATCCATTGCTCCAGAACGGAGGGGACCCGGCCGACCAGGGCTTCCCCCTCCACGAAGACTTGGGGTCCTCGCAGCGCATCGACCACGACGCCGGCCAGACGTTCCTCCCGGTAGTAGAGCTTCAAACCGAATTCTCGGTACTCGCCCTCCTCGACGGTCTCGCCCGCACGACGGCGAAACCTGTGACGCTGAGCTTCCCTGGTGGCACCACTCAGTACCTGGGACGTCTCGTCGGGACCCATACCGAACGCCAGCAGCCCCACACTCACGAACGGATCTAGAGTCCATTGCTGCCGTTCGTCATCCGCCAGCACATGCCACCACTCGAACATGACCACGGAGACTACGGCAGCGCCACGGGCCTAGGGCCACCGGCCGCAAGGCCCGCCAGACAGGCCCTACCTAGTCAAGGGTGGTCTTCAGGCGACGCCAGCCGATGAGGGCGCAGCCGAGAGTGAGGAAGGCTTCGTGGAGGTCTTCGCGGATCTCCCAGCGGGTGCGCAGGCGGCGGAACCAGTGCAGGAGCGCGAAGGCGGCTTCGACGACCCAGCGGTGCACGCCCAGGCCGGAGCCGTGCTCGGTCCCACGGCGAGCGATGACCGGGCGGATGCCCACCTCTCGCAGCTCGCGGCGGTAGACGTCGTAGTCGTAGCCACGGTCGGCGTACAGCACCTTGGGGCGCCGCCGGGGACGCCCGCGCTTACCCCGGACCGGAGGCACGGCACGCACCAGGGGCATGAGCTGGGTGACATCGTGGCGGTTGCCGCCGGTCAGCGAGGCGGCGAGCGGGATGCCGTGCGCCTCCACGATCACGTGGTGCTTGCTGCCCGTCCGTCCCCGGTCCACCGGGGACGCCCCTGTCTTCGCGCCGCCCTTCATCGCCCGCAGGTGCGAACCGTCGACCGCAGCCCAGGAGAAGTACAGCAGGCCGGCCGCCCGCAACTCGGCCAACAGGAGCTCATGCAACGCCTGCCACACCCCGGCCTCCTGCCAGTCCCGCAGCCTGCGCCAGCACGTACTCCCCGAGCCGTACCCCAGCTCCTGCGGCAGGAACTCCCACGGGATACCCGTGTACAGCACAAACAGGATCCCGTTGAGCACCCGCCGGCCATCCAGCCGCTTACGCCCCGGATACCGCTGCCTACGCTCGACCACCGGCAACAGCGGAGCGATCCGCTCCCACAGCCCGTCCTCGACCTCCCGCGGCCGACGCTGCCCCACACCCCACCCCGATCCATCGGATGCAGGCACAACACCGACTCACGGCCTGTCATTCCAAGGCAACAGCCGGTCATTTTGCTAGGACTCTTAAGAAGCGACCTCTAAGTCCCTCTGCCGGTAGGCAATGTGATGCCCCCCGGCTGACCGGCGCCTTCCCCGTCCTGACGCGGCGCATGAGCGGCGACCCACGGGAGACCCCCGGTACCTGCCGGCACGTCTGGAGGCCGCGAGCGGCAGATCTCGGTGGGAGCGGAGGCCGCTGAGCAGATCGCGCAGCGGACCGTGCTGCTGGACGGACTCGTCCAGGCCGGCCGCCGAGCACATCATGATCACCCGCAGGACGCTCCTGGAACTGCCCGACGAAACGCCCCTACGACCCGGCTCTCACCGGGCATTGTCAGTGGCAGCAGGCACACTGCGTCGTATGAACTTGGTGACCGCGCACGAGTACGCCTGGATCCGCACCTCGCCGCTCTTCCGCCACGCGATGGAGAGCGGGTACACCCTGACATTGATACGGGGGCGGACCCCGCGCGAGGTGCTGAGCGCAATGGGGGCGGAACCGCGTGGCACCGCGGAGGGAACGGCCGGGCTGATCGAGGCGGACGGCGCTCACCGCGCCGAGGTGGACTACGACTACTGCGACGATTCCTACGTCGCGGGCGCCTTCAGCGTTCCGGGCAAGAACGGCGACTGGACACTCGTCCTCGGTTTCGACGGGGGCCTGGGGCTTGCGGGCGCGTGTGTGCAGACCCTGTCGAAGGGCGGCCGGGTCGTGGCTCACTCGACCAACGGCGGCAAGCCCATCCACCTCTTCCACTGGTTCGAGGACGGCGAGCTGCGCACGACGTTCGAGGGCCCCTGGTCGCGCGACGGCAGCACTCCCGATGAACTGGTTCCCCTGCTTCGGGAAGTCGGTTTCCCCCTGACTCCCGAGGGAGAGCACGACGAGAGCACCCCGGACGTCGACGGAAAGGCGGCGGTCCTCGCTCTGGCTGAGAGACTCACCGGCATACGCGTCACCGAATCCCTCCTCCAGGACGCGACGTACGAACTGGGACTCGTCCCCGAACAGCCCGCCGACGAGTGGACCGGCGTGGTCATCGACATCACCGATGCCCACGGGGAGCGCCTGTACAGGGAATGGACCTACGAGGAGATCGCGACAGCGTCGGACCGCGCACGGGCGGAGGCCAACGCGCCGATCGTCATCACCCCCAACGAGCCGCCAGCCGTGGATCGTTCAGGGCACGAGACAGGTGAGTAGCGAGCGGGCGCGTGGAGGGCGCCCCGGCGCCCTCGCCGCCCTCAACTGACTCGCCGCCCCGGGGGCTTCTGCCATCATGCTGCGGCAGCCGTCGCTCCCACCCCTGTCGACCATGTCGAGGGTTGGGGTCGTGACATTGGCGTCGGTGGCAGTTGTCCTGTGATCCTGGGCAGACTGGCTGTGGCCAGATTGATCGTTGCGCGACTCCCGTTCGGGACTGAGACTTGCGTGGGCTGTGGTGACGCGACGACGGGGTGCTCGGTGAAACGCATTCACTTCACGGCGGAGGACCTGGCGCGGACCCGTGTGGCCACGACGATCGGCGTGGCGGCGGAGACGTTCGACAGCGTGAGGCTGTTGAAGGACCGCGACACCAGTCTTGCCTTCCGTCGCTGGCAGGTATCGGTACGTGGACGTCTGGGCCAACAGGCCGGTCCGCTTGCCGCGTTGATGCCCATGCGCGGTCCGCTGATCGACGCGATGAGCCTGATGGGAGACACGGCATCCATCGATGAGGCGGTGGACAACCTGATGGCGGCTCCCCGGGCTCTGATGCGTCTCGAAGTGGAGAACGTCGACTTCCATCCGGAACACCGGTCCTGGGCCCGGAACCTGATAGACGGCGACCGGGAAGCTCGCCTTGAGGTCGCCACGGCACTCAGGTCCTGCCACGGTCTCACCGTTGCCCCCTACTGGAGCAGGGTGCGCTCCCACCTGAGCGAGGTGCGGAACGCCTATATGGGCACGATGGCCGACGGCGGGGTCGAGCAGCTCCTCGCCACACTCTGTGGTCCGTTGGTCCGCTGGCGGCCGCCCGTGCTCGAAGTGGTCCATCCGCACGATGCGGACGTCCATCTGAACGGGCGGGGCCTCGTCATCGCGCCGACGGTGTTCTCCACACAGCAGGTCGAACTGCTGCACCCGCCACTGGACCCGGCCCGGGCACCCACTCTGGCCGTTCCCACGCTCAGCGGGACCTCGTTCGAGACCACACTGTGGGAAGGCGCCGGCGAGTCCACCGCCCAGTCACTGGACGACCTGCTGGGACGTACCAGGGCAGCGGTGCTGAGGGCGACCGTGAACGGATGCGGCACTACGGAACTGGCCCGCCGCCTGCACATCTCGCCGGCGACCGCGAGCCACCACGCGACGGTGCTGCGCAATGCTCACCTGATCACCACCCGGCAGGAGGGCAAGGCGGTCCGCCACACGATTACGCCACTGGGCCTCGCGCTGCTGGGACAGAGCCAATTCGCCTGATGACGGCCGGAGCTGGCACGGCGCCCCACTGTTCGCCGTCATTCAATCGAAGCGTTTGACAGCGATTCCCGTCGTTCAGGCTTACTTGTCAACGAACGTCATCGCCCGTCGGCCCGACGCCTTTGCTCCTGGTGGGAGTTCCGTCCGGCGTGAACGAGTCGTGGAAGGTGAAGGCGTGCGGCGCGGAGCCATGGTCGTCGAGGTGCTCCAGTTTGGAAACCCCGTCCCGCCAGATGGGAATCACGCCGTCAGGGACCCACCAGCACACGTAATTTGAGTGCCCTGTCCTCTCGAACCAGTCGTAACGCCTGTTGAGCGCCTCACGGTGCAGACCGGTGTAGACGGCGTCGAAGGCTGGGCGCAGGTCGGTCCAGAGCGAGAGGGTCGCGGCCAGGGCGGTGGTTTCCGGCGTATGGCCCTTGCCGTACCAAGTCGGTACGGCGAACTCCCCCCATGGACCCCAGTCCGCCTCGAAGAGCGCGCCCCGGTCGCCTTCTGCCGCTTCAGCATGCGCGAGGTATCCGGGGTGGTGACTGATCTTCCGGTAGACGGCCTCACCAACGTCGTAGAAGTCGCGTGTGAGAGGTGCGGGATCGGCGAGAGGGGACTTCAGGACGCCGAATGTGTACAGAGCAAGATGGGGCATGCGTCTCTCCCTGGTTGGGGCTGCCTGCATGGATCCGCTTCGGTTGCTCACCCACGAGGGGAGGGTTCGTGGGGCGTTGACCGCCTCATCCCGTCGCTGCTGGCCCAGCCTGAGGAACTCGTGCGTGTCCGTGGGTGACCACCGAAGACCAGGCGAAGGTAGCTGCCTCTGCGAGCCTTGTCGAAGTTGCGAATTCCCGGTCCAAGTGGCCTCTTGAACAGGCCCGTGGGAGAACCGGGACGGTGACGCTGCCTGCCTCGTACAGACCTGGTCGGCAGTCGCGAGGTGCTCCTACAACAAGGTCAACGACACCTTGGCCGCCGAGAGCCGCCTGCCGTTGACCGAGGTGTTGCGCGAGGAGGGGGGCTTCGACGATCTGGTCGTCTTCGACTGGGATGCCGTCAGCGACCGCGTCGCCGCACTGCCGGCCGGGACCGATCCGGACATGCCCGGTACCTGCCACGGCTCTGATGCGGAGGCCGCCGCAGCGATGCGCCCCGGCACGCCGGACGAGGCGGTCGTCGACACCGCGGTCGCACAACTGGGCGCCCTGGCCGCACCGGTCCGCACCGAAGTGACCCCGGCCTGCCCATGTTCACTCCGACGTGCACCACCGACTGGCCCGCGAGCCCACCGCTGACTGCCTGGTCCTGCTGAAGAACGACGGCGGGACACTGCCGCCAGCCTCGGCCGACCGGTTCGCCGTCATCGGTGAGTTCGCCGCGGCTTCGCGCCGACATGGCGGAGGCAGCTCCCATGTGCACACCGTCCGCGTCGACAGGCCGGTGGGCCAACCACGCGCGCTGCTGCCCGACGCCCGCGCCGACTTCGCCCAGCGCTACGACACCGCAGGGGCTCGTCGATACCACCCGGCTGCGCGAGGCGGCCCAGACGCCGGGCGTCCTGCTGCGGACCGGCCCGCACGGCCAATTCGCCGTATGGCACGCCCTGGCGCGTTCCTCTGTCCATGACGACACCATCCTGCGCGGGCTGGAGGAGGCTCTGAGGAGGCGACTGTTGCCGTCCGGCTGACCGCGGCAGGTTGGATGCGGCCGTCCGGCCGCACGCCGGCGTGCCTCCCCCAACCCCGGCGCCTCCGCCGCCGAGAGCCGATCTCTTCCGGCCCCGGCAGCCGGGGTCGGGGTGCCCCTCGACTGCCCTGACCGCACAGCCGGCATGCGACTCGGGTCACACCTCGCGCATCCAGCCCGAAAACGTCTGACTAGTCAGATACCCTCGGGTGAACCGCTCGCGGCCGGCGAGCCCCGTTCTCGACCGAAGATCGAAGAGCCCTGACGAGCACGCTCGAATTCATAGTTCCCGGCCCGACCTTTCCGGTCGGCGGCATGAACAAGGCCGCCACCCTCGTCACCGCCGAGGAGGAAACGATGCTGGTCAAAGCCTGTCCCACCCGCGAACACCGCCCGCTGGCCGCCGAGATCATCAGTCCCGGCATGCAGATCACCACCGCGTTCTCCAGCCACGGCCACGGACGCCCGGGCGAGAAGGCCGGGGCTGATATGGGCCTGTCGAGCACGCCGTACCGGAACAGCGGCCTGGTCGTTTCCGCTCCCGTTGTCCCGGCCGAGGCGGTCCGCCGCCCGTACTCCGGGAACATCCCTGCCCCCACGCAGAAAGGGTTACCCCAGTGACCAGCCTCCCCAGTCGACGGCGCCTCCTGACCACCGGAGCAGGCGCCGCACTCGGACTCGGCGCACTCGGCGCCACCGCGTCCCCCGCCGCGGCCGCCCCCACCTCAACCACGCGCGGCGCCGGCCCCGAGGAGAGCAGGAGTCTCGACGAGCTGTACGAGGCCGCCATCGCCGAAGGCGGCAAGCTCGTGATCTACGCGGGCGGCGACCTCGCCAACTCCGGCAGCGGCGCCGGCGCCCGGACCGCCTTCCGCCAGCGGTTCCCGCAGATCAACCTCGACCTCATAGTGGATTACAGCAAGTACCACGACGCCCGCGTAGACAACCAGTTCGCGACCGACACCCTGGTGCCCGACGTGGTGCAGTTGCAGACGCTGCACGACTTCACCCGCTGGAAGCGCCAGGGACGGCTGCTGCACTACAAGCCCGCAGGCTTCAGCAAGCTCCACAAGAAGTTCCGGGATCCGGACGGTGCCTGGGTGGCCGGCATGGTCATCGCCTTCAGCTACCTGTACGACGTGGCGGCAGCCGGGGCCGACGCGCCGCAGACTCCGCTGGACCTGGTCGACCCTCGCTGGAAGGGCGCCATCGCCTCCTCCTACCCGCACGACGACGACGCGGTGCTCTACCTCTTCGCCCTCTACGCGGAGACCTACGGCTGGGACTGGGTGGCCGACTTCGCCGCCCAGCAACCGCAGTTCGCCCGCGGCTCCTTCTCCCCCGGCACCGCGGTCACCGCCAAGGAAAAGATCATCGGTGTCGGCACGGGCGGCAGCCCGCTCATCACCACCCCGAATCGCTGGATGATGCCCGACGGGCACCCGTTCGTAGGGTGGGGACAGCGGATCGCGATCCTGAAACAGGCCGCCAACCCCACGGCGGCCAAGCTCTATGTGAACTGGCAGCTGTCCACCGAACGTCAGACCTCCAACAGTTGGTCGGTACGCACCGACATCGCGCCGCCCACCGGCCTGAAGCCGATCTGGGAGTACCCGAACGCCAACGTGGACGGCTTCCCTCGCTTCATGGAGGACCGGGCCCAGGTCGAGCGGCTGAAGCAGACCTTCGCCCTCTACTTCGGCGAGGTCAAGGGCGACCCGACACCCGGCTGGCCCGGTCTGCACCCGGGCGCCTGAGCCCCGACAGGCCCCCCGTACCGGTCGGACCCGACGGATCCCGGTTCGTATGGCGACGCCTTCGCATCCCCACCTGCTCTTCGGCGGGTGGGGATGCCCCTCCCTATCCTGACCGCCGCCCGCCGCCTCTACGCCACCGAAGGCCTCGGCGCCTCCATGGCCTCCGTCGCCCGCGAGGCAGGCGTCGGCAAAGCCACCCTCAGCCGCCGCTTCGCCACCCGCGAGGAACTCGTCAACGCGGTCTTCGCCGACCGCATGGACGCCTACGTCGACGCCGTTACCGCGGCACTCGCCGACCCCGACCCCTGGCACGGCTTCACCGGATACCTCCATGCCGTCTGCGCCATGCAGGCCGCCGACCGCGGTTTCGCCGATGTCCTGACCATGACCTTCCCCGCCGCCAAGGCACTGGAGGCCCGTCGCGCCGAGGCCTACCACCGCTTCCTCGAACTCACCGCCCGCGCCAAGGACACCGGGTACCTGCGCGCGGACTTCACCCACGAGGACGTCGTCATCCTGCTCATGGCCAACGCCGGGGTCATCGCCGCCACCGGCGACGCCGCCCCCGACACCTGGCGCCGCCTCGTCGGCCACATGCTCCGCTCCTACGCCACACCCGGCGCACCGCTCCCCCCGCTGCCCGAAGCACCGGCGCCCACCGCCCTCTACCGCGCCATGGTCAGCCTCTCGCGAACCGGACCAGGCACCGACCAGGGCGGCAGCCTGGGCCCGCGATAGGCGTTCACTCCGTGGCGGACACCTGCCGACAGCGGGCGGCCACCCTGCTTCCGCCGGCACGCAGGCGATGACGACGCGAGGGCGGGGACGACCATGGCCCGGCCAGCTCAGGCGCTGCCGTAGACGAGGCGGACACCGTCGCCCCGCCGGGCAGCCCTTCGAGGGCACGGGAACCCCCGGCGTGGCAACATCGGCTTCTCAGCCTGCGTCACCTGCCGAGCGACGCCGCGCCTTCAGTACAGGGCGTCGAGGGCTGCAGTGGTCGTCTCATCCACAGATCGGGAACTGCGAGTTGGAACGTTCTGTGATCATGGAGGCGACATACGACCACGGCACCGGCCGTCCCGCGGGATCTCTCCATCCCGTCGGTAAGTGAAGGAACACCATGGCACGCATCACGGACAGGACGGTTCTGATCGTCGGCGCCTCCTCAGGGATCGGCGCGGAGGTCGCGCGCCGACTCGGTCACAGTGGCAACCGTCTGGTCGTCACGGCGCGACGCGCCCCCGAACTGGCCACCCTGGCCGAGGAGATACGAGCCGCCGGCAGTACCTGCCTGGACATTGCCGCCGACGCCCTGGACCCGCAGGCGGCCGCCGATGTGGTGGCGCGTACCGTCGCCGAGTACGGATCCGTCGACGTCGCCCTGCTCAACGCCGGCCAGGGACCGGACATGGCGATGGACGACGTCAGCGTCGCGGACGTGTCCCGGATCATGGCGTTGAACTACGACACCGTCGTCAACTACCTCATCCCGCTGATCGCACAGTTGAGAAGCCAGGAACAAGGCGGTCTGATCGCCCACACCAACTCACTGGCCGGCCTCATGGGCATCCCCCGTCAAGGCCCATACTCGGCCGCGAAGGCAGCCGCCCGCACGCTCATCGACACGGCGCGCGTCGAACTGGCGCCCCACGGAATCCGTTTCACCAGCATCCACCCCGGCTTCGTGGGGACCGACCGGGTCAACGCCGACGGCCTGCCCAAACCCTTCCAGGTCAGCACGGAGAGAGCGGCACGCCATGTCATCCGCGCTCTGGAGAAGGAACCGGCGCAGGCGTACTTCCCCTGGGCGACAACCGCGCTGGTCCGTACCCTGAGTGTCCTGCCCACCTCGGTCTCCTCGGCAGTCCTGCGACGCCTCGCCTCCCGGTAGAGACCCGGCCAATACCCCGGCTCACTGCCCGACGCGCACTGGTGTGCCCTGGGTGCGCAGGGTCCGGCCGCACCTTTACGACGCGGCCGGGCCACGCAGGCGTGCAGCTCGCCCCCACGCAGGCGTGGAGCTTGCCCCGACAGGGCTCGGTCCCGTTGCTGGCTGCGGTACCGGTCGCCGTAGCGGCTGCCACAACTACGCGCAGGCCTCGCGCACATGCATCGGTGGTGTTCTCGCCGACGCAGTCATCGCACGGACAGATCTCATCGAGGGGTTCCGTACACTTCGACGGCTCACAGCATCGGGATGGCCGCCCGGTAGTCGTCGAAGTGACGCTGGTTGGTCACGTCTCCGTCGGGGAGGTTGGAGCTGCGCCAGAGAGGGAGGGACTCCTGCTGGCCTACGGGGACTCGGCCCAGACGAGCCAACAGCAGATTCCACAGGTAGGCGGAACAGATCGTGGATATCGACGCGGTCGCTCCGCTCGGGGTGGGTACGACCGCGTCGCCGGGCGGGATGGCGGTGCCGAGCACCGTGTCCGCCAGGTCACCGAGCTTGGCGTACTCGCCGAAATCGCCGCCGGGCGCGGTGACATGGCTGACGAGGAGAAGTCCAGGGTGGTGTGCGCGTCGCCCTGCGCGCGGCCCGAGTGCGCCGATCACTTGACACCGATGCCGCGCTGCGCATGAACCTGGTCGGAGCACGGGCCCCGGGCACGATAGAGCAGGAGACGATCACCGGGCAGACGGCCTCTTCGGCGAAGAGGCTCTGAGTGATGTGGGATGGGCGGCTCTACTGGATGCGCAGTTAGCCGACGAGGACACCGTGGCTCTTGGCGTGGGCGTCCCACACTCGCCCCCACCAACCCCCTTTCCTCAAACCTTACTTCACCCCTTGACCTAAATGGTACAGACCTTTAGGTTCACAGGTCAGCCAGACACCTCGCCCCCCACGAAGGGCTCTGCGCATGCCCACCCTCACACGCCTTCGCAGATCCGGCGCCGCCCTGCTCGTCACGGCCGCCGCCGCATCCGTCCTGACGTCCCTGCCCGCCCCCGCCTACGCCGCCACAGCACCGCCCACCGGCTTCTCGACTGTCATGAACGCAGCAAGCGGGCGGTGTCTGGACGCCAGGTCGGCCGCCACCGCCAACGGCACCGTCGTGCAGCAGTACGCGTGCAACAACACCACGGCCCAGCAGTGGAGTTTCACCGCCACCAGCGACGGCTACGTCCGCATCGACAACCGCAACAACACCGCCCAGGTCGTCGACGTCGCCGACGTCTCCACCGCCGACAACGCCCCCGTGCACCTCTGGGCCTACGGCGGCGGCGCCAACCAGCAGTGGCTGCCCGTCCACGAAGGCGGCGGCGCCTACCACTTCGTCAACCGCAACAGCGGCAAGTGCCTGGACGACCCGGGCGCCTCGACCACCGACGGCGTGCAGTTCGTGCAGTACACGTGCAACGGCAGCGCGGCCCAGCGCTTCCAGGTGGTCCCGGTCACCCCGTCGGCCACGAACCCGGACCTCGGCCCGAACGTCACGGTCTTCGACCCCTCCATGTCGTCCTCGACGATCCAGTCGAAGCTGAACTCGCTCTTCCAGCAGCAGGAGACCAACCAGTTCGGCTCCCAGCGCTACGCCGTCCTGTTCAAGCCCGGCTCCTACACCGCGGACGCCAACGTCGGCTTCTACACCCAGGTCGCGGGGCTCGGCCTGACCCCGGACGCCGTCACCATCAACGGCGCGGTGCACGCCGAGGCCGACTGGTTCCAGGGCAACGCGACCCAGAACTTCTGGCGCGGCGCCGAGAACCTCTCCGTCAACCCCACCGGCGGCAGCGACCGTTGGGCTGTTTCCCAGGCCGCCGCCTACCGCCGGATGCATCTGCGCGGCAACCTCGCCCTGGACGACAGCGGCTGGTCCAGCGGGGGTCTCCTCGCCGACACGAAGATCGACGGACAGGTCAACTCCGGTAGCCAGCAACAGTGGTTGACCCGCAACTCCCAGCTCGGCAGTTGGACCGGCGCCAACTGGAACATGGTCTTCGTCGGCAGCCAGGGCGTCCCCGGCACCACCTTCCCCAACCCGCCCCACACCACGGTCGCGCAGTCCCCGGTCGGCCGGGAGAAGCCGTTCCTGTACGTCGACGCCGACGGCGCCTACAAGGTGTTCGTGCCGTCGGTGCGGTCCAACTCCACCGGCACCAGCTGGGCGAACGGCTCCCCGTCGGGCAACTCCCTCTCCCTGGACACCTTCTACGTCGTGAAGCCGGGCGCGAGTGCCACGGACATCAACGCGGCCCTGGCGGCGGGCAAGAACCTCCTGGTCACCCCGGGTGTGTACCACCTCAACCAGACACTCCAGGTCAGCCGCCCCGACACCGTGGTCCTCGGCCTGGGTCTCGCCACGTTGGTGCCGGACAACGGCGTCACCGCGATGAGGGTGGCCGACGTCGACGGGGTGAAGGTCGCAGGTGTCCTCTTCGACGCGGGCACCACCAATTCGCCCACCCTGATGGAGGTCGGGCCGGCCGGCTCCTCCGCGTCCCACACCGCGAACCCGACCTCCCTGCACGACGTGTACTTCCGCGTCGGCGGCGCGGGCATCGGCAAGGCGACCACCAGCCTCGTCATCAACAGCGACAACGTCATCGGCGACCACATGTGGATCTGGCGGGCCGACCATGGCAGCGGCGTCGGCTGGACCAGCAACACCGCGGACACCGGGCTCGTCGTCAACGGCGACAACGTCACGGCGTACGGCCTGTTCGTCGAGCACTACCAGAAGTACCAGACCATCTGGAACGGCAACGGCGGCCGCACGTACTTCTACCAGAACGAGATGCCCTACGACCCGCCCAACCAGGCGGCCTGGACGAATGGTTCGACCCAGGGCTACGCCGCCTACAAGGTCGCCGACTCCGTCACCAGCCACCAGGCCTACGGTCTCGGCAGCTACTGCTACTTCAACGTCAACCCCTCTGTGGCAGCCGAGCGGGCCATCGAGGCGCCCAACACGGCGGGCGTGCGCTTCCAGAGCATGGTGACGGTCTCCCTCGGCGGCACCGGCACCATCCGGCACGTCGTCAACGGCACCGGCGGCCCCTCCAACTCCGCGTCCAACGTGGCAAATCTGACCAGCTACCCGTAAAGCGACGCCCGCAGGCCGCCCCGCCTCGACGGGGGGCGGCCTCCCGGTCCCCCCCCACACCCTTCAAGGAGCGTGCTCACCCATGTCCGTATCCCTCCGCGGAGGTCGCTTCGCGGTCTTCGCCGCCCTCGGCGCCGTGCTCACCGCGCTGCTCGCGGTGACACCCGCACATGCCGCCTCCGGCACCATCACGGGCCTCGCCGGCAAGTGCGTCGACGTGGCCGGCGCGTCCACCGCCAACGGCACGGCCGTACAGCTCTACGACTGCAACGGCACCGGTGCACAGATCTGGTCCAACTCCGGTGACGGGACCCTGCGGGCGCTCGGCAAGTGTCTGGACATCGCCGACCGCAGCACCGCCGACGGGGCGGCCGTACAGCTGTGGGACTGCTCGGGCGGTGCCAACCAGCAGTGGGTGGTCTCCGGCGCGCGCGACATCGTCAACCCGGCAGCCAACAAATGCCTGGACGTACGGGACAACAACAGCGCCAACGGCACCCGGCTGCAGATCTGGACCTGCGCCGGAACCGCCAACCAGAAGTGGAACGCGCCCGCGAGCGGAGGCGGGAGCACGCCGTCCGGATTCGCCGTCAGCGAGGCGCAGTTCAACCAGATGTTCCCGAACCGGAACTCCTTCTACACCTACAGCGGCCTGGTCGCGGCGCTGAGCGCCTACCCCGGCTTCGCCACCACGGGCAGCGACACGGTCAAGAAGCAGGAGGCGGCGGCCTTCCTCGCCAACGTGAACCACGAGACCGGCGGGTTGGTGTACATCGTCGAGCAGAACACCGCCAACTACCCGACGTACTGCGACTGGAACCAGTCGTACGGCTGCCCGGCCGGGCAGGCCGCCTACTACGGTCGCGGCCCGATCCAGCTGTCGTGGAACTTCAACTACAAGGCGGCGGGCGACGCGTTGGGCATCGATCTGCTCAACAACCCCTGGCTGGTGCAGAACGACTCGGCCGTGGCCTGGAAGACCGGCCTGTGGTACTGGAACACCCAGTCCGGCCCCGGCACCATGACCCCGCACAACGCCATGGTCAACCAGGCCGGCTTCGGCCAGACGATCCGCTCCATCAACGGCTCCCTGGAGTGCGACGGCCGCAACCCGGCCCAGGTCCAGAGCCGCGTCGACGCCTACAACCGGTTCACGTCGATCCTCGGGGTCAGCCCCGGCGGCAACCTCTACTGCTGAACAAGGGGTACGGCATGCGCAAGTTGAGATCCCTCATCACCGCTCTGGGTGCACTGGCACTCGTCGTGGCGATCCCCGCGACCGCCCAGGCGAACGTCCTGACCCTGCTCCCGCAGAACGCCGACGGTCTGGAGCAGACCTTCTCCCCCGCCTACGACTACGACGGCGACGGCTGCTACGCCACTGCCGCGATCGGGGCCGACGGCACGATCAACCCAGGGCTGAAGCTCGGCGGCGACGTCAACGGCAAGTGCCACGACTACGCCCAACTGGCCAACGCCAACACGTACTCACGGGCGAAGTGCAACAACGGCTGGTGTGCAGTGATGTACGCCAGTTACTTCGAGAAGGACCAGGCCACACTCGGTCCCGCGGCCATCGGGCACACCCACGACTGGGAGCATGTCGTGGTGTGGGTCTCGGGCGACCAGGTCCAGTACGTGTCGGTGTCCCAGCACTCGGGCTACCAGGTGGCCGCGCGCTCAGCGGTGCGTTTCGACGGTACCCATCCGAAGATCGTCTACCACAAGGACGGCGTCTCGACCCACTGCTTCCGGTTCGCGAGCGGCAACGACGAGCCGCCGGAGAACGCCACGGGCGGCTGGTTCTTCCCGCGGCTGGTCGGCTGGAACGGCTATCCCGCCGGGTTCCGCGAGAAGCTCGTGGCCGCCAACTTCGGCTCCGCCACGCTGAAGATCGACGACGGCGACTTCCAGTACGCCCTCGACCACTCCAAGCCGTCTGGGATCGGCTTCGATCCGTACGCATGACGCCAGGGTCGGTCCGTCGTTGCCAACGCTCTGAGGTGGGACTGCCCATCGCGATCGCGTCGCAGCCCCAGCGGAGGTGCGCTGCCTGGCGCGTCCGAGCGCTGCGCGCGGGCGAGAGCCCTGGACCGTTCTTCCCCCGTGGTGGAGACGGACAGTGCCACGGTGCGTGCCCGGACCGTATGCCGTCGGGCCGACACCACCGCGAGCCGGCAGAGCGATCGGCGGGCGGATGTCGTCCACGGTCCACCTGTCGTGGTCGGCCTCCGTGATCAGCCGCGACACGTTGCAGACCACATGCGGGTGTGCGACCAACAGACGCGCCTGCCGTCCCCGGTCGGCCAGGTCGCCGTCGGTAATCGGCGGCTTGCTCACGTGTTCGAGCACCTGGGACAGGTCGGGGAAGCGCTCGGCCGGCCGGATCGCCTCACGGCATTCACCCTGCGACCCAACCGCTTCCGCCGTTCGTACTGAGCCCGTACAGGAAGACGGCACACAGGGGCCCCAGGCTCCGTCCCGTCCGCCCGGGAGCGGGTCACTCAGCTCACGGTGACCTTCAGCGAGGCACTGTGTGCGGCGGCGAAACCGGCCGTGCTCACGGTCAGCAGCCGGTAGGAGTAGCTGCCCTTGGTCTTCTCGGTGACGGTGCAGGCAACCTGGCCCGTGGCGGACTGGGTCTTGGTGGCGAGGGTCGTCCAGGCGCCGCCCCGGTAGACCTGCAGCTTCACCTTGGCGCCGGTCTCCTTGGAGGAGACCGTACCGGTGAACCTCACCGTGGCACCCCGCTTGACCTTGGTCGCGGACGCCTTGAGCGTCACCTTGGGCGACACCGACACCTTGACGGCGGCCGAGACGGGACTCGTCCCGGCGGCGGAGACCAGACGCAGGCTCTCGTTGCGGGCGGGCGTGGTGGTCAGGGCGACGAGGCCGTTGCCGTCGGTCGTGCCGGTGGCGACGGTCTTCCAGCCGGTGCCGCCGGCCGGCCGGGCCTGGAGCGAGACCGTGCGCGAGGGCAGCGGGTTGTCCGTGCCGGTGGTGAGCAGACCGTGCACCGTCGCCTTCTGGCCGAGGACCACACTGCCCGGCGCGGTCGCGGTGAGCTTGTCTGCGGTCACGACGGCGGTGAGGGACGAGGTGCCGACCGCGCCCGTGCTGTCGGTGACCGTCACGGTGACGGTGTGGGTACCGACCGACCAGGCCGAGGTGTCGAGGCCGTCGCCCCACTCGGTGCTCGCGTAGTGGCCCTCGCTGCGCACCTGGAGCGGGGAGAACGGATTGTCGCCGTCGGCGTAGGACCGCACGGTGGCGCCGTCGACCGCGACCTCCTCCTTGGTCAGCCACACCTCGTAGTACTTGGGGTCGTTCGTCGTCAGGTTCCAGCCGTAGGGCACGGCGGCCGTCCACTCGACGTCCATCGAGTCGGCGCCGCCGTGGGCGAGCTTCGGCGTGACCGTGGTGGCACTCACGGTCGGGCCGGGGGTGGCTGTGACACCCAGCCACGCGGGGGCTGAGCGGTAGCCGTCCTTGTCGACGGCGACGGCCTCGACGAGCGGGTGGCCCGCCATGGTTGAGTAGGTTCTGGTGTACGTGTACGGGGCGGTGTCGTCTGTGGCGCGCGGCTTGTTGCTCTTGGTGAACAGGGCCGTCTCGTAGAAGTCGACGTGATCGATCTGTGAACCGCCCTTGGCCGCCAGGGCGTTCACGGTGTAGGTGGTGGCGCCCCACACGAGCGCGTGCGCCTGCGGGGAGGTGAACACCGCTGAGGGGTTGGCGACGGCGAGGGCGACCGTGCCGCCGACGCTCTGGTCCGCGGCCCCGGAGGCGCTGTCGTCCGGGGTCTCGGTGAGCGTGACGTCCAGGGTGTTCAGGCCGTCCGGCAGATTCCGGGTGTCCAGCCTGAAGTACCCGGTGCCGACGGAACTGACCGTCACCGAGCTGTAGTTGCCCGCCCCGTCGCGCGTGGTGAACGCCGCCTTGCCCGTGCCGGCCTCGAAGTGAAAGCCCGTGTCGGCGACCGGCGTGAAGCGGACGAGGACGTCACCCCGGTACGCGCCCGAGGCGTCCTGCGCCTCCGCGGCACCGGTGACGGAGTCCACCTGCTCGACGACGCTCACCGCACCGACCGCGCCGGTACCGGAGGGACCGTCGTCGGCAAGGGCGTGCCCGGCCGCCGGCATGGAGAGAAGGAGGGCCGCGCCTGAGGCTGTGGCCGCACGAAGGGAAGACCGCACGGTGGCGACTCCGTAGGAGAGGGAGCGGTTTTCGGCCACTCCGGATCACTGAGGAGCACACCGTACACACGTTCCCCGAGGGCCCGGATGCCGGGGTGACCTGGGCGGTCGGCGCTGGGTGCTCGTCACGTATTCGCCGCTGTCCAGGGTGAGGGAGGAGGCGGTGCCGCCGTGGGCGTGCGTGCACCGTTCGCCAGGGTGACGCTCGTCTGGTCGACGCGGAAGCCGGAGCGCAGGGCGGTGGTGGTGGCGCGGGCGCCGGCCTGGACGCTGTCGATGTGTATGTCGAGTAGTCGTAGTAGCCGTAGTAGTCGCCCGTGCGGTTCGCTGAACTGGTCGCTGAGCTGGAAGGCGGAGTCGCGGACCAGGAGAAGCCGGCGGTGATTGGACTGAAGTCACCGCCGCATACCCCGCATGCCGTATCCCTGGGCCGAACTTTGTGGCGAGGAAGGGGATACAGCCGAAGAACAGGCGTCACAGGGGCGATCCATCGCGGAGTAAAGGGTTCGGCATCGTCCGTTCAACGGTCTTGTTCTGTCCATGATTCGTTCGATGGGATGCGCGTAGATCACCGATCAACAGGCAGGATCCATGGACATATCCCGTTGCGCGAGAGGCCTCGCGGCCGCCACCTCGGTCGCCGCCCTCTCCGCCGCCGCACTGACGGCCGCCGCACCGGCCGGCGTCAGCGCCGCCGCACCCGCCGCCGCGCACACGAAGGTGGTACCGGCCGTCGTCGGACACGCCCTGGTGCGCGGGGTGAGCAGTCCGCTCACGAGCGCGCAGTGCCAGGCCCAGTGGCAGATCAACTGCTACAACCCGCTCCAGTACCGGGCCGCGTACGACCTGAACGCCCTGTACCGCAAGGGAGTCACGGGCAAGGGGCGCACCATAGTCATCGTGGACTCGTACGGCTCTCCGACCGTGCAGCACGATCTCGACACCTACAGCAAGCAGTTCGGGCTTCCGAGCACCAAGGTGAAGGTCGTCAAGTGGGGGCATGTGCCCGCCTTCGACCCCAAGAACTCCGACATGACCGGCTGGGCCGGCGAGACCACCCTCGACGTCGAGATGGCGCACGCGGTGGCACCCGCCGCGAAGATCGTCGTGGTGGAGACGGCGGTCTCGGAGACCGAGGGCACCACCGGTCTGCCGGAGATGATGAACGCCGAGAAGTACCTGATCGACCACGGTGTCGGCGATGTCATCAGCCAGAGCTTCGGCGCCACGGAGAACACCTTCCCCGGCTTCGGCAAGGGCAACTTCTCCAGCATCAACAACCTGCGGTACGCCTTCAAGGACGCCGACAAGAAGCACGTCACCGTGCTGGCCGCCTCCGGTGACGGCGGCGCGACCGACCTCCAGGCGGACGGCAAGACGTACTACAACAAGCGCGTCAACTCCTGGCCGTCCTCGGACCCGCTGGTCACCTCGATCGGCGGCACCCAGCTGCACCTCGACGCCAAGGGCAACCGCGTCAAGGCGGACAGCGCCTGGAACGACTACGGCTCCGGTGGCGGCGGCCAGTCCCACGTCTTCACCCGCCCCTCCTTCCAGGACGGTGTGAAGAGCAAGGTCGGCTCCCGCCGCGGCACCCCGGACATCTCGATGACCGCCGCGGTCAACGGCGGAGCGTGGGTCTACTCGAGCTTCGACCCGACGACCGTCGGCTGGGACGTCTACGGCGGCACCAGCGAGGCGACCCCGCTCTTCTCGGGCATCGTCGCCCTCGCCGACCAGGCGGGCGGCCACCGGGTGGGCAACATCCAGAAGGCCCTCTACGCCCTCTATGCCCACAACGCCAAGGCCAACGGCATCGTCGACGTGAACGACGGCACCAACAACAGCTACCAGGGCGTGACCGGCTACAAGGCGGTCAACGGTTACGACCTCGCGACCGGCGTCGGCACCGTCGACGCCCTGAAGTTCGTCCCGGCCCTGGCCAAGGCGACCAAGCGCTGACGTGAACGCCCATGGCCGAGTCGGCTCCGGCCGACGCTCGGCCGGCCACCGGCGACAGCTGTCGGGCGCCGGCTGCCTCACGTAACCAGCGGCCCGGGATTCACCCCCGGGCCGTTGTGCGTGATCATTGAGCTCAGTCACCGCTACGAGGGCCGGCTTCCGCAGAGGTGGGCCGCACACGGGGATCCCGGACGAGATCGGGCACCGGGAGAAGTTGCGCCTGGCCCTGGACACCATTGATGAGCTGGCGGGATGGGGTCTGGTGCCGCCGGTGCTGGTAGCCGACGCCGGTTACGGGCAGAACGCCGACTTCCGCGACGGGCTGGAGCGTCGCCGCATCGGTCACGTGGTGGCGATCCGCTCCGATGTGAGCGTTCACCCCCACGATGCGGTGCCCACGGCCCCCGTCTGGTCCGGCAACGGCCGCAAGCCGCAGCCCCGCTACCGCGACAAGCCGACCCCGGTGGCCGCACTCGCGGCCGGCCACGGGCGGCAGGCCTTCACCGAGGTGACCTGGCGGGAAGGCTCCCGCGGACCGATGCGCTCGCACTTCCTGTCCCTGCGGGTGCGGCCGGCCGGGGTCAAATCCCGACGCCTCGCCCAGGCCGCCGCCGCCGACACACCATCCAGGACCTGCTGAACTGCTGGACCGGCACCTGCACCACCTGCCCCTGCCCAGAACACCCGCCACCAGCCCAAAGAGAGCCAGAACAACCTAAGGGAGTCCTACTAGCGGTAAGGACGGGTGGGGGATGACTCCCCCACCCATCCACCCCCACCCCTCCCCAGGTCAGCCGAGCTTGTCCGTGAAGCCCGTCGACAGGAACGTCTGGTGGGTGACCTTGCCCTTGCTGGGCCCGGCAGTCCACGTGAAGGTGTACTCCAGGATCGCGCTGGTCTTAGGGTCGACGATCACCTGGCCGAGGCTCTTGGCCTCCGCGAACTCAACTGCCGTACCACCGCGCCCCGTACTGTCCTTGACCTGGCCGAGCAGCTTGACGCCCTTCAGGCCGCCCATCGCCTTGAAGACCCCGGCCCGCAGCTTCGGGCTCGCCGGGGAGTCGGTGAGCAGGGTGACCGCCTGGTCGAAGGGTGAGATGCTCTTGGGCCGCGGCGGGGACTGCAGCAGGTCGAGCAACTTGCCCGAATCCGTGGTCAGTTGCTCCATCCCCTTCCAGTCGAGGTCCTTCGGCCCGACCTGCCAGTCGGGCCGTAGCCCCTTCTTGTAGACCTTCCCGTTGTTGACGACGTAGTAGTTCATGGACTGCGAGATGTACGTGGTCCCGACCGTTGTCCGCGTCTTCCAGTACTTCCCCGAGGAAGCCGACTGGCTGGCGGCCACCGTGGAGATGTCGTCCAGAAAGACGGTCGCGGTGTTCGCGCGGGCCTCGCTGTGCGTGCCCCTGCCCGCCGAGGTCGTGCCGTTGTTCGCGTACGTCACCACGCCGGTCGCCACCGCGGCCGTGGTCAGCAGCCCGATCAGGGCCCGTCGACGCCCGAACTGCTGCCCGAACAGCCGTCGTTGTGGCATTGTGACGACAATGCCGGTAACCCCCTTGGCGGTTACGGCCGCCCCCTCCGTGGCCACGGCCGCCTCGACCTCGGCCAGCATCCTGGCCAACGCCCGTTCCGACAGGGGCTCGACGTGGCCCGCCGCCGCCAGTTCATCGGCGCCGGGGAAGTCCAGCAGTGCGCCTCGCTCGTTCATACCGTTCGCCTCCGTGTCGTCGTACGTGGTCATGCAAGGTCTCCCGTCGCGGTCAGGTTCCGTCCCGCCGGGCGGGGCAGCGTGAGGCGGTCGCGCAGTCGGCCGCGGGCCCGGTGCAGCCGCGAACGGGCGGTGCCCGCCGGGATCCCCACGACAGCGGCGGCCTCGGTCGGACTGAGCTGCTCCCAGCTGATGAGAAGCAGCAACTCTCTTTCCTCTACCGGGAGTTCGGCGAGCGCCCGGCGTAGCGCGGGGGCCATCGCGGCGGCGTCCAGCCGCTGGTCCACCACCTGCCAGGGGTCGATGACATCCGGCCCCGGCGCGGGCTCCTGCTGCCGTCCCGCCCGCCGCAGCTGCTGGTTGAGCACGTTGTGGGCCACCCCGAACAGCCAGCCCCGTGCCGAACCGCGCGCCGGGTCGAACGTGCGGCGGGCGGCGAACGCCTGCAGCCAGGTCTCGGCGAGCAGATCCTCGGACGCGGCGGGCATCCGCCGGGCGAAGTAGCCGTGCAGGGCGGAGGAATGGGTCTTCACGAGGTGGGTGAAGGCCGCCGAGTCACCGTGCGCCGACCGCGTCAACTGGGCTTCGCTGTCGCCGTGTTCGTCACCGGCACCGTTCGGCCCACTGTCGCCGTGATGGTCACTGGCGGCGCCGTGATGGTCGCCGGCGCGTTGGCGGCGCCCGCCGCGGCGCCGGTTTCCCGGTTCATCCGGTTTCACCGAGTCTCCGTTTCCGACCGCCGCACGACGGTCTCACCCTGTACTTGTCATCGGACCCCGGATGCGTTCGGGAGTGCCGGACACAGGAACCGTGCCGACGACAGTGCCCCCTCGGTTCACCGGCCCGGGACGTGCGTACCAGTCGGGCTGTGCGGCGCCGGGGACCGGCCACCTCCCCTCACCCCGACGGAGATCAGCAAAGCAGCCGCGGCCGCCACCGCCGCGGCGTAGAACGCGGTGCTGTACCCGGATTCCGTAGGCACCGTCGAGCCGCCGCCCGCCGACCCCGTGACGATCGCGGTGGCGAGCTGGGCGCCCGCCGCGCCGCCGATGGTCCGGAGGATCGTGTTGACGCCGGTGGCCGCGCCTGTCTGCTCGGCGGGCACGGCGTCGACGACGAGCCCGCCGAGCGACGCGAAGGCGAAACCGTACGCCGTCCCGAGCGCGGCCCCGGCCACCAGATAGTCCCCCAGCCGGTCGTGGACCGCTCCCGGCGCGGGGAGCGTCACGGCGGCAACTCCCGTGCGACACGGAACGTTGTGGCATTGCCCGCGCGGGCGGCAATCCGGGTGGAGACGGGCACGGCCAGCAGCATGCACACGGCCATGGGGGCAATGAGACTCCCTTCACATCGTCCGCAGC
This sequence comes from Streptomyces sp. NPDC031225, assembly GCF_055570355.1. NCBI lineage: Bacteria > Bacillati > Actinomycetota > Actinomycetes > Kitasatosporales > Streptomycetaceae > Streptomyces > Streptomyces sp. NPDC031225. The sequence continues at coordinate 155,915 of NZ_JBVIHJ010000016.1, read as the reverse complement.
GGCGTGGCCGAGGTGGTGCGGCCTGCGAGCGGGGTGATCCGGATGAAGCCCGGGACTTCGCCGGCCTTGTCCTGGCCGGCCTGGATGCTGTCTTGGCGCGGTAGGAGGCTGCGTTGAACGAGCACGAGATTTTGCGGCCGTACTGAAGCCGGACCAACCGCGATCATCGGCGGCGATCTGGAGGCCGGCCTGAACGCGAGCGCGGAGCCGGAGAACGGGCTGCTCGTCATTCGATCAGGACGTACCGCTGAACACCGCAGGACGGGGTAGCCGGATTCCTGCAAGGACCCCCGCACGAAAGTGATGCCTACCCCCATGGCGCAGACCCGAGACGTGGTTGAACTCATTCTCCAGGACCACCGGAAGATGGAGGATCTCTTTCACCTGCTGCGCAGCGTCGAAGCCGACCGGGCTGCCGCTCTTCGGGAGTTCTCCGATCTGCTGATCGCCCACGCTCTGGCGGAAGAGGCGAAGGTGTATCCCGCTCTGAAGCGATACAAGAAGATCGACGACGACGAGGTGGAACACGGCGAGGAGGAGCACGAGGAGGGCAACAAGGCGCTCCTGGAACTCCTGGAAGTCGATGAGGTCGGCTCCGAGAAGTGGGATGAGAAGCTGGAAGAACTCGTGCAGGCCATCACGCACCACGCCGACGAGGAGGAGCGCACCATCCTGAACGGCGCACGCGAGAACGTGGCCATGGAGCGCCGCGAGGAACTGGGCGAGGCGTTCCTGGAAGAGCGCGAGCGTCATCTGAAGGCAGACTGCGGTGCCGTCGACAACGTGCGCCGCATCGTCGGCTCCTGACCGCGATCCAAAGCCACTCCCCCGGGCCGTCGGCACCCGTACGAACCCGGGGCCGGCTGTCTGCGCGTCCTCGGAGGATCGGGGACCCGCAGACAGCCTTCCGTGCGAAACCCGCGCCTCATGCCGGCGAACGTGTGCCCACCGTGCCTACGTCGCTCGGGCCGGGCCACGACGTACTGTGCCGCGAAAGTCCACTATGGCCTTCTTTCGGCCATGCGGAATATGATGTCGTGCACCTCTGCCGGGACCGTGGCTTCCAAGCCACGTTCACACCTGTGCCCTGGTCGGACCGCGGAGGTGCGGTATGGCTCGTACACCATCGATCGAAAATCATGGTTCTGCCTGGCGCCTTCGGGCGCTGTGCGTGGGCGAGGACCCCGAACTGTTCTTCCCCCTGATGGAGACGGACACTGCGACGGCGCGTGCCCGGGCTGTGTGCCGCCGGTGCCCGGTGCTCCTCGCCTGCCGTGACTGGGCCGTCCGCCACGGTGAAGCGGACGGGGTCTGGGGCGACACGACCGTGAGCCAGCGCAGAGCGATCCGCGGCACCCTCCGCAGTGATCGTCCATCCGGATCCGCCTGAGCGGGGTGGCGAGCGAGAGGTGCGGACGCCGGAACCCGAGGTGGGGCAGAAGCCGGTTCACGACCGCCGGGGCTCGCCCACCGATCCCCGCCCCTCCGCGCTCGGGCTGGAGCGCGGCAACGGACTCGTCAGCGACTGGGCACCGTCGTCTGCTGCGCAGCCTGTGCCGCGTCGCGTCGGCTGTCGGCGCCCAGTGCGTGCAGGATTTCCTCCACGCTCTGTTTGGCGTCGCCGAACAGCATGCTGCTGTTCTCCCGGAAGAACAGGGGGTTCTGCACACCCGCATAACCGGAGGCCATGGAGCGTTTGAAGACGACGACCTGCTCGGCTTCCCAGACGCGCAACACCGGCATCCCGGCGATCGGGCTCGCCGGGTCCTCGGTCGCGGACGGGTTGACGGTGTCGTTCGCGCCGATGACCAGGACGACCGAGGTGCCGTCGAAGTCGTCGTTGATCTCGTCCATCTCCAGGACGATGTCGTAGGGCACCTTCGCCTCGGCCAGCAGCACGTTCATGTGACCGGGCAGGCGCCCGGCGACGGGATGGACACCGAAGCGAACCTCGACCCCCCGCCCGCGCAACTGTCGCGTCAGCTCCGCGACGGGATGCTGGGCCTGGGCGACGGCCATGCCGTAGCCGGGGGCGATGATCACCGAGCGGGCCTGGGCGAGCATCTCGGCCACCTCCGCGGCCCGCGCCTCGCGGTGCTCCCCCTGCTCCTCCGCGCCGCCGGACGGCGCCTCGATGCCGAAACCGCCCGCGATGACGGAGAGGAAGGACCGGTTCATCGCCTTGCACATCATGTACGACAGGTAGGCACCGGAGGAGCCCACCAGCGCGCCGGTGACGATGAGCAGGTTGTTGTCGAGAAGGAAGCCGGCCGCGGCCGCCGCCCAGCCCGAGTAGCTGTTCAGCATGGAGACCACGACGGGCATGTCGCCGCCGCCGATCGAGGCGACCAGATGCCAGCCGAGCGCCATGGCCAGCGCGGTCACCGCGATCATCAGGGGCAGGCTCGGACTGATCGTGAACCACACGGTCAGCGCGACGAAAGCCACGAGAGCCCCGATGTTCAGGGCGTTCTTGCCCGGCAGCATCAACGGCCGGGACTTGATGCGCGCCGACAGCTTCAGGAACGCGACGATCGAGCCGGTGAAGGTGACCGCGCCGATGAAGATGCCGATGAACACCTCGGCGTGGTGGATGCCCAGCAGGTCGGCACCGATCGCGTCCTGCGCCGCGCCGTGGGACTCCACCTCCAGGTAACTGTTCCAGCCCACCAGCACCGCGGCCAGGCCGACGAAGCTGTGCAGGACGGCGATGAGTTCGGGCATCTGCGTCATCTCGACGCGCCGGGCCCGCCACAGGCCCATCGCCGCGCCGAGCGCCATCGCCAGCACGATCAGCGCGACCGCTCCGGCGGTGATGCTCTGCGCCGCGACGACCACGGTGGCCACCAGGGCGAGGCCCATGCCGGCGATGCCGTAGACGACACCGGCACGAGAGGTGCGGTGCTGCGACAGGCCGGCCAGGCTGAGGATGAACAGCAGGGCGGCGACCAGGTCGGCCGCGTGGGACGCTGTCAGGGAGGTCATCTCGGCTCAGCCTTTCGAGAACATGGACAGCATGCGGCGGGTGACGGCGAAACCTCCGAAGATGTTGACGCTCGTCAGCAGGATCGCCACGAAGGACAGCGTGGTGACGATCCAGCTCTGGTGTCCGATCTGCAGCAGGGCGCCGATCACGACGATCCCGGAGATCGCGTTGGTGACCGACATCAGCGGGGTGTGCAGCGCGTGGTGCACCTTGCCGATGACGTAGTAGCCGATGACCACCGCCAGCGCGAACACGGTGAAGTTGCCGGCGAGTTGGGCCGGCGCGAAGGCCACCAGCAGGAACATCGCGAGCATCCCGAGCCCGATCAGGCCGAAGCGCAGGGCGGACGTCAGTCTCGGCTGTTTCGGTGCGGGCGCCTCGGGTGCGGCCGCGGGCTGTGCGGCAGGAGCAGCGGAGACCGCGACAGGGGGTGGCGGCCAGGTGACCTCACCGTCGCGCACCACGGTCACCGCCCGCTGCACGACGTCGTCGAAGTCGATCGCCAGTTGCCCGTCCTTGTCGGGGGTCAGCAGTTTCAGCACGTTGACCAGGTTCGTGCCGAACAGCTGCGAGGCCTGGGCCGGAAGCCGGGAGGCCAGATCGGTGTAGCCGATGAGGGTCACGCCGTTGTCGGTCACCACGATCCGGCCGGGCACGGTGCCCTCGACGTTGCCGCCCATCGCGGCGGCCATGTCGACGATGACGCTTCCCGGCTTCATCGCGGCCACGTCCTCGGCCGTCAGCAGGCGCGGTGCGGGCCGCCCCGGGATCAGCGCGGTGGTGATGACGATGTCCACGTCCCCGGCCTGCTCGTGGTAGAGCTCGGCGGCGGCGCGGTCGTAGTCGGCGGAGGTCGCCTTGGCATAGCCGTCGGTGCTCGCCTCCTGGGCGACGTTCACCGGCAGGTACTCGCCGCCCAGCGACTTCACCTGGTCCGCGACCTCCGGACGGGGGTCGGTGGCGCGCACGATCGCGCCGAGGCTGGAGGCGGCGCCGATCGCCGCGAGACCTGCCACGCCCGCGCCGGCCACCAGCACCTTCGCCGGCGGCACTTTGCCCGCCGCGGTGACCTGCCCGGTGAAGAACCGTCCGAAGACGTGCGCGGCCTCGATGACCGCGCGATAGCCGGCGATGTTCGCCATCGAGGACAGCACGTCCATCGACTGGGCCCGCGAGATGCGCGGCACCGCGTCGAGTGCCAGCGCTGTCACCCCGGCGTCGGCGAGTGCCTGGAGCAACTCGGGGTTCTGCGCCGGGGCCAGCAGGGCGACCACGACCGCGCCCCTCCGCAACCGGCGGATCTCCGCCTGGTTGGGGGCGTTCACCTTCAGGACGACGTCCGCGTCCCAGGCCTCGCCGATCCCCGCGCCGACGTCGGCGTACGCCTGGTCGTCAAAACCGGAGGCCTCGCCGGCCCCCGACTCGACGACGACCTCGTAGCCGAGGCCCAGCAGCAGCCGTGCCGTCGCCGGGGTCGCGGCGACCCGCGTCTCTCCGGAGACGGACTCGGCCACGACGCCGACGCGGCGAGGAGGTTGATGTGCGCGTTCTTGAGCAGACATGTCCTGTATCTCTCGTCAAAGGAGGTGCGAAAGGGAGATCTGCGCTCGGGAGGTGAGGACGTCCTGCCCCGTGATCGCTGGAACCTAACCCGTCGGTCGGGTACGGGCCAACGGGAACAGACGGTGATGTGCTTCACCTTGCGCCATCAGGTCGTCGGTGCCCCACAGGTGGTGGTTACCGGTCTCGGCCGCGTGGCGCATTCGTAGCGGCCACTGTCGGCGGTGGTCAGGCGATGCAGGTGTGCGGGGCGGGACCTATGCAGGTACTGGCTAGTTGGTGCTGGTCAGGGCGTTGGTGACGGCGCATAGTGGTGGGCAAGGTTGGTGGCGAGGGCGCTGAGGTGAGCCGTGGCTTCGGTGGGGCCGTGCACAGTGATGGCACTCCCGAACGGCAGTAGTGCTCGCACGTCTTCCAGGTGCAGGAAGCGGATCGTCACCTTGTGGCCGGTGGCGGATTCTTCATGGTCGTCCCGGACGAGTCGTTGGCCGAAGAGCCGTCGCGCTCGCTCGATCTGGGTGTGGTCGATGGTGGCGCTGACCTCTATCGCATGGTTGTGTTCCCACTGATCAACGAGCGCTGCAGCGACGCTGGCCAGGGTTTGGCTCTCGCGGATCCGTCGTGGCTGGTCGACTTCTTTCCACGTCGTGATCCGCTCGAGTCGGTACATCCGTGGCACGCGGGCACAGTCGGCGACGAGATACCAGATGCCGGCCTTGGCCAACAGCCCGTAGGGATCCACGACCAGGTCGCGTGGGCATGACTCGCGCGGGCTGTCGTACTCGATCCGCAGCCGCCGGCCTCGCCGCACTGAGCCGATCAGCGAAGCCGGAGTCGTGCCGGAAGCTCGTGTCTGGAGCCAGGGACGGCTGTCCACGTGCACCACGTCGGTGAGCGGCAGGAGCTCATGACCTCGACGTGACTGTGCAGCGGCGATCTTGGAGAGCGCGCGGCGGCTTTCGACCGATGCGTTGAGCTCCGCACGTTGCTTCTCGTCCAGCCCGGTGAGCGAGAGATGATCACGCTCGTCCGGCGTGAGTCGCGTGAGGTCGAGCCCGGACCCGGGCAGCAGGGTCACGCCTCCGAGGCGGCCCCGTTGTGCGGTCACCGGCAGACCGGCGTCGCGGAGCCAGTTCAGGTCCCGGGTGATGGTTCGCAGGGACACCCCGAGCGCCGAGGCGAGTTCCTGTGTGGTCACTGCATCCCTCGATGCGAGGAGCAGCATCAGGGTGAAGAAGCGGTCTGGCGTCACACCCCAAGTTTTTCAGGAATTGCGACACGATGCGGCGCATATTCCGGTGAGGCTGGTGGTGGAGACGTACCTAGGAGCTGCCTGTTCGCCGTGGGTACGCGCACGCACCCCCCGATCCAGAAAGGTGCTCGCGATGAGTGCCCACACGACCGACGCCGAATCACCGGTGGCGTACCACCCAGGGTCCGCCGAGTACGACGAGCACCGTGCCGGCTTCCAGTTGCGGGAGCACCATCAGCCGGCCCGCGTGGTCGCGGCACGGGCCGCCGCCGACGTCGTGGCGGCCGTCCGGCACGCCGCGCAGTCATGTACGCCGATCGCAGTCCAGGCCACGGGACATGGGCTCGCCAACCCGCTGGCCGGTGAAGGTGTGTTGGTGTCGACGCGAAGGATGGACGGTGTCGATATCGACCCCGGTGCCGGCACCGCACGGGTGGGCGCCGGAGCCCGGTGGCGCGACGTCATCGAGGCCGCCGCGCGCCACGGTCTGGCACCGCTGTCCGGGAGCATGCCCGGTGTCGGCGCTGTCTCCTACACGCTCGGTGGCGGCGTCGGGCTGATGGCTCGTCGCTACGGCTTCGCGGCGGACCATGTCACGCGCTTGGAGCTGGTGACCGCCGACGGCTCCCTGCTGGGGGTTTCGGAACACCAGGAGCCGGACCTCTTCTGGGCGCTCCGCGGCGGTGGAGGGAGCTTCGGCATCGTGACCGCGCTGGAGATGTCTTTGATGCCGGTCGCCAGGCTGGTCGGGGGCGGTCTGATGTTCGACCTGGACGAGACGCCGGAGGTGGTCTCAACCTGGCTGCGTTGGACCGCGACACTTCCCTCGGAGATGACTTCGGCGCTGACCACACTCGACGTTTCCAAGCGGCACATGGCCCATGTCCAGATCGCCCACCTGGGTTCGGCTGCGGAGGCAGACGAGTTGGTGGCCCCGTTGCGGGCGTTGAAACCCGCGTACGACGGTGTGCAGGAGATCCCGTACCGGCGGTCCGACACCGTCTTCAGCGAACCGGATCAGCCGCATGCGTACGTCGCCGACAATGTCCTGTTGCGGGCGATCGACGAGGAACGCCTCCGCGACACCATCGCCCTGTCGGCGCCAGGCCGGTCGGTTCCCGCCATCATTTCGGTTCGTCATCTCGGTGGGGCGCTGTCCACTCCGCCGAGGGTGCCGAACGCGGTCAGCCACCGCGAGGCGACGTACCTGCTGTGTGTGGTGTCCCCGACCACCAGGTCGAACGCGGCAAGCGCGCGGGCGCTGCAGGATGAACTGTTTGCCGGCTGGTCCGGGACCGCCGTGGGCAGCTCGCCGAACTTCACTCTCGGACGACCCGACCGACGCGCCGCCGCAGAACTGTTCGACGCCGAGCGTCGTGACCGACTGCTGCATCTGGCCCGTAAGTACGACCCCGCCGGACTGTTGCACCCCAGCTTCGTCATCGCCTGAGCACCTCCTACGAAAGCCTGACCGACGCGCCTGGTCCGCGCTCAACTCGCCGAGCATCGAAGGTGATTCGCCGGTGTGACCGTCTTCCAGTCGGTCAGCGTCGCCGCCACCTTGTATCTGCCGACGATCAATACGGATCTGATCGACAACGGCCTGCCGCGCACAGACGTCGGGCACATCTGGACTTCGGCCCGCCGACGTTCATCACTCGCAGCACCGACGACGTACAGCAGATACAGGCGCTCCTGCTCACCTTCGGCCCAGTGGTGGTCGCCGCACCGATCACGAGGATCGCAGTGTCGTCGCGCTCGGCCCCTCCATCGCCCGGGCACGCGGCCGGACGATGGAGAGGCCTGTCCACACTGCGAGTCCCCGTCCCCCACGGGTTCAGATCGGAGCCGGCGGCACACCACGTGTCCGCGAAAGCCCCAAGCGGGTCAGCGGTAGCAGTCCGAACTGGTCGCGATACGGATACCGGTCACGTTGCCGTAGCCCTGGATCCTCAGAGCGGCCTGGCGCCCCGGTTCAACGCAGCTGGTGTACCCACCGCTGTAGAGGAAGTACGCGGCACCGTCGTGCCGCGCGTTGTAGACGTATGCGACGTCGGCACGACTGAAGGTCTGCCAGTAGCGGGTGACGTCCTTGTAGTTGCCCACCTTTATCTCGTCGGCGTTGTAGACACAGACGTACGGATGCCTGCAACCCGTCAGCGTCGACACTGACGCGTGAGAAGCCGTTCCTGCCGCCAGACCTGCCCCCATGAACAGAGCGGCGGACGCGCACAGCACAGCGAACCGTCGCACAAGACGATGACGCATGGTCTTCCCCCTTCTCCTACGTGAGCGACGAGTTCATCAGCGCCCGGCCGCCGGCAGGAGAGCGTGCGCAGGTGGTCCGGAAGCGTGCCCACGCGGTGTGCCCGGCCCAGCCCCCTTCTTCACACCCCTGCCTTACAGTAGGCACTGACGGTCCGTCACAGGTCACGTGTTCCGACCCCCGGCCCACCGGCCTTCCACGCCCCATCCCGACTCCCCCGCCTCGGCCCCTGGAACTACCGAAGTGGTCCGCGCTCATCGATGAACATCGTGGGCGCGGACAAGAACACATCGGAATTCACCGGGCCGTATGCGATGTTGAATGTGTCCAGCCAGTACGTCCAGCCCCGAATGCCCATTGCACTGCTGAAACGGTAGTTGAGCTGCCAGCGGACCCATTGACCAGGAATGAGCCGGACGGCCGGTGGCCGCCGTTTCCGAGGCGGCAGAGCAAACATTGGCTGCACTCGCGGAAATACCCGCAGTCGATCATCTGCTTCACGGAGCTGGACATCGACCTTGCGCAGGACTGCCCGGCTGTAACTGGGTTCGAAGCCGTCGCGTTCATGCATCCGGATCACATGCGCGAGGGGAGCCGCCTCAGGCGGAAGAGCGAAGCCGACCGGGGCCGCATTCCTTCGAGCCGCAGCATCCCCGCCCCGGGATTCCTTCGTCCACGTCGTCCGGATCCACTGGACGGTGATCTCCACGGTGTTTCCCCAACTGTCCTGTCGAGTAGTCGACTTTATGGCAGCGCGTATCAAACACCCTTCAGAACACGGTCGAGTGCCGCCCGGCCCGCAGGTCCCCAGTGCGGCTTGCCGCCGGGAAGACCCCGGTCTCCGTTCTGCCCCATGAGCATCAGGAAGAGGCACTTCATCGCGGCCAGCCCGCGGGCACGCCGGATCGCCGCCTCGTCCGCATGCGCGTACATGTCGAAGAACCGCGCGGCTGTGCCCGCGGGCAACAGCACCCATGCGGCGGCGAGGTCCCACGCCGGATCGCCGGCGAACAGGGCACCGAAGTCGACGATGCCCGCAAGCGTTCCGTCCGCGACGACGACGTTCGCGGGATGGAGGTCGCCATGCACCCACACAGGCGGGCCCTCCCACTCGGGCGCTGCAACGGCATCGTCCCAGACGGCCCGGACATCGTCGGCGATGCCGTCGGGGACTACGGCCTGAAAGAAGCGGTCGAAGCCATCCGTGCACTTCTTGGGGTGAGCGCCGAAGTCCGAACTGGGCGGCGCCTCGGCGGGCGCCGCCACGTGGAGCGCCCTGAGGAAGCCCGCCAACGTGTCGGCGGCGTGGGCGTCGCGGCTGATCGAGCCGTGGTCCAGCGGCTCGCCGGGAACCCACGTCATCACGGTCCAGTGCTTGGGGAAGCGCTCGGACGGTTCACCGAACCGCACCGGCGTCGGTACCGGGAGCGGCAGGCGCGGGGCGAGTACGGGGAGCCAGCGCCGTTCCTTGAGCTGGAGCTCCGGGGTGGGGTCCATGCGCTGCATGCGTACGGCCAACTCGTCCCCGAGGCGCCACATTTGGTTGCCCCAGCCGCCCGCCACCTCCCGGATGGCCAGTCCCGCAAGGTCTGGATGCTGCTCCCGCAGAAGGTCGCGGACCAGGTCTGCCGTGATCTCGGTCTCGGTGTCGGTCATGCGACGTCACAGTACTCAAGCGTGCGGGTCCGGTTCGGGCGTGCTACGGCAGATGCGGGCCCGGCGGTGTCCCATCTCCAGGACGTCCGGCGGCACAGGACCGCGCTGCAGTCCGGGTTTGCCGCGCGCAGCAACTCATCGTGCCGTGGGCGCTGTGACAGTCGGCCCGCGATCCGGACACTGCGTGAGAGCGACCGACGGGGACGTCGGCCGTTCACGCGCGGGGCAGCCCCAGCACCGGAAGGGCCCCGGTGGTCCCAGCAACACCCTCACACTCACCGTCTGGCCGCACTGTCCTGTCGCCCCGTGTCCGCGAGAGTCGTGGGGGTCGGCGGACCCCGCCGACGGATTCGCGAGCAGAAGGGCAAACAGCATGTCCGAAGCACCAGTTGGGGCACATCGCGGCATGGCCCGACGAGGGTTCCTGGCAGGGGCCGCCGTCATGACGGGTACGGCACTGACCGGCACGGCGCACGCCGCCACGGTGCGCGCGGCCGGAGCGAAAGCCCAACACGACTCCGACACTGGCCCGTTGGCGCTCACCCACGTCACCGTGATCGACGGATCGGGAGCACCTCCGGCCCCCGACATGACGGTCGTCGTCGAGGGCGGTCGTATCACCCAGCTCGCCCCGAGCGCACACGCCCGGCTCCGCCCGGACACCCGCACGGTCGACCTGACCGGCAAGTACCTGATGCCTGGACTGATCGAGGCGCACACCCACAGCGACGGCCCGGAGACGGTGATCCCGGCTCTGTACGCCCTCGCCGGTGTCACCACGGTCCGGGAGATGCGGGGGCAGCCGGTCCATCACGAGTGGCGCGAGAAGATCCGCAGCGGTGCGCTGCTCGGCCCCCGCTGGGTGGTCGGCAGCCCCATCGTCGACGGCACCCCCTCACTGTGGGCGGCCGACGTGGGCCCGACCATCGAGGTGCGCGACGCGGCCGAAGCGCGGCGCGCAGTACGGCAGGTCAAGCGCGAGGGCGCGGACTTCGTCAAGGTGTACTCCCGCCTGTCCCGCGAGGCCTACTTCGCGATCGCGGACGAGGCCCGGCGCCAGGGCCTCCCCCACCTCGGGCACTGCCCCGACACCGTACGGATCGCGGAGGCGAGCGCCAGCGGCCACCGCACCATCGAGCACCTGCACGCGTTGCTCCTGGCGACCTCACGGCACGAGGCGGAGATACGGCGCCGCCTGGCCGCCGTACGGATCGACGCGGGCGACCCCAGCAGCCTGTCCCGCTACCACAGCTGGTTCCAGCAGGTGCATCCCCTCGAATGGCGGGCGGTGCAGGGCTACGACCGGGAGCGGGCGGACGCCCTCTTCCGTAGTCTGGCGACGCACGGGACAGCAGTCGTCCCCACGCTCAGCGTGCACCGCACGCTGGAGCTGCCCGACGACGTTCCGTCCCGGGCCGAGGAGTGGAAGTACCTGCCCGCCTGGCAGGTGGAGAGCTGGCCGGACCAGCTGGCAGCCCTGACCGGTGGGCGTACTCCCGAACAGGAACGGCAGATCCGGCGGATCTTCGCGCACCGGCTGCGACTGGTGGGCGAGCTGCACGGTTCGGGTGTTCGGCTGGCGGCGGGCACCGACACCGGCACCGGGTTCCTCGTCCCGGGCTTCGCCCTCCACGACGAGCTGGCGCTGCTCGTGCAGGCCGGCCTCACCCCGGCTGAGGCCCTGCGCGCGGCCACGCGGGACGCGGCCCGCACCCTTGGCCTGTCCGCGGTCGGCACCGTGGCCCGAGGACAGGCTGCCGATCTGCTCGTCCTCGACGCCGACCCGTTGCGCGACATCCGCAACACCCGCCGCATCCACGGCGTGGTCGTCGACGGCAGGTGGATCCCGCCGGAGGAACGCCGCCGACTGCTGGCGGCGGTGGAAGAGGCCGCCGCTCAGACCCCGCCGCCCGAGGAAGGGGCGACCCTGACGGGCTGCGGCTGCGGCGGGCACCCCTGACAGCCCCTCCGGCGGCGGCCTCGCCGACGACTCGTACCAGCAGCAGCTCACAGGGGTCAGACCGGCGTCGCGGAAAGCGGCCAGGGCGCCGATCGCCATACGGCGGTGGCCGTCGCCCCGGCACTGCCCTCCGCGACCACGCCTCTGCACTAGAGACGGCGTCGGCCTGCGTCATTACCGGGTCGCCCGTGAAAAACGAGTCGTGATCAACGGGTGCTCCGGGTGAGGTCCTTGTTCCAGAACTCGGCTTCGTGGTACGGCACATGCAGCCGGTCGATCTACGTATGGGTCGGATCAGTTGTGCGTGGTGGCCGGTGGGCCGGTAACGGCGGTGAGCCGGAGCTTCGTCTCGTCCTCGCTGCCGGGCACGGCGGTCATGATGACGATCTTTAGTTCGGAGTCACCGTCGGTCAGGACGTCGCAGTCCACCGTGACCGGGCCCACCGCCGGGTGTTCGATCGTCTTGTGGTCCTCGCGGTGCGCGGCCACCTCTCCGGTCGCCCACAGCTCGGCGAACCTCCTGCTGCCCGCGTTCAGATCGCGGATCAGCGTGGTCAACCGGCTGTCCTTGGGGAAGCGACCGGTGGCGCGGCGCAGGTCGGAGACGACGGCGGCGTCGGTGGCGTCGCGGTCCGCCTCGGTCACCGGCCACAGCGCGAGGTGGGCGGGGCCGGCGCCCACCAGGAACCTGTCGCGGGCGAAGTTGCGCAGTCGCGGCGGTGCCGCGGAGGGGTTGCCCAGCAGGACGGCCCACCCACGGTTCCACCAGACCAGTTGCCAGTCAGCGGCGAACACGGCAACCGCCACGTCCCCGAGACGGGCGAGCACCCGCTGCACGCCGGGCGGGAGATGGTCAGAGATCGCGTCGTCCACCGGCGGTACGAGCTGCGCCAGCCGGTACAGGTGGTCCCGCTCTGCGGTGGACAGCTGGAGGGCGCGCGCCAGGGACGCCACCACCGATGCCGAGGGTGTCGTGGCCCGCGCCTGTTCCAGGCGCACGATGTAGTCGACCGACACCCCGGCCAGGTCAGCCAGTTCTTCGCGCCGCAGCCCGGCCGCCCGGCGTCCGCGGGCCACCGGCAGCCCGGCGGCCGACGGGGGCAGCCGGTCCCGCCACGTGCGGATCATCGCGCCCAGTCCGGTTCCGGGTGTCGTCGGCATGCTCTCCATCTTTCTGCATCCCCGGTCATGCGTGTGTGCGCGAGGGTGGTACTGGTCTTCCTACCGTCAAAGCGTCCCTGGCCCGCTTCCTTCTTCGGGGCAACTATCGAACGCATGACGATCACCTTCATCACCGGAGCCAACAAGGGCCTCGGCCGCGAGACCGCCCGCCGCCTCATCGAGTGCGGCCACACCGTGCTCGTCGGAGCCCGCAACCCCGAGCAGGGCGAGGAGGCCGCCGCCGCGCTCGGCGCACGCTACGTCCCCATCGACGTGACCGACGACGCGTCCGTTGCCGCCGCGGCCGCGAACGTCGCCGAACACGAGGGCAGGATCGACGTCCTGATCAACAACGCCGGTGTGCACGGCCCCGTCGGCGATCCCAGCGGCCTCACCGCCTCCGACGCCCGCGCCGTCCTCGACGTCAACGTCCTCGGAGTCGTCCGCACCACCAGCGCGTTCTTGCCGCTGCTGCGCCGCTCGGACGATCCTGTGATCGTCAACGTCAGCAGCGGCATGGGCTCCCTCGCCCTCACTCATGACCCCGGCCGGCCCGAGTCGCACGTCGTCGCGCCGCTGTACACCTCCTCGAAGGCGGCGCTGACGATGCTGACCACGCAGTACGCCAAGGGGCTCAAGGGCATCCGCGTCAACGCCGCCGACCCCGGCTACACCGCGACCGACCTCAACGGTCACAGCGGCCCCCAGACCGTCACCGAGGGCACGGACGCGATCGTCGCCCTCGCCACCGAGGAGCCCGGCGCCGGCACTGGGCGCTTCGTCTCCCGCCATGGCGAGATCGCCTGGTCCTGAAACCGGCCGTGCCGGATCAGCCGTTTCAGGCGACGAGGACGCCACGAAGTCATTTCCGGCCTGAACCTGCGCGCTTCGACGATCTGGACCCAAGACCTCACCCGGAGCACCCATTGATCACGACTCGATCCGCGCCCTAGTGCGTCGGAGCGACTCAGGACGCGCTGAACGGGTGGACACCAGCGAAGTCGAGCACGCGGAGGACCCGCGCCAGCTGCACGGATGGTGACGTAGCTGTCCCGCCCCGAATCCGGAAGAGGCAGTCGGACATGAGACGTCGTATCCCCGCCCGCCGTGTCTTCGCCGCAGCGCTGCTCGCGGCATCCGTGATGGCTTCGACGGCAGTAACCCCGGCCACCGCTGCCCAGACCCTCACGACCCGCCAGTCCGTCGATGACGACTGTCCCCCGCATGAACTCGACCGCGCGCTGGCCTCACGGCTGGACAAGGCCATCGAGACGGTCCGTCGGCAGGCCGGCGTTCCCGGTGTCGTCGCTGGTCTGTGGATGCCGGGCAAGGGCAGCTACGTCCGCGCGACGGGTATCGCCGACAAAGCCACCGGCGAGCCCATGAACACCGATGTCTTCGTCCGCATCGGCAGCGAGACCAAGACCTTCACGGTCACCGCGCTGCTCAAGCTCGTCGACGACGGCCGGCTCGGGCTCGACGACCCGATCTCCGACTACGTCCGCCATGTGCCCAACGGATCCCGGATCACGTTGCGCCATCTCGCCGAGATGCGCAGCGGTCTCTTCCCCTACACCGAGGACGCGGACTTCCAGCACGATCTGCTGAGCGATCCGGAACGGTCCTTCACCCCGCAGCAGGTACTCGCGTACGGCTTCAAGCACAAGAACACCTTCGCGCCGGGCACCCAGTTCCAGTACTCCAACACCAACCTCACTCTGCTCGGCCTCGTGGTCGAGAAGGTCAGCGGGCACCGCCTCGCCGACTTCATCGAGAAGCGGGTGCTGCGTCCCGCCCGCCTCTCCCACACGCTGCTTCCGAACCGCTCCGAATTTCCTCAGCCGCACCCGCACGGCTACACCAACCAGACGCTGAGCGGCGAGGTCACCGACAGCACGGACTGGAACCCCAGTTGGGCCTGGGCGGCCGGAGCGATGATCTCCGACCTGCACGACCTGCATCACTGGGCGAGGATCGTCGCCACCGGCACCCTGCTGCGGCCACAGACCCAGGCGCAGCGGCTGAAGATGCTTCCCACCGGGCACCCGGGCACGAGCTACGGCCTCGGCATCTTCAACAGCGGCGGCTGGATCGGGCACAACGGCTCCATCCCCGGCTACCAGACCGTGACCGTCTACCTGCCTTCGAAGAAGGCCACCCTGGTACTGACGATCAACACCGACATCACCTACCAGGGCCAGGAGCCGTCCTCCCTGCTAGCGCGGGCGATCACGGAGATCGTCACGCCGGACAACGTCTACGACCGGGCAGCCCCCACGCAGTAGGCCAGGTCCACACACCAGCCGTAGACCGTGAGCTTCATTCGGGGCCCGCTTGTCCCCGGTGACGGCTGGTGTGTTCCGGCTCGGCCGGTGACATCGCTCATCGAACCGGCTGAACCCTCACGGTCCCATTCACGGCTGGCCGCAAGGCTCGGGCAGGGGTTCAGGCGGGGTGCCGCGTTCTTTGCCCGAACACCCCCAGCTGCTGTCGCGGCAGGTCCGCCATACGGTCCGGTCGGCCCTGTCGGATGCCACGCTGCGGCTCTCGTCGACCACGCAAGTGCTTGTACGGCGAGGATCTGATCCATGCCGATGGTCCCCCGGCCGACCCGAACCGGTCGCGGCGCGTGTCCCGACCTTGACCGTGCCGGTGAGCAGCGCGCCGGACTGACGCGGTAGCCGGACGTGGCCCCGCGCCGCGCGATCGGCCCCGGTCCCGATCGCCGACAACCTCACCGGAGTCCTACTCCTCGAAGGTGCCGTCGCCGTCACCACCTGGCTCACCACCCGCAGCGAATACCACCGCTGAGCCGCCCGTCGATCGCACCGCATCTGACGTCAGGCATGACCCCCGCGGTGCGCAGTCCCGTCGCACCGCTTCGGCTGGAGCCCTTGCTCACCGAGCAGGGGCGGGTGCGCCAACCGTGATTTCCGCGGATGCGCGGCCGATTGCGCAGGCCTGCTGTCATCAAGGAGACCAGCTCACCCCGTGATGCGGTGGGCGACAGCCGGGCAGGCCGCACACGAAAGCCAACTGCTTTGCGCCGACAAGGCCTGCACAGCAACGGGCTTTTTCGCGATTACCTGCGGCGCCGGGGCAGTCGGCCCGGTTTCATCCCCGCGTGGTGGCTGGAACATCGCTGGTGCCGGCCAGGGGAGGGCCCCGCACACCAGCAATCGGCCAGACCCCGGCCAATCCAGCATCGATTTCCCGGCGTTGGTCTGCTTCGTTACCGCACGAGAACGATCGAGTTGATCGGCGTGTAGTCGAGAGCGGGATACTCACCCCTGAAGCGGTACACATCCGAACAGTTCAGGCCGTCGTACCCCAGGCATTCCTGGAAGCCGGCACCGCCGGTCTGGTTGTTGACGACCACACGCTGTCCGGTGACGTTCGACAGGTTGTGGGCGCCGTAGCTGTAGAAGATGTTCTTGCTCAGGATCGTGCCGTTCGCCTCACGGATGCAGAACGCCCCGCTGGGACATGCCGTCGCCGCCTGAGCGCTGGGCGCTGTGGCAAGTCCGGCCCCCACCATGAGAGACAGCCCCGCAACGGTCATCGCGATCTTGCGCATTGTTTGTTCCCCATCTGTCTCGATTCCGGCAGCGGTGTTGGTCAGCCCACCACTGTGTCTGGAGAACTCTCGCGGTCGCAGAGCGGAAGGACCATCCTTTTCATCTCGGTCGAAATGTCCTCGGGGATCGCCCGCCGCCAGGCCCACCGGCGTGTGATGTCTGGCCGAGGCAGACTCGACCTCCTTGCTTCGGCGTCCACTCCGTATCCGCCTCTGCAACCGTGCACGTGGGCTGACCGCCCTCGCGGAGCGCGGTGGCGGATCCAGCCGCGACCGCGCCTGTGCTCGCGCCCATCTCGCCCTCGTCTTCAAGAGATCAGCAATCCTTGTGTCGTTGGGCCGATGCCTGGTAGGACTGTGGCGCGCCGTCACCGTCACATGTTCGATTCTGCGGGGGTTCATGTGGTCGCCACGGCCTTCACGTCGTCACCGCGGCGACGTCCGGGGGCCCCGCGTCCGGTCCGGCAGCGTCTTCCCGTCGTTGCCAGGCGGGCCAGGCAGCACGGGCTGGTGCTGGCGGCTGTCGCGGTGACCGTGCTGCTGTGTGCGACGGCACTGGCCGCGCTCGCGGCGCTGGCAGGGAGTTCGGTGCAGGCCGGGGCCGTGCGGCGACTGTCTGCCGACCTCGACGCGCAGGTTAACGTCAACGCGTCGTTCCGGGCCGGGGGAATGGCCGCCGCCGATGGAGATGTGCGGGCCGCCGCCGAGCGGGTGTTCGCCGGGGTGCCGCAGCGGACGTACGTGGGGTTGCTGGGCACGTCGACGGTCTCCGTGACGGGGGTCGACGGGGCGGGTCCGCCGCGCGGTCCCGGAGGGAGCGGGCTGCACCCGGTCGCGGTGCAGGACGGGGGCAGGTTCGGGCAGTTGGTCGCCGGACGGTGGCCCACCGACACGGCCGACGCCCCGGCCGGCGCGTTCACCTCGCTGCCCGATGTCCGGGTCGCCACGGGCTCCACCGCCCCGGTCGATACGGCGGTGCCCGTCGCGCTGGCCAGGCGTCTGGCCGTCGAACCCGGTTCCGGCCTTCAGGTGCAGGACGCCTTTGGACGCACCGTGACTCTGCGGATCACCGGCGTCTTCCGGGCACGTGGTGCCGTCGGGTTCTGGTCCGCGATGGCCGGTGACCTGACCAAGGGGGAAACCGCAGACCAGCGCCTGCTGGTGGTGTCGGCGTCGGCTCTCAACGGCAGCGCCGCCCTGAACGGACATCTGACGGCCCACTGGAGTGTCCAGCCCGACTTCTCCCGTATCGACGCGGAGGACCTCCCCGGGTTGCGCGACCGGCTGCGCGCTCTGTCCGGCAGCCAGAGCCGCGTGTCGGTGTTCCGCGGACGGCAGCCGTCGCTGGACGACCTGACGGTGAGCTCCGGTCTGCCGGGCGCGGTCGACGACCTGGTGGTGCCGATGGTGGCGGCCCGGTCCTCGCTGTACCTGCCGAGCGTGATGCTGGCGGCGCTCGCCCTGGCCACCCTGGTGCTGGCTGCTCGTCAGTTGACGGTGCGTCGGCAGGATGAGCTGGCCCTCCAGCGGGCCAGAGGCGCCGGCACCCTGCGGTTGCTGCGCGGTGCGGCGGCCGAGTGGGCACTCACGGGCATCCCGGCCGCCGTCGCCGCGCCCTTCCTGGCCGGGCTGCTGCACCCCGGCAGCCGGGGTACCGGGGCGTGGGCGGCGGTGGGTCTGACCCTGCTGGTGCACGGTGCGGCGGTGCTGCTTCCCGTGCTGCCGTCGGCACGGTCGCGGCCGGCCCGCGGCGTACGGGCCGCCGCCGCGCAGCAGGTGGGCGCCGACCTGGCACTGGTGGCCGTCGCGGTCCTGGGGTATCTGGAACTGCGGCGGCATCACTCGTTGATCGCCGGCCTCGGCACCGGCAGCGCGTCAGCGGACCCGGTGCTGGTCCTGGTGCCTGCCTTGGTGGCCGGGGCAGCCGCGCTCCTGCTGTTACGACTGCTGCCGCTGACCTCTCTCCTGCTGGACGCGTTCGGCCGTCGCAGCCGGGGCCTCGTCCTCGCGCTGGCGGGCTGGCAGTTGAGCCGACGGACGGCGCGCAACGCGGGACCGGTGGTGCTGATGTGCCTGGCCGTGTCGGTCAGCGCTTTCGCCACCACCGAGCTGGCCTGTCTGAAGGGCCTGGAGTCCGAGGAGGCCGCGTTCGCCGTCGGCGCGGACGTGCGGATCTCCCCTTCTCCTGCCGACAGTTACCCCTCCTCCGTACTCGGGGCCGCCTATCGCGCGCTGCCTGCGGTGACCGCCGTGACACCGGTGACGCAGTCGCTGGTGACCCTGCCCGGCGGCGCCAACGCAGACCTGGTCGGCACGATCGGCGGGCCCGCTCCCCGCACCCCGTCACCGGTCGCCTTCGGGATACGGCTGCCGGGGCGCCCGACCGCGCTGCTGCTGGACGAGCGGCTGAGCAGCGACGGCAGTCGGGCGGCGCCGAGCCTCGAACTCACCGTGCAGGACGCCTCCGGCCTCGTCAGCACGGTGGCGACCCACCTGCCCGCCGCCGACGGACGCAGGCACACCGTCGTGGTCCCGCTCGATGTGGCGCTGAGTGGCGGTCACCCGCGGGAGTATCCGCTGACGGTGACCGCGATCAGCGTTCTGCCGCAGCCGAAGGTGCGTCCCGCGCGGCTGGACCTGGAACTGATCCGGTTGGGCGGGCGCGGCGCAGCGGACACCTGGGTCACGCGGTTGCCCGGTGGGCAGGTCTGGACCGACGGTACGGACAACGCCGCCGACTCCACGGCGGGGGCATGCGAAGGAAAGCTGACCGGCGCCTACGGTCCCGGCACTCCCGGGGTGTGCTCGATCGTTCCCGGCCGCCCCCAGGTGCTCCAGACCACCATCAGCACCGGCATCCGGGCCTCCCAGGCCACCGACGACGCCTTTGGCGACCTGTCCGCCGACGACTACGACAGCCGCCCCGCCAGCCGGGTGCGCCTCGTGGCGGGCCCGTCCGGCCGGCCGGCGCCGCTGCCGGTGCGGGCCGACGCCTCGACGCTGAACGACGCGCGCCTGGACGTGGGCAGCACCACCACGCTGGAGCTGGGCGGCGCACGGATCACCGCCACGATCGTGGGCCGGGTCGACTCGCCGCCCGGACTCGGCCGCGGACAAGGGCATCTGATCGCCGATCAGCGCCAACTCGCCGGCGCGATGACGCGGGCCGGTGCCGACCCGGAGGCTCCCTCGTTCTGGTGGCTCAGCAGCACTGACAGTGCGCGTACCGCGGCCGCAGCCGAGGCGCAGCCCGCGCTGGGCTCCGTCACCACCACGGCACGCACTGCCGCGTCCTTGCGGGACGACCCGTTCCGCAGTGGGCTGCGAAGAGTGCTGGAACTGGTGCGGTATCTGGCCCCCGGTTTCGCGGTCGTCGCCTTCACCGTGCACGCGGTGGTCTCCACACGTCAGCGCCGCAAGGAGTTCGCCCTGCTGCGGGCGATCGGCGTCCGCGCCGGAAACCTGTCCGCGCTGCTGGGCGCAGAGCAACTGAGTCTGGCGCTGTTCGCGGTCGTCCCGGGGGCGCTCATGGGCATGGCCCTGGCCACGGCGGTGCTGCCACTGGTCACCGTGGACGACAACGGGCGGGCCCCGTACCCGCCGCTGCCGCAGGTCGTGCCCTGGAGCATCGTGGCGCTCACCGCAGTGGCAACCGCCTTGGCCATCAGTGCGGTTGTGCTGGCCCTGGCCCGTCTGCTGGCCCGGGTGGACCTGGTACGTGTGCTGCGGGCAGGGGAGGACCGTTGAGCCCGGCGGCCGGACACGACCGGAAAGAGCGGTGGACGGTGATGCGAACCGTGGGCCCGGGCGCGGCGGTGACGCGGCGCCTGATACGCAGGGAGGCACGCGGCGACCTGCCGCTGCTGGCCTGCCTGGCGATGGTGGTCCTGATGCTGACGGCGCTCTGCGCCTGGGTCCCCGCCTTCGTGGGCGGTCAGGAGGACCGGGCGCTACGGCAGCGCGTCGACGCCGCACTGACCCAAGCGCCCGAGATCGCCCTGAGCACCACGCCTGAGGTCTTCGACACCGTGCCGCCCTCCGTGGACACAGCAGCCCTGCTCGACTCCGGCCGCACCCTCACCGAGCAGCTGAGCGGCCCCGCCGCGCGCCATGTGACCATCACCGGCGGCAGTTACGACTACAACCAGGCATCCCTGATCTCACCGCAGCCGCCGGGGCCGGGGACGACGCCGGGGACGGCCAACACCAGCACCCAGGTCTCGGTCGGCTACCTGCCGACCGCGCGAGCCCACCTGCACTACGTCAGCGGCCACGCGCCGGCCGACCGGACGCCGCTGGGCAGCGCGCCCCAGATCGGGTTGTCGCAGGCCACCGCGCAGGCGCTCGGTGTCCGGGTCGGCAGTCGGCTCACCCTTGAGTTCGCCAAGACGCTCGGGGTGCAGGACGCCCCGCCCCGGGCACAACTGCAGGTGAGCGGGGTCTTCCGGGCCACGGCCGGGGCCGACGACTTCTGGACCGGCCAGGAGACGCTGGACCAGCCGTCGCGCTACCCGGCCGAGCACTCCGCCGGCACGGTGCTCGCCGTCCGCGGCCTCGTCGGCCTCGACGCCGCCGACCTGCTGGCCGGCGCGGGGGTGAGCGGCCCACGGGTGACCTGGCAGCTGCGCGCCGACCTGTCCGGGGCGGCACTCGACCGGGCCCGCGCTCTGACGGGGCCGCTGTCCCACTACAGCGCGGACCTCAGCGACGCCCTGTGTCAGGGACTCGACCCGATCACCGGCGACATCAGCTGCCACATCGGCGGCCAGGCCACCGGGCCCCTGCTGGTGACCGACTCCCTGACCCCGCTGCTCGCCGCCTTCACCTCCCAGGACCAACAGGCCAGGGAACTGGCGACGTTCGCCGTCGACGCGCTGGCCGCGGTCGCACTGGCCACCGTCATCGTCGCGGTACGGCTGCTGTTGCGCCGAAGGCAGGCACATCTGCGCCTGCAGCGCGCGCGGGGCGCGTCCACCACTCGGCTGGTGCTGCTGCGCTGCGCCGTGGCCTGGCCGGTCGTACTGATCGCCGCGGTACTCGGCTGGGCGGCCGGAGGGGCCCTCGCTCCCACCGGCACCTCCGGATCACCGCAACCGACGACCGCCGCCCTCGCCGCCACGGCGGTAGGGCTGACGGTGCCTCTGATGACCTGGCTCGCGGTCCGCGAGCCGCGCAGACCCGCCCGGCTACGGCGCTCGCGCCGGAACATCGCCGTCCGCCGCCGCGTGGTCCTGGAGCTGACGGTGCTGCTCACGACGGCGGCGGGCGTGGTCGCGCTGCGCACCCAGAGGCCCGACGGGATTCTGGGCGCGGTGCCGGTTCTGGTGGCGCTGACCGTCGTACTCGTCCTGCTGCGGGTGTACCCGCTCGTCCTGCGCCCGGTGCTGCGGCAGACCCGGCGCGGGCGGGGAGCGGTGGCCTTCATCGGGGCAGCCCGGGCCGCCCACGACGCACCGGCGACCGGGCTCGCCCTCTTCGTCCTGGTCCTGACCCTGGGAACCGCCGTGTTCGGCGGCCTCGTGCAACGGACGGTCGACGACGGGCTGTCGACGGGTGCGGCCTGGACCACCGGCGCCGACGCGAGCGCGAAGGTGGCCGGGACCGCAGCCCCCGGACCGGGGACCGGCACCACCGGATTACGGACCGCTCTCCAGCACCTGTACAGCCTCCAGTTGGTAGGCCGGACCGACGGCACGGTGATCTCCCAGGTCGCCGTCATCACCGTGAATCCACGGCAACTGGTCGCCGTCGCCCCGAAGTCACCGCTGGCCGGCGCCCTGCTGTCCCGGCTCGCCACCCCGACGGAAACCCGAGCCGACGCGAACGCCCCGCTGCCTTCCCTCCTCTCGCCCGGCCTGCGGGCGAGCGAGCGCACCGGCGGCTTCACCTCCACGGTCGTGCCCTACGGCAAGCCCCCGAAGGACCTGACCTTCAAGCCGGTCGGCACCCTCACCGCCACAGAACTGCACGACCCCCTCCTCGGGCCGGTCACAGCGCAGATCGCCGCCGGCACGCCGATGCTGATCACCACCGCCAGAGCCGATCACCTGATCCCTCGTCAGCCCTCGGGAAGCACCGTCCTGCTCCTCAAGGCCGACGACCCCGCCACCGTCAAACCAGCGGCACTGCGGTCGGCGGCGGCCAGGACGCTCGGGCCGACGGCCCGGATCCGCGTCCGCTCCGAGACGTTGAGCACTCTGCGCACCGACGGTCTGACGCGGGGACTCGGCACGATCTACACCACCAGCTCGATCCTGGCCGCCCTGTCGGGCCTGCTCGCGCTCATCCTGGAACTGGCTCTCACCTCCCACGAACGCAGCCGCACCACCTCGTTCCTGCGCACGCTCGGACTCGGCGGCAAGGAAGCCGGGGCGCTGCACTTCCTGCAACTGCTGCCGCTGGCGCTCGCCTCAGCGGTGGGCGGCACACTGCTCGGGCTGCTCGAACCCCGGCTCATGGCGCGGACACTGGACCTGCGGCAGTTCACCGGCGGCCCGGCCCAACCCGCGCTGCACACCGACTACTCGCTGACCGTCGCCCTCGTCGCCGGCGTGACCGCGCTGATCCTGGCCGCCACCATCACCGAGACCGTCCTGGCCCGCCGACGCGCACTGGCAGGCGTCCTACGCCTCACGTGAAGGCTCGGCACGCGGGGGGCGACCCGGACAGCCACCGGCGCCCCACTCACAACCGACTGTCTCGGCGCTCTCAGCACTCTGGGCCGCCGTTGGCCGCGTCCTGCGCGTCGGACCTCGCGCGGCGCGCGGCCTCGTCGGGCCACACACCGACGTGGTCGCTCTCCAGGACCAGCCGCACCCGCTTGCGCAGGTGCAGACGCTCGGTGAACTCCCCCGGCAGCTGCAGCCGTCCGCCGGCGTCCAAGACGGCGTACTCCTCAGCGGTGAGCACCTGGACACCGTCCTCGCCGGTGGCGACCCGGCGCAGCACCTCGGTCGAGGTACGGCCGTTGCGGATCCGTACGGTGCGCTGCACCTGCTCGGACACCAACGCGTCGTGGGTCACCACGATCACGGTGACACCCAGGTCCTCGTTGGCCCGGCGCAGCGCCGCGAAGACCTCGTCGCTGGTGGCGGTGTCGAGTTCGCCGGTGGGTTCGTCGGCGAACAGCACCCGCGGCTCGTTGGCGTTGGCGACGGCGATGGCGACCCGCTGCTGCTCACCGCCGGAGAGCGTGTCAGGGGTGCGGTCCCGACAGTGGCCGACGGACAGCAGGTCGAGCAGTTCCTCCGCCCGGGCCCGGCGCCGGGAGCGCCTGATCCCGGTGTACGTCATCGGAAGCATCACGTTCTCGGCCGCCGAGAGATAGGGAAGCAGATTGCGGGAGGTCTGCTGCCGGACAAAGCCCACGGTGCCGCGCCGGTAGCCGAGCCGCTCGCGGCGCTTCATCGCCAACAGGTCGTGTCCGGCGACCTCGGCGGCCCCTGCGGTGGGCACGTCCTGGCCGGAGAGTATGTGCAGCAGCGTGGACTTGCCGGAGCCGGAGGCCCCGATCACCGCGATCATCTCGCCCTGCGCCACGGTCAGGTCGAGGCCTTGGAGGGCCTGTACTTCGACACCCTCGGTCTGGTAGATCCGCACCAGGTTCTCGCAGACGACCATCCCCGCCTCGCTTTGCGGGGCCGTGGCCACGGTCCGCCGACGCAGCTCGTCCAAGTCCGGTCCCCCGGCGGGCTGTTCGTGAGCTGGCACACGGTCCCCCGAGGCGGTGAGGTCTGCGGACAACGCTGTCAAGGCGACGTCAGGATAGTGCGGAAGTCCGTACGAGGGGCGGGTTCCGCCAGGTCGGCGGAGGCGCGCAGAGCCGACGCCCGCGCCTTCCTCCGGGCGGTGCAGTCCCGCCACCTCCGAAGCGGAAGAATCCGTCGGAGCCGAACGCACCCGAGGAGGCCGGCTTCACAGCGATCGGCCCGGAACGTCCGGAACGTTGGGTGGACCGGTCCGCGAGCCTTGATCGCCGCCGAGTCCGCTGATTGATTGATCGGCATGACTGAACTTGGGCCTGTCGCGTGGCCGCCTGCCCCGATCAAGACCGAGCGGCTCGTGCTCCGTGCACCCGAGGCCGGGGACCGTGCGGCGTTCATCGAGCTGCACGCCTCGCCGGAGGTGCACACCTATCTCGGTGGCCCCCGGCGGCGTGACGAGCTTGAGCGTGAGATGCCCGAGGTGCCCGGGCGGTGGCCGGGAAGTTTCGTCGTTGATCTCGACGGAGCGATGATCGGCCAGATCCTGCTCAGGAGAGCATCGGAGCGCCATCGCCCGGCTGCTGCGGGGAAGGCCGATCTCGGCTACCTGTTCCTGCCCCGCGCGTGGGGATTCGGATACGCCGCCGAGTCGTGCGCGGCGGCACTCGACTGGTTCGACGGCGTCCTTCCGGGCGAGCCGGTGGTCCTCGCCACCCAGACCGCCAATCTCGCCTCGATGCGCCTCGCGGCAAAGCTGGGATTCACCGAGGTAGAGCGGTTCCATGCCTGGGACGCTGAACAGTGGCTCGGCCTGCGGCCCCCGGTCACGCCGTCCCCTTGAGCTCGTGCCCGACGGTGCGCAGCCCCAACGCGACAGGCACTGCTGGGACGGAGCCCGGCACTGTGGACGTGGTCGTCCGATGGATCGTACGGCCTGGGCCGGGGCCTGGGCCTGGGCCTGGGCCTGGGTTCGGGTTCGGCCCAGGCAATAGGAGTCAGCGCCGGCAAGACCCACGGGCCACGTAGGAAGCGCATCGGCTCGAACGCCGCGGTGACGATCCCGCGCCGCTCGCGAGGACGGTCGTTGAGCGCGTTGCAGCGGTGCCTCTCGCCGCTCTGCGCACCTCGTGCCACACCGCCGGCTTCCGTACGTGGCTGTCGTCGCACGCCGACCGTCCCCGCCCGCAACCGTCCACCAAGGGACGCCAACCCTGGCCGCCTGCACATGAGTCGACCCAGGCATCGCAAAAACGTGGTCAGCAGGCGATGTTGCAGGGAAAATGGACGTCATGACGTACGAAGGCTCCTCGATCGACCCGGCCAAGCCCAGCATCGCGCGCGTCTACGACTACCTGCTGGGTGGCAAGGACAACTACGCCGTGGACCGCGAGATCGGCGACGTGTTCAAACGCGACCTGCCCGGCTCGGTGGCCATCGCCTACGCCAACCGCTCTGCGCTGACCCGCGCTGTCGCAGAGATCGTGAAGACCACCGGCATCCGGCAGTTCATCGACCTGGGCAGCGGGCTGCCGACCGCCGACAACGTCCACCAGGTCGCCCAACGGCACGCCCCCGAGGCCCGAGTCGTCTACGTCGACACCGACCCCCAAGTCCTGGTCCACGGAAGGGCGCTGCTGGAGAAGGACGACCGCACCCGGGTCGTCGCCGTCGACGTCCGCGACCCCGAAGGGGTCCGCACCCATCCCGACACCGTCGAGCTGATCGACTTCACGCGACCCGTCGCGGTCATCTTCAGCGCGATCCTCCATCACGTGAACGACGACGAGGACCCGGCCGGCATCGTCCGCTACTGGCGCGACCAGGTGCCCTCCGGAAGCCACTTCTTCGTCAGCCACTTCCGCTCCGGCAACAACCCGGAGACGCAGGAGGCCGAGAAGGTCCTCCAGCAGACGTTCGGCCGCGGCCGCTGGCGCACCGACGCGGAACTCGCCGCCCTCCTCGACGGCTTGGAGATCCTCGACCCCGGCATCGTCCCCGCTCCCCTGTGGCGCCCCGACCAGACCGGCACCGCCTGGAACAGCACGGGGGAACTGCAACTCACGGTCTGGGAACACCTCATCGCCGCCGCCCTCGCCCGCAAACCCTGACCGTCGACCGGGACAACGGCGTCTCGATCGCCCTCACCGGATGAGATCGGCCGTGAGCGGGTTGGTCAACGCCCCAGCAGCAGTCGGCTGTTCAACGACTCACCCGGGATCCAGCTGTTGGGCGAGGTCGTGGGCGGCATCGCTGGTGAGGTCCCCGAGGTAGCCCCCGACGACTTCGAATCGACCGCCGGTGAGCGAGGCGGACACGTAGGGCGTGCCCCAGAGCTTGCCGTCGATGACGATGGCGAATGCGTTGCGCGGATACGGGGCCCCCGCGATGGAGCCGGTGAGGGAGGCGAAACGGGTCCGGTCGGCGGGGCTGAGGGTCGCGAGGACCTGCCAGGTGCCGTCGACGGTGCTTTTCTCAGCCTTCGCGGAGGCGACACGGATGTCGTTCAAGCCCCTGGTTCGATCGGTTTGGACGCACAACGCCGGATGGTCCGCGGTCGCGGGCATGGAGTAGCGCCCGCCGGCCTCGGTGCATGCCTGCTCCCTTTCCGAGGTGATCGGCAGGAGCGACACCGGGACCGCCTTCCCGGTGTCACCCCCTGCGGCGGGCCGCACCACGTGCCCGCTCGAGGTCGCGCCGTCCGCGACGGCCATCCAGGTGCCGGCGACCACGGCGGCGGTGACGACACCGACCCCCACGCGGGCCAGCCGCTGCCGCCGCCGGGCGACCCGCAACGCGCCGTCGGCCAGGCCGACCAGGTGGGCACCGGAGTCGTCCCCGCTGTCCAGGACGTGGGCGTGCAGGGCATCGTGCAGCAACGTGTCGTGCAGCGGGTGTTCGTTCGAGTCGTTCATGCGATGAGGCCCCTTCCGGAGGCAGTGGAGGAAGCCGCCGTCTGCCCTGCCTCGGCCAGCGTGGTGCGGAGCGATGTGAGGGCCTTGTGGGTCTGGCTGCGAACCGTCCCCTGAGCGACGCCCAGAATCATGGCGATCTCGTTGTCCGGCCGGTCCTCGAAGTAACGCAGCACGATCACCGCACGCTGACGCTTGGGCAGCCGCCGCAGCGCGGCCATGATGTCCTGCCGCTGGACCACGGCGTCGGCCAAGTCGGAGCCCTGCCCGGACGGGCGGTCCGGCAGCATGTCCGTGACGGTCTCCCGCCCCCAGCTGAGGAGTCGGAAGCGGTCCACCTGGGCGTGGTAGAGCGCCCGGCGCACATAGATCTCCGGTTGCTCCCGGTCGCGCAGCTTCGACCAACGCCGGGCGGTAGAGGCGAGCGCGGTCTGGAGCAGGTCCCGGCCCTGCTCCCAGTCCCCGGTCAACAGGTATGCCGTGTGCAGCAGCGATCTCGACCGCGCTGCCACGAACTCGCGGAACTGGCGTTCCTCGTCGGCGTTCAATAGGCCCTCCCTCGTTCTCCTGTAAAGACGGGTACGGAACGGGGTTCGACTGCCCTGTCGATCAGACTTTTTCCATCACGGCGCCACCAGGCTCCTCGCGGGGCACCGCCGCCTCCCGAGGCCCAGCCGCGACCAACCACCGCGTCACCGCCGACGGCCCCGTCCTCGACGATCAGCACTGACATCCCGGAATGCCGTGTCCGGCGTACCGGACGTCAGCGGCGAGAGCGCGCGGGTATCACCGTCGGCCGGGGAACTCCTGACGGTGTGCGCAGCGTGCCGGGGATGAACCACCGCTCTTCCCCCGCCCCCGGGCCGGGCCCGACGCCGACTTCACGACGGCCTGACGCCGCGGCGACTGAGCCGGTGCCGTGGACCTCTCGCAGGGCTAGTGTCTGTCGAGTGAGCACAGACGATGCGAACCGGCGGTGGACACAGTCCATGCCAGAGGCCTACGAGCGCCACCTGGTGCCGGTCTTCTTCCGCCCCTTTGCCGCCGACCTGGCCGCCCGGGCGGCGGCGCTGCAGCCGCTCACCGTGCTGGAGCTCGCCGCCGGAACCGGGGCGTTGACCGAGGCCCTGCTCTCCGCGGTGCCCACGGCCTCGGTGGTGGCGACCGATCTCAACGAAGCGATGGTCACCGCCGGATCAGCACGGGTGCCGGGCGCCGACTGGCGACAGGCGGACGCCCAGGAGCTGCCCTTCGAGGACGGCAGTTTCGACCTGGTTCTGTGCCAGTTCGGGGTGATGTTCTTCCTCGACAGAGCTGCCGCCTACGGCGAGGTGGGCAGGGTCCTTGCCCCGCAGGGGCGGTTCTTGTTCAACAGCTGGGGCCCGCTGGCCTCGCACGGTTTCGGGGCCGCCTTCCAGATGGCCCTGGAGCAGTCCATGCCCGACGGGGCGCCCTCGTTCGTCAACGACGTGCCCCACGGTTACAGCGATCCGGCCGTGGTCGCCGCGGACCTCGCGACCGCCGGACTGACCCTGGCCTCCACCGTGGAGGTCACGCTGGACGGGGTCGCGGAGTCGGCCGCCTCCGTCGCCACCGGGTTCCTCACCGGCACACCGGTGAGCGCCGCCCTCAAGGCCCGCGAAGACGCGCAGACCATCCAGGCCGCCGTCACACAGAAGATGGCCGCCCTCCTCGGCAGCGGACCTGTGACGGCGCCGATGGCCGCGACCGTCTACACAGCGCACCACCAGGTGTGACCTCTCCCCCGTCCGACGGGCACGGCCGCGACCACCACGCAGTCCGCCGTACTCCGTCCTGCGCGACGACGACAGAGCGTGAACTCACCGGATTCCGCCGGGCGGTCGGGTTCCCGGCCCAGCCGCCCGGTTCTCTGCCCCGGAGTCCTACGACGCACCCGACCGTTGCTCGAACACCACATCCCGAGCCGTCCCGAGCGCCGTCGCCACCGCGCCCAGCAGCACCGCGTCCTCCCCCAGCCGGCTCGGGGCGATCTTCGGGCGCAGTGGCGTCAGGGCCCTGAGGTTGTCGCGCACCGGCTTGAGGAGCAGGTCCACACTGTGCCCGACCCCGCCGCCGAGAACCACGAGATCCGGGTCGAGTACGGCCGCGGCGACCGCCACCGTGTGGGCGATCCGTTCACCCTCCAGCCGCACCGCCCGCACCGCGGCGTCGTTTCCCTGCCGGGCCGCGTCGAACACCGCCTTCGCGGTGAGCTGACCCCTCATCCCGAACCGGCGCGCCGCCTCCACGACCGCCACGCCCGACACCGCGTCCTCCAGCCGCTCGGGCTTCTGCTGCCCGGGCCACGGCAGGAACCCGATCTCCCCGGCGAGACCGCGCGCCCCGGTGAACAGCCGCCCCTCGCTCACCACGCCCATGCCGAGACCGGTACCGATGAGGATGTACGCGAACAGTCGACTGCCCGCCCCGACGCCGTACGTGTACTCGCCGAGCGCGGCGAGGTTGGCGTCGTTGTGCACCTCCAGCGGGACGCCCAACTCCTCGCGCATCCGGTCGAACAGTCCGGCGCGCCCCCAGCCCGGCAGGTGCATCGCGTACCGCACCCTGCGCTGTTCCTCGTCGTACACACCGGGCGTGCCCACCACCGCGTGCGCCACCTCGTCCGGTGCCACGCCCGAACCGGTGATCACCTGCCGTGCCGTCGCCACCACCAGGTCGGCCATCGTGGCCGAGCTGCGTGCGTGGTTGCGCACGTCGGAGCGGGCCACGACGGTGCCGTCCAGGTCGGCAACGGCGACCCGCAGCCAGCTGCGGCCCACGTCGATGCCGAGGGCGTAGCCGGCCGCCGGGTCCGGCGCGTACAGCACTGCCGTACGGCCGCGTTCGGGTACGTGGGTGCCCACCTCGTGGACCAGACCGGCCGCTTCCAGTGAGGCGAGCGCGCTGGAGACAGTCGGCTTGGACAAGCCGCTCTCACGGGCCAGCTGTGCCCGCGAGGTGGCGCCGGTCGCGCGCAGCCGCTCCAGCAGCAACCGCTCGTTGGTGCTGCGCAACCGCTGCCGGTTCCAGGGCTGTTCCTGCTGCTCTTCGACGTCACCGGCGGCCATCCCACCATTCTCACGCACAGGGAGCCCCCTCTCTTGACGCATCAAGTAAGGCTACTTAACTTTATCGGGCTACAGACACCGGATACCGGCCCGCACGCCGCACCTCACCCCTTCACCTCGCACCCACCCCAGGAGCCCTCATGTCCGGTAGCCCGCCACCCGGCGGTGGTTTCGTCCGCCGCCTCGGCCTGTTCCAGGCCACCACCATCAACATGAGCCAGATGTGCGGCATCGGCCCGTTCGTCACCATCCCGCTGATGGTGGCCGCCTTCGGCGGGCCGCAGGCAGTGATCGGATTCGTCGCCGGTGCCGTCCTCGCCCTGGCCGACGGGCTGGTGTGGGCCGAAATGGGCGCGGCGATGCCCGGCTCCGGCGGCAGTTACGTCTATCTGCGCCAGGCCTTCCAGTACCGCACCGGCCGGCTGATGCCGTTCCTGTTCGTCTGGACGGCGATGCTCTTCATCCCGCTGATCATGTCGACAGGCGTCGTCGGCTTCGTTCAGTACCTGGGCTACCTCGCCCCCGGACTGGGGCAGACCTCCGGCGATCTGATCGGCCTGGGCGTCATCGCCCTGGTCGTGATCCTGCTGTGGCGGGGCATCGAGCACATCGCGCGGATCACGGCCGTGATGTGGGCGGTCATGATCGCCTCGGTGGCGCTGGTCATCGTCGCCGCAGCGAGCGACTTCAGCCCCCACCTCGCGTTCACCTACCCTGCCCACGCCTTCGACCTGGGCAGCAGCGGCTTCTGGATCGGCTTCGCGGGCGGCCTGACCATCGGCATCTACGACTACCTCGGCTACAACACCACGGCCTACATGGGCGCCGAGATCAAGAATCCCGGGCGCAACCTGCCCCGCTCGATCATCTTCTCCATCCTGGGCATCATGGCGATCTACCTGCTGCTGCAGATCGGCACGCTCGGCGTGATCGACTGGCACCGCATGACGGATCCGAAGGACATCGCCTCCACCTCGGTGGCCTCGGCGGTGCTGGAGGAGACCTGGGGCAAGGGTGCCGCCGACACGGTCACCGTCCTCATCCTGATCACCGCCTTCGCCTCCGTCTTCACCGGCCTGCTCGGCGGCTCGCGCGTACCGTACGACGCGGCCCGCGAACGGGTCTTCTTCCGCCCCTACGCCAAGCTGCACCCCAAGCACCGCTTCCCGACCCTGGGCATCGCGACCATGGGCGTCATCACCGCGATCGGATTCCTCATCGGCCGCCACACCGATCTGGCGACCCTCATCCAACTCCTCACGACCGTGATGGTGATCGTCCAGGCCCTAGCCCAGATCGTGGCACTGAGCGTGCTGCGCAGGCGCCAGCCGACGCTGAAGCGTCCGTACCGGATGTGGCTCTACCCGATCCCGAGCGTCATCGCCTTCGTCGGCTGGTGCGTCATCTACGGCTACTCGGACAAGAACTCGCCAGGACGCCACCCCATCGAGTGGTCCCTGGCGTGGCTGGCCCTCGGCTGCGTGGCCTTCGTGCTGTGGGCACGCTTCGAGAAGGTGTGGCCGTTCGGCCCGAAGGAGATCACGGAGGACTACCTCACAGCCGATACGACCCAGGCGGAGCCGGCGGACGCGTGAACCGGCCGCCGCCCGGGGCTGGTGGCCGGCCGAGCTGGTTCATCGAGGCTGGCCACGCTGGGCGCATCTGCACTCGCACACCGAGGTCGGGGTCGGGGTACGAACGCGAAGATCGATCAGGCGGTGAGGAGGGAATCGTCCTGCGGGCGGGCGCCGGGCAACTGGTGACGGGCGGCGATGAGGGCGGCGTCGATGTCGCAGGTGCCGGTCGACACGCACAGGGTGTAGGCGACGTCGTCCATGCGGCGACGCACCTCGGGGCTGCCCTCTTCGGCATGCAGGATCCGCAGCGTCTCGTACTGCTCGACCAGGTTCATCAGTACCGCGGGGTGTGCCATGAGCATCGTGAGTCTCCCTGATCACCAAATTCAACATGCCCTGTACAGCGACCGTCTGCCCCGGGCCCGGGCCGCCATTCCCACGCATTCAGGATCGCGAACAGTAGGCCCGTCAGCCGCGTCAGCCGGTGGACGAACCTGGAGCAGTGACCACGCCGACAGGGTCGTGTCCGTCCATCGCCAGATGGCGCCCGTGCCTGGCGAGTCAACGGTGGTGGCGATCTGCAGGGACCGCTCCAGCATCTGGGTCACGTGCAGGCGTTACCGCCGTACGGCGCTGCTGCCGGGCGACGCGTTCGATCCCGCCAGGCGGAAAGGTGGCTGCGCTCAAGCCGGCGTGAGCCGCAACGGGGCCTGCCCCGGCCTCGTGCCGTAATCGAGCGGCATTGGGCGAGTTGCGGCACTTCCTCACGACACAGGCTCGGAGTACGACGCAGAGTGCCCGTCGTCGTCAGGTCCGGCCTTGGCTGGGCTCTACGTCTGCTCGGCCAACGCGTCTACGCAGCCTGCAGAGGTCTGCTCACCACGGCCACGGCCGAACGCCTTCTGCGAGTGCTGTGCACCCGTCAGACGTCGAAGCGACGGCGGGCGGCCTCGATGTGACCCAGGTACTGGTGGGTCCAGCCGCACATTCCATCGACCGTGGCACGCAGGGCTCGGCCCGGTTCGGTGAGGGTGTACTCGACCCGCGGCGGCACTGTGGGGTGCACCGTCCGCTCGACCAGGCCGTAGCGCTCCAGCATGCGCAAATTCTGGGTGAGCATCTTGTGGCTGATGCCCTCGACCTCGTCACGCAACTCGCTGAAGCGCAGGGTGCCCTCTCCGAGAGCCTCGATGATCAGGAACGCCCACTTGTTGGCGACGTCCGAGAAGATCTCCCGCGCCAGAGAGTCCGCACGCCTCAGGTCCGCGTCTTCGGGTGAGCCCGTGAACTGCTTGGTCTCCATAAGGTTTCCCTGTCACCGAAGAGTACGTTCTTCCAGCTCAACGCACTCTCCTATAGTTTCTGAGTAACCACAAGAGAGCACGTACGCCGTGGTTCCGCAGACGCATTCATCTAGCAGACCCTGCATGCGGTGAACCTTGAGCAGAACGCCCGGGCTACGTCGGAAGCCATCCCTCGTACTTCGGCGACCACCGCCCGGTCAGCACAGTCCGCGGCGTCACCACGGCCGGTGTCCAGTCATCCGACGACCACCGCACCTGGTCGTCCGTACCGCCGCACCGCAGTCGAGCGTCCCAGCCCCAGCAGCGCGGCCGAAGTACGGGAACTGCGGAGGGGACGGGGGCGAAGAGGATCGCATACGCTGCGACCGTACGACGAGCCCCATTGGGACCCGGCATGTCCCGGGGGTCGAGCTCATCGGAGGCGATGGCCCTGCTCACCTTGGATCTGCACCCCGTTTTCCGCAGCGATCGCGCCATCGACACGGCCCTGCGGCAGACCCTCTTCAAGGCAGCCGCCACCGGCGTCGACACGGTCCAGATCATCCCGGGCAAGGGGACGGGCCAGTTGAAGAAGCGGGTGCTGGCGGTGCTTGCGCAGAAGCACCTCAGGAAGCTCTACGCCCGTGTGGAGACGGATCCGACCAACGCCGGCCGGATCCTGGTCCACCTTCGTTGACTTCGTCGACCGACACCCCGGACACCGTGCAAGAACCGCGCGCGTCAGCGGCGGCCCATGCCCGCTGCGCCTCGCCCTGCTCACCACCCCGCCTGCCACGCCTCGGCGATGCGACTCGCCGCGTGACCTGAAGGCGCTGCGACAGCAGCTGGACGACGACCCGTGCGTCACCGACATCATGCTGACCATGCCGGACGGACCTGTAGGGCCCGCTCGTGCGCAACCGTTCAGTACCCGCGCCTTCCTCGTGGAGCTCACGTGCTGCGCTGTCAGTGGTGACTGCGATGATCGGCCTACCGGTGTGAGCACGCCGGTATCGCGACTCTGGGGCGGCTCGAATGGATACTTGGCAGAAGCTTTCAGCGCTGGTGGCGGAGCGGCTGACGGCCGCGTCGTCCGGCGAGCGCGGCGTATTCGCCGCCGGTGTCGCGGAACGCCTGATGAGTTGGCATGAGGCACTGCCGGAAGACGAACAGGCTCCCTTCACCGTAAGCCTGCGCCCCCTGCTCAACTCCGTATGGGAGGGCGTGCTCGGCAACTCGACCGCCTTCTCGGCCGTAAAGCGTGGGGTCGGCGAGTACCTGCTCAGCGAGTACTGCCACAACGACGGCCAGGACGGGCCGGATGACGCGGACGAGTCGGCTGCGGCGGCGACGTTGTATGCCGCACTTGCCTACCTGTTCGACTGTCAGGAGTTCGCCGTCTCGACCAGTAGCCGGGCGGTTGAGGCGACCGACGAGCGCCTCGAGTATCTGGCTGAGCAAGAAGACGGCGAACTCGCCGACGACACGGACGAAGCGCTCGCCTCAGAACTGCAGCGGCAACTGCGGGACTTGGACCTCATCGCACGCTATGCAAAGGATCTTCGGCACTCCGGCTTGGGGCTGCCCATCGACACGACCATCCGGCTCCGCGTCGAGCTACGCGCTCCTCTCTCCGGCCGGGAGTGAGCGCGGTGGAGAACACGGTGGCGGAGCCGAGCCAGGTCAACTGATCGGCCGTCGCAGGTCACAGCGCCGTCGACAGACCAGACCATTCGAGACGGATCCCGTCTCATCGGAGCTTGATCCCGCCGGTAGATCCCCAGTGTCAGACCCGTATGCGAGCGCGACGTGAGACAACATGCGACCTGGGCGGGGGGATCGGTGGCGGCACGGAAAACGCACGGGCCCTCGCCGCTGCCGGGGCTGGTCCTTGGCGGCCGTCGATCGGTGGTTGGTCACCTGGGCGGCTGAGCCTGGCCGGACCGACGCCGAGCCTGTTCCCGGTACCGGATCGGGTGCACCTGACCGACACGGAGCCTGCGGCAGCGGAAGAGGCCGATCGGCGCCGCCCGGCCCGACGGCGCCCCGGTCTACGTGATCCTGGACAACCCGTCCGCCCATAAAGGCGCCGACATCCGACGCTGGGCGAAGAAGAGCAAGGTCGAGCTGTGCTTCACCCCGACCCACGCCCCGTGGACGAACCCGATCGAAGCCCACTTCGGACCGCTACGACAGCTCACCATCGCCAACTCGAACCACCCCAACCACACCGTGCAGACCCGAGCCCTGCACGCCTGCCTCCGGTGGCGCAACGCCAACACCCGCCACCGCGACGTCCTGGCGCCGAACGCAAGGAACGCGCCCGCATCCGCAGCGAGAAAGGCATCCGACGGGGCGGACGCCCTCTCACAGCCGCGGCCTGATCCAACCCAACCCAACCCGGCGAACCCACGCGGTCACAGCACCTGGCTCAGTCAGGCGGTGGTGGAGACGCGGGAAGTTGCTCGGCTCTGCTGACGCGTTCTTCGAGGGCCCGGATGCGGTCGTAGAGATCGACCAGGGTCACGCCGTTGGCAACCACACCCGAGCGGCGCCAGTGCCTCCGCACAAATTCCTCTCGGCTCTCCTGCACCGACTGCTGGAATCCGGTCGGAGCCACGGCGCTTGGTGCCCTCACCGACCTGAGCTCGTCTCGCCCGAGCGAGCCCTTTTGCACCTTCGCAACAGCAATCGCACCAAGCATGATCACCACGAGAACGGCGGGGAATATCAACAACGCCCAGCTGGCCGACATGAGAACTCCCTAGTCCCTGGCAGTGGATCGACACTACCGGTCCTCGGCCAAGCCGGAGTCAGTGAGTTGCTTTCATCCTGCCTGCAGGTCACGGGGCTGGTGCGGGACAGGAGCGGGATACTCGGGGAAGCACCGCAGCCCCGCCCCACGCCAACCCACACCGCCCGCGATGTTCAGGGTGAAACCGCTCAGGGGCGTCATCCAATCCTCTACGATCTCGCGGTGACGATCTGGACGGAGCGCCCTGCCAAGACCGACGTCGAAGCGGTCGTTTGCCGCTACTTCAGCCTGCTCCGAGCTGGGAAGGTCCCTGAGGCCGAACAGCTCGTCGATCACTCATCAGTCCGGCATGTGCTCAAGTCGCTATGGGCCAGCTCGGTCGGAGCGAGCGCCGATGCGAAGGAGGCGAGTTGCAGCCCTGCCGCCGATGCGTGGGAGCGGGACCTGTCCTGGCTCTGCGAGCTCGATCTCGGGGACTTCAACTGGGGCCACACTGGCAGCCATCTCTACGCCGAGGTCACCTACCGCGCGCAGGTGATCGAGGTGTCATTGGGCTTCTGGATCAAGCCAACCGACGCTGGCTGGGTCGTCGCGGGACCGTCCACACTCTGGTAGGGCACACGGAAGACCAGCACGATCCGGGCGTCGGCTGAATTCCCCGCTGACGGACGATCACCCGCTGACGATCAAGGCTACGACCAGCCCGAGCGCACCGGGCCCCGTCCCACGCCGACCCAGCGACCTGCAACTTCGGGTTGGAAAGGCTGAGTCCTTCCAGTCGTCCTGAAGCTTCTCGGTGGCTTCCTGCATCTGGTCGCCGTAGTCGAACGAGGAAGCCCAGCGAACGTTCGTGGCCACAGCACTAGCCGCGGCGCTGGGCGCATCCCACTACGACGGTACGGGGCCGGCCTGCGTGTCCGGCATCGACGCGGTCGAAGCGGTGCGCCGGCGGTTGGAGGCGGCGGCCGTGGAGGACGAAGCCATCGGCGAGCTGCTCGAAGATCCGCTCGGGTACGACGTGGACGAGAGCTTGCAGATCGTCGGCGTGACGTCCGTGCCTGGCGACTCCGTCGTGACACAGCCCTGGGGACATGCGCCGCACATGCCGGGCATGTTGACCCGGTTGCCTGCCGGAACGTTCTGCTACGGCCTGTACGCCGACCCCAAGAGCGGCAACCAAGGCAGCATCGCCCGTCATGGACGTATCGAGGGCTGGGACCTGCACCCGGGTGGAGGACCGCACGAGAACGACACCTCCGAAGAAGTGCTGGCTTCGTACCTCCATCTGCACGACGCCGCGGCCTACTCCTGCGCCTTCGCTGGACTGCGTCTGACCGACCGGCGTGCGATGGTCGGTCCTCCGGATGTGTGGGTCGAACTGCCCTGCCGCGACTACTGGAGTCACTGACTCGCACGGACTATCGTCGTCGGGCTTTCACTCCGCACCTCCGGTGCCGCCGGCAGATCGTCCGAACGACGAAGGGCTGAGTCGTGCTGACCACTGCGCACCCTCCGTAGGTACCTCTGGAAGGCCCAGGGGCCCCTACGGAGGCTCTCGATGTCCCGAACCGTTCGCACAACTCCCTGGCGACTCCGCATCCGGAACGGCGCTTCGGCGTCCATGTCCCTGTACGACCTGCGCTACCCGCATGCTGACCTGACCCGGGCCGCCCGCGAGGGCCGTCGCCCTGTCCCGACGAAAACGCTGCTCCGGATCACCGTCTGGCAGTGGATGGTGCTCGACTGCAGAGGTGACTCGTTCTCGACCGAAATCGCCATGGC
The DNA here is from genome assembly GCF_055570355.1 of Streptomyces sp. NPDC031225. Taxonomy (NCBI): domain Bacteria; kingdom Bacillati; phylum Actinomycetota; class Actinomycetes; order Kitasatosporales; family Streptomycetaceae; genus Streptomyces; species Streptomyces sp. NPDC031225. The sequence continues at coordinate 118,399 of NZ_JBVIHJ010000016.1, read as the reverse complement.
TGAAGGTCGGGCGCGGCTCCAGGGCCGCCTCCAAGCTCAGCGGATCCGCGGCCTGCACCGCGCCGGCCACGATCTTGACGGCGCAGATATCGCTCCGGTCCGCCACCGTCACGACGCTCTCTGGAGCGCTTGGTAGACACCATGAAGTCCGCGCCCAGCTGGCGGCTCAATCGGTGCGTGCGGAGATCGACGGGCACTCGTCTCGGCCGGGATGAGGTCCGCTGCGCAATCTGGAGAAGCTCTCGCCGGCGCCGAACCGGACCCTCCGCCTGCCCGGACTCCATGAAGGTCCTTTTTGGATAATCCGTCTCGGATCGAGTTGCTCTACGCTGGCAGACATGACCGCCATGACGCCCGCGCGCACCGAACCGGACCTGTCGTTCCTCCTCGACCACACCAGTCACGTCCTGCGGAGCAAGATGTCCGCCGCCCTCGCCGAGATCGGCCTGACCGCCCGGATGCACTGCGTGCTCGTCCACGCCCTGGCGGAGGAGCGCACTCAGATCCAGCTCGCGGAGATCGGCGACATGGACAAGACCACGATGGTGGTGACGGTGGACGCCCTGGAGGAGGCGGGCCTGGCTGAGCGCCGCCCTTCCAGTACGGACCGGCGGGCCCGGATCATCGCCGTCACCGACGAGGGAGCCCGCGTCGCCGAGCAGAGCCAAAAGATCGTCGACGGCGTGCATCGCGACACCCTGGCCACACTGCCCGACAAGGACAGGGACGCCCTTCTGCGGGCCCTGAAGCACCTGGTCGGCGACGGCTTGGCCACCCCTGTCGAGGCACCGCGCGCCGCCCGTCGAGCGCGCCAGTCCAGGTAAGGGGGAGGCGGGGAAGCGGGGTCACAGTAAGAACGAAAGAGATAGTCTGCAACAAAACTATCTGCTACGGTCTCTCCTGTTGTCCCAACCGACAGGAGAGACCGCATGTTTGCTGCATCCGGCTCCACGCCATCACCCGTTCCCCCGCGCTCACTCCGGCTCGCCCTTGCAGTCATCGCCGCCGGGATGCTGATGGTGGTCCTCGACGGCTCCATCGTCACCGTGGCGATGCCGGCCATCCAGAACGACCTGGGGTTCACCCCCGTCGGCCTCAGTTGGGTCGTCAACGCCTACCTCATCGCATTCGGCAGCCTGCTGCTGCTGGCCGGCCGGCTCGGCGACCTGATCGGCCGCAGGCGCATGTTCCTGGCCGGCACCGTCGTCTTCACCGCTGCCTCGCTGTTGGCCGGCGTGGCCACCTCGCCCGCTCTGCTGATCGCCGCCCGCTTCCTGCAGGGCATCGGCAGCGCGATGGCCTCCGCCGTCAGCCTGGGCATCCTCGTGACGCTGTTCACCGAGCGCAAGGAGCGGGCCAGGGCCATTGCCGTCTTCAGCTTCACCGGTGCGGCGGGTGCGTCCATCGGCCAGGTCCTCGGCGGCGTACTCACCGACGCGCTCAACTGGCACTGGATCTTCTTCATCAACCTGCCGATCGGCATCGCCGTCCTCGCGATCGCCGTACGTGTCCTGCCCGGTGACGTCGGTCTGGGTCTCAAGGCGGGCGCGGACGTGTTCGGCGCGGTTCTGGTCACCGCCGGTCTGATGCTCGGCATCTACACCGTCGTCAAGGTCGAGGAGTACGGCTGGACTTCGGGCCGCACTCTCGGCTTCGGCGCCCTCGCCGCCGTACTGCTCGCAGCATTCCTCGTCCGTCAGGGGACCGCGAAGAGCCCCCTGATGCCACTGCGGATCTTCCGCTCACGCAGCGTCTCCGCCGCCAACCTGGTCCAGATGCTGATGGTTGCCGCGCTCTTCTCCTTCCAGATCCTCGTCGCCCTGTACCTCCAGAAGGTGCTCGGATACGGTGCCGCCCGGACCGGTCTCGCGATGCTCCCGGCAGCCGCCGTCATCGGTGCCGTCTCCCTGGGGGTCTCCGCCCGTCTCAACGCCCGCTTCGGTGAGCGCAACGTCCTGTTGGCAGGCATTGTGCTCCTCATCGGCGTCCTGGGTCTCCTCACCCGCGTTCCTGTGCACGCCAGTTACCCCGTCGATCTCCTCCCGGTCATGCTGCTCGCCGCGGGCTTCGGCCTCGCGCTGCCCGCGCTGACCGCGCTCGGAATGTCCGGCGCGAACGAGAAGGACGCCGGTCTCGCGTCCGGCCTGTTCAACACCACTCAGCAGATCGGCATGGCCCTGGGCGTCGCGATTCTGTCCACCGTGGCCGCTTCCCGCACCGAGAGCCTCGCGGCGGGCGGGCGTACAGAGGCCGAGGCGCTCACCGGCGGCTACCGGCTCGCCTTCACGGTGGGCGCGGGGCTCCTCGTCATCGCCTTCACCATCGCCTTCACCATGCTGCGTCGCCCCCGCCAGGTCGCCGAGGAGCCGGCCCTCGACATGCATGCTCCCGCGCACGGCACAACCGTCTGACACGCCCTCTCCCCCACCCTCGTCCCCACTGCTGAAAGGCCGATCCGCATGAGCGAGACCTCCGCCACCGAAACCACCCCCGCCGCCACCACCAAGAACGACGGCCCGGCCCCCCGCGTGCTCACCGACCAGGAGCTCTCCCAGCTGCTGAAACAGCAGCAGTTCGGCGTACTCGCGAGCGTCAGAAGCACCGGCCACCCGCACCTGTCGACCGTCCTCTACGACTGGAACGCCGAGGAACGCGTACTGCGCGTCTCCTCCACCGCCGACCGCCTCAAGGTCCGCCAGCTGCGTCGCGACCCGCACACCTCACTGCACGTCAGCGGTCCGGACGTCTGGTCGTTCGCCGTGGCGGAAGGCGAGGCGGAGATAGTGGATCCGATCGACGGGGCGGCCCCCGGCGAGCAGCCACTGCCCGATCGCCGCGTGGTGATCCTGATCCGGGTGTCCCGCCTGTACGGGACCGCCCTGGACATCCCCGCACACGCCTGAGGAGTCGGCACATACGCCGGATCGCGGAAGTGCCGACGCAGCCCAGGGTGGAGCAGGACTGGGTCACGTGGCAGGCCGCCGCCATGGGCACGGTGGAGCGAAGAGAGCGATCTCCGCCTCAGCACCGCCCGCCACGGGTACTGCGCCCAGCACTGTCGCCACCGATCCCTGACAACGCACCGTCTGCATCAGCGGATCGATGACTTCGAAATCCGGGTGAACCACAGAGCCGACGACGGCACTCAACGGGCCTTCACAACTCGGCCTGTCGGGGCGTGAGTTCGTAGGCGCCCGACAGGTGTGGCAGTAGGTCCTGTTGTTGCAAACAGTCGTGCGGTGGCGCACTCTTGGCGGACTTATCTCCAGCGTGCAGGCAAGAAGGGGACGCCGGATGCAGCAGCCAGAGGACAAGCTCCTAGCGGAAGCCCTCGGTCACATCAACGCTGGTGGGAAGTTCGCCTCCCGGTTCCTCAAGCATGACATCGGCGAGTTCGACCGCGACCTGCCACTGGATTTCGAACTCGCTGTTGAACACACCCGCGCTCTGCTCGCCCAACTGACCGGTGGCGCGGACCCGGAGATGGCGAAGGCAGGATCGGACCGGGTGACTCTCTGCGTGGTCACCGGAGGCGGAACCCTCAACATGAACCCGGTGGTGGTCACTCTCACGGTGACTCGCAGTGGAGATGAGACGGCCATCCTGCATGTGCGGGCGATCGCGAAGGAGGGTCTGATCAAGCAGCGTGCGGGTCAGAAGACAGCTGAACGCATCGCGGAGTTGTTGGACGGCGCCGGCACGAGTCCGTGAGCGGCGCAGGGAAGGGTGCCCGCAAGTCAGCGCCGTCCCAGCGCCGTTGAGGCCCTGCACGACTTGCCCTCCCGGGTGAACTCGCCGCTGCCGAGGGCGCCTTCGAGCCAGCCGCGGCACTCGGCCGGTCTGCCGGCGCACGGTCTCGCGCTCGTCCTCGGTGAACCCCTGGCCCCGCAGCGTCAAAGGCAACCGACCCCGAGTGGCAACGAAACCAGGGTGGGCACGTTCACCGCCGACGCCGAGGCGACGCCACCGGAACCGGCCGGAGAACGTGGGAGCCGCTGATCGACACCTGGAACGACCGCGTGGGAGACCTGTACTGCCGGAATTCACCGCTTCTACAGTCGACGGCTTCCAGAGAACCATGAGCTCGGTGACCTTGCAGGACACGGTCGTCAACGAACTCCGGGGCTCCTCATCCGTGAGCACCCTGGCGGCCGGTACGTACGAGCACGACGAGATTAGGTTGTACGTCGGGCTGCGCGGCGCGGTGGCCCTCCAGGACCCACACGACCAGGGCGGTGACGCCCACATCTCGGCCGGCACCTACTTCATGCACCACGTCGTGACGGAGAACCACTCCACACCACCCCCGAGATCGGCAACCGCATCTGCATCTTCCCCGGCGACAACCTGCCGCCCCCGGCCGCCGAGAGACCACGCGCCGGCCAGGCCACCTCGCCCGCGGCGCAGGTCCTCCTGGCACACACCACCATGGAACGACGCTGGTGCCCTTCTTGGTCGGTCAACCTGCACATGTGGCGCAGTCTCAGCCGCCACTCCCGGCAGTTGGATCGGACTTCACCGTCCATGCAACCGCCGAAGCCGCCGCCTCGGCGAACCCATGTGGTCACAGCACTAGCCAGGGACAACTTGTCCGCGGTTAAAGCCGCCCTTCATCCGGTTCCCGGTTCGCGTCAAGATTGTCCTGTCGAACAGAGGAGGTCCGACGATGGACCGGGCATTGCTGGCAGATTTTCTCCGAGCGCGTCGTGAGGCGTTGCAGCCGGAGGATGTCGGGCTTCCCCGCGGGCAGCGGCGCCGCACCGGCGGGCTGCGGCGCGAGGAGGTGGCGGCGCTGGCGGAGATGTCGGCCGACTACTACAGCCGCATCGAGCAGCAGCGCGGTCCGGCGCCGTCGGAGCGGATGCTCGTCGCGCTCGCCCGGGCGCTGCGTCTCAACGAGAGCGAGCGTGACCACCTCTTCGTCCTGGGCGGGATCCCGGCGCCGCGGCGGGTTCTTCGGGACGATTACATCGGTCCCACGATGCTGCGGATCGTCGCCGGTCTCTCGGACGTGCCCGCGATCGTGCTGTCACGGCTCGGCGAGGCGTTGCTGCAGACGCACCCGGCGGTCGCTCTGCTCGGTGACTACACCCAGTACTCGGGCTTGTCCCGTTACCTGGTCTACCGCTGGTTCACCGGTGAACGGCGGATCCGTGGCCTCTACCCCGTCGAGGACCATCCGATACGGGGCAGGGTCTTCGCCGCGGAGATCCGGGACGCGTACACGGCGGACCCCACCGGGAGGGCCGGCGAGATCGTCGCGGCGCTGCTGGAGGTCAGTTCCGAGTTCGCGAACATCTGGCGGTTGCACGAGGTGGGAGTGACCCATCATCACGACCTCAAGCGCTACCTGCACCCCGAGTTGGGGGAGCTGGAGCTGTACGCCGAGATGCTGTTGGATCCGGAGCAGCATCAGACGCTACTGGTGTTCACAGCCGTGCCCGGCTCCCCGAGCCACGGCAAGCTTCAGCTCCTGACCGCCACCTAAAGGCTGTCGTCCCTCGCACATCTGAAGGCACCGTCTCGAAAGCCCAGGCGTGCCCAGGCTTTGCAATGCTTCAAGTTTGAAACACGCTCTCAGCCATGAAAGGTCGTATTTGCCATGAAAGCAGTGCGTTTCCATGAGTACGGTTCTCCGGACGTCTTGCGTTACGAGGACGTGGCACAGCCGGTCCCCGCGGCCGGGGAGGTCCGGATCCGGGTGGCCGCGACGTCGTTCAACCCGGTCGACGGCAACATCCGTGCGGGCTTCATGCAGGGCCCCATCCCGGTGACCCTGCCGCACACCCCCGGCATCGACGTCGCGGGCACGGTCGACGCGCTGGGCGAGGGCGCGGACAGGGTCAGGGTTGGTGACCAGGTTGTCGGCTTCCTGCCGATGACCGGTGCCGGCGCGGCGGCGGAGTACGTGCTCGCACCGGCCGACCTGCTCACGGCGGCGCCCGCGAGCATCCCGCTGGCCGATGCGGGCGGGCTGCCGCTGGTCGGGCTCACCGCCTGGCAGGCCCTCTTCGACCACGCCAAGCTGACTGCCGGTCAGCGGGTGCTGATCAACGGTGCGGGCGGGGCGGTCGGCGGCTACGCCGTCCAGCTGGCCAAGCACGCCGGTGCACACGTGATCGCCACGGCCGGGCCGCGCAGCAGCGAACGCGTCAGGACGGCGGGTGCCGATGAGGTGTTCGACCACGGGCTCCCCGAACTGTCCGCGCTGGTCGACGTCGTGCTCAATCTCGCGCCGGTCGATCCGATCCAACTGGCCGCGCTGACCTCCGTGGTCCGCGACGGCGGCGTCGTGGTGAACACGACGGTGTGGATGCCCGCGCCATCCGACGAGGAGCGAGGCGTGCGCGGGGTCAACCTCTTCGTCAACAGCGACGCCGCGCAGCTGGCGAGGTTGGTGACGCTGGTCGACTCCGGAGCGCTGCACGTCGACATCGCTCGCCGGGTGCCGCTGGCCGAGCTGCCGGCGCTGCACGCGGAGGCCGCAGAAGGCGCGCTCTCCGGCAAGGTCCTCGTCCTTCCCTCCGCCGTCTCTCTCACCTAGGCAACCTTCTCCGACACGGCGATCGCGTCGCGTCTCCCTACAAGTGGCGTCTCCTACAAGCGGTCGAGCCATCAAGGGGGGCTGGGGGGGGGGGGGGGGGGGGGAGGGGAGAACCAGACAAACCCCCCCCAACACCACCCCAGCCTCATCCCGCTCGCGTGGGTCTCCCCCCCCCCCCCCCACCCACCACCCCCCCCCCCCCCCCCCCCCTCTCCTCCCCCCCCCCCCCCCCCCACCCCGCGACCCCCCCCCCCCCCCCCCGCCCCCCCCCCCCCCCCCCCCCAGCACATCCATGCCGGCCACAGCTGAATCCTGGCCTGGGCCTGGGACTCCACCGCTCCTCCACATCACACCAGCTCAGACCCATGAGCCAAGAAGACAGGACAGCCATGTCACTCGGTTTCGACCCCGAGTTCGCCCAGGTTTTCGCCCCCATGGCCGAGGCCATGGCGCACGCCACACCCCCGGCGGTAGGCGACGTGCCCGCACGCCGCGCCATGTGGGAGCCGATCATCGGTGCCGCCTCGGCGGCCCAGCCGATGCCGACCGACGTCACGACCGCCGAGCACCGCGCAACCGCCGACGACGGCACACAGATCACCATGCGCTGGTACGCCAAGACCGGCGCCGCGGCGGGGCCGGCGGTGCTGTTCTTCCACGGCGGCGGCTACATCTTCGGCCACATCGACCTGTTCGACGGACCGGTCTCGCGCTACGTCTCCGCCAGCGGGGTGCCGATGCTGTCGGTCGAATACCGCCGGGCCCCCGAGCATCCGTTCCCGACGCCGGTCGAGGACGCCTACGCCGCCCTGCGCTGGCTGCACGACCACGCCGACGAACTAGGCGTCGACCGGGGCCGTATCGCAGTGATGGGCGACAGCGCCGGGGGCGGACTGGCCGCGGCTCTGTCGATCCTCACCCGGGAGCGCGGCGGTCCGGCGATCGCCCGGCAGATCCTGCTCATGCCGATGCTCGACGACCGCACCACCACGCCCGACCCGCACATCGAGCCGTACCTGTTGTGGTCCTACGACGACAACCGCACCGCGTGGCCGGCGCTGCTCGGCGACGCGGCGGGCAGGCCGGACGTGCCCGCCACGGCGGCTCCCGCCCGGCTCGTGGACGCGACCGGGCTGCCCCCGGCCTACATCGAGGTCGGCCAGCTCGATGCCTTCCGCGACGAGGACCTCGCCTACGCGACCAAGCTCAGCCGGGCCGGCGTCCCTGTGGAGTTCCACCTGCACCCCGGTGTCCCGCACGAATTCGACTCCATCGCCTTCACCACCGACGTTGCTCGCCGTGCCACCGCCGACCGCGTCCGCGTCCTCAGCTCCCTCTGACATTTCCCGCTCATCTGACAGCGCTGAACAGCAGAAAGCGATATCCCGTGACTCTTTGGACCCCCTTCACCGTCGGTGCCATGGAACTGCCGCACCGGCTGGCCATGGCACCCATGACTCGCGACCGCTCCCTGACGGACGGTGCACCGAGCGAGCTCAACGTCGAGTACTACCGGCAGCGGGCCTCGATGGCCCTGATCATCACCGAAGGAACCCAGCCCTCCGACGACGGCCAGGGCTACCTGCTGACCCCGGGCATCTACACCGACGCCCACATCGCCGGCTGGCGCAAGGTCACCGATGCCGTGCACGCCGAGGGCGGCCGCATCGTGGTCCAGCTCATGCACACCGGCCGTATCTCCCACCCGGACAACACTCCGCACCAGCGCACGCCCGTCGCCCCTTCGGCCATACAGCCCAAGGGCGTCATGTTCACCACCAGCGGCCCCCAGGAGATGCCCGTCCCGCGGGCCCTCACCGCCGACGAGATCACCGGTGTCGTCGACGAGTTCCGCTACGCGGCGGCGGCGGCCGTCGCCGCCGGGTTCGACGGCGTCGAGATCCACGGCGCCAACGGCTACCTCCTCCACCAGTTCCTCTCAGCCAATGCCAACCACCGCACCGACCAGTACGGCGGCTCCGTCCCCAACCGCATCCGCTTCACCGCCGAGGTGACATCTGCGGTCGCCTCCGAGATCGGCGCCGACCGCACCGGCCTGCGCATCTCCCCCGGCAACCCCTACAACGACATCACCGAGCACGACACCCACGACGTCTACCCGGCACTGCTCGACGCCGTCGACCCGCTCGGCCTCGCCTACCTGCACGTCATCCAAGGGCCTGACGAAGAACTCCTCCGGCGGATGCGCCGGCAGTGGTCTACCGCACTGCTCGTCAACCGCGCCGGCACCCCGCTCGACACCCGCTTCGCCGATCTCGACTCCGGTCTGGCCGACGTCGTCACGGTCGGTGCCAAAGCACTGGCCAACCCCGACCTGCCCCACCGCATCCGCACGGGTGCGCCCCTCAACGAGCCCGACCCGGCCACCTTCTACGGCGGCGACCACCGCGGCTACACCGACTACCCGGCCCTCACCACCACCGCTGCGAGCTGAACCATGACCACTCTCCTCATCAAGTCCGACGACAAGACCGTCACCATCACCGTCCAACAGCGAACTCTCACGGCACCCCCGGACGCCTTCCGCATCCTGACCCCCATCGACCTTCCCACCGTCTTCCGCCCGGTCTTCCCGTTTCCCGGGATCAGCGGTGTGAAGAACCAGACCGAGGCCTGGGACCACGCGGGCGCCCGAAGAAACCCGCAGTTCGACGACGGCTCCCAGGCCGATGAAGAACTCACCGAATACACGCCCGGATCCAGCTTCGCCTACCAGCTGACCAACTTCACCAACATCCTCTCCCGCCTCGCGGAGGGAGCTCGGGGCGAGTTCAACGTCAACCCCGACGGCGACGGCACACTCATCCGCTGGACCTACGAGTTCAAGCCGCTGCCCGGCCGACGCTGGATCCTCGCCGGCCCCTTCACCCCGCTCTGGCGCCGCTACATGGCCGCCGCCCTCAACCGGTGCGTCCACGTCATCGAAACGGACAAGAACAGCGAGCCGGCGCCGCGCCGGGCCGGCTGACGGCCCGAAGCAGCACGACATCACCATCCCGACCGGGTCGTGCGAACCGAGCTGAGCCCGTGGTGCAACCCGTAGGAGGCAGGCGTCCCGCCGGCCTTCTACGAGTTCTTCGTACAGGCGTGGTCGAGGTAAAGGCTGCGATGTCAGCAGGTATCAGGAACCTGGAGATCCCTGTGATCTGTTGCGTTGCCGCAGTGGCGGACACCGGAGCCTGAGCTTCGTCTCGCCACCTCGGTGGTCTGCTTTGGCCAAAGCAGACCACCGGGTCTGTGACCTGGGCTGTCGCGCGCCCTACGCGTCAGGAGCCTTCAGGCCTCACAGCTGTGCGGTACCAGGTGGTTTCAGGACGAGCGCGGTGTCGGGTGAGCGGTGCGGGCAGGTGTCGACGCCGTCGGCGAGTGCCTGAAGGCGAGCTGCCGGAGCGGAAGCCACGTGCACAAGCACTCCGGGCGTGGCCGCTCGATCCCCCGTGCGGTCGCGTGGGCTTCTCGGATCCCTGTCGACCCGTCGGCTCAGCGCAGTCCCTCGAAGAGGTCCTTCTCGGGCACGGGCGTGCCGGTGGCGTCCTTGACACGTACGAAGGTCTCCGTGCCCATGAACTCGCCGAACCTCTCCTTGCCCATCTTGAGGAAGAAGATGTTCTCGCCCTGACTGGCGTGCGCGGCCAGCGCGTCGAACTTCTGCCCGCTGAACGCGGTGGCGTCCACCCACGTGGTGATCTCATCATCAGGGAGACCGATCTCGGCCAGCGCGGCAGCCTCGGCAGGATCCGGCTCCGGCATGTCCTCATGAAACTCACGCATGATCTCGCCGAACCGCTGCATCATCGAGCGGGGCATCGTCGTCCAGTACACCTTCGGTGTCAGCGTGGTCATCTCCAGCGCCGCCATCGTGATGCGGTGGGCCTGAATGTGGTCGGGATGGCCGTAGAAGCCGTTCTCGTCATAGGTGACGACCACATCGGGTCGGTAGTGCCGCATCAGTTCGGCGACTCGGGCGGCGCCTTCCTCCACAGGGGTCTGCCAAAAGGATCCGGGAGCGTCGTTGCTCGGCCAGCCCATCATCCCGGAGTCGGCATAGTCCAACATCTCCAGATCGCTGATCTTCAGGACCTCGCAGCTCGCCTCAAGTTCTTGCCGACGCATCGAGGCGACCGAGGCCGGATCGTGCCCGGGATCGCCCGGCTTGACACCCCCCGGTCCGTCACCGCAGCCGCCGTCGGTACACGTCACGAGAACCGTGCGTATGCCCTCGGCCGCATAGCGTGCGAGGACCCCTCCGGTTCCGGTGGCCTCGTCGTCGGGGTGGGCGTGTACGGCCATGAGCGTCAAAGGCCGGTCAGTCATAAAACAGTCCTCCTGCAGAGAATTACGTCTTGATCCAAGTGCGTAGCGGGCATACCGCGATCCAGGGGCCCGGATCCTGCCAAGGCAGGACGACCTTGCGGTCTCCGTGTTCCACGCCCGTGCGGCGCCGGTCCCCCAGTCGATGCAACCGCGCAGACCGCACCAACTGTTCCCCGCACGGCCGCTTGCTTTTCTCACGCCGGCGTCTCGATGTGAACGGCCTGCATGCAGGGCGGTTTCAAGTTCCGGGACTGGGTGGATCGTCCGCGTTGAGCGGGAGTTGACGCGGCAACAGCACAGGCACGAGACCGGTGATCATCAGGGTGTCTACGCCAGCTGTTCACATTGAGGTCCCGTGCCTGCCGTCCTGGCGAAACTGGCCCCCCACCAGCACGACACCGGTCGCCTGCGCGCCCACCTCCAGCGCGTACCCGACCCGCGTTCGCGTCGCGGACGGTGGTATCCAGTGCTCGGCCTGCTGCTGATCTGCGCCTGCGCAGTCGTCTCCGGCGCCCGGACCATCACCGAAATCACCGAGTGGGGACAGCGCGCCAGCAACGGGGTACTGGAAGAACTCGGCATCCGCCGCCACCTGCCCGGACGTCGCCGCGCCCCGCCAAAGGCCACCCTCACCCGCCTCCTGGCCGCCCTCGACGGCGATGCCCTGGACGCCGCGATCGGCGCCTACCTGGCCCAAGACCACCACACCGACGTCGCCACCACCGGTTCGGCACCGCCGCCGGCGATCGCGGTGGACGGCAAGGCCCTGACCGGCTCCGCGCACCGAGGCCGGCGCCACCGGCACCTGCTTCCGCCGTCACTCACCGTCCCACCGTCACCCTGGCCCAGCGGGAGGTAGGGGCAAAGACCAACGAGACGGCCGCCTTCCGCCCGCTGCTGGAGCCACTCGATCTGACCGGCACCGTGGTCACCTTCGACGCCCTGCACAGCGTCAAGGACCAGGTGCGCTGGCTGGTCCAGGAGAAGAAGGCCCACTGCATCGCGGTGATCAAGGGGAACCAGCCGACCGCGTCGTCCCAGCTCAAGGCTCTGCCATGGGAACAAGTACCCGTCGCGCATACCGCATCGGGGACCGGGCACGGCCGGCGGGAGTCCCGCTCGGTCAAGACGATGGCCATCGCGGCGAACCTGGGCGGGATCGCCTTCCCGCAAGCACGACTGGCCCTGCGCGTCCACCGGCGCCGCCAAGAGCCCGGCAAGCGGCAGACCCGGGAAACGGTCTACGCCGTCACCAGCCTCGAAACCCACCAGGCCACCCCTGCCGACCTGGGAGGATACGTGCGCGGGCACTGGGCAATCGAAAACGCCAGCCACCACGTCAGAGACGTGGTCTTCGCAGAGGACGCCTCCACCGTCCACACCGGCAGCGCACCACGGGTAATGGCCGCCTTGCGAAACCTGGCCATCGGCAGACTGCGCCTACTCGGAACGGACAACATCGCCAAGACCACCCGAGCGATCCGGGACGCGCCCGAACACGCCCTCTGGATCTGGGGCATCACCGACAGCCCCCTCCTACCAGGAACTTGAAACCACCGTGACGCCATCGCGCGTCGCGTACGGCAGCAGGTCCTCGGCGTCACTCTCCCCGGGACCCCGAGCGTTCGCCACCGTTCCGGCGGCCGGCCGCCCGTATCAGCGGCCTTCGACTCACCGCCATGATGGTCGTCCCCGCACGCGGCGGATCTCCCCGCGCGGGGCCGGGGGCCTCCATCCGGGCTGGAGCCGGGTGACGGACGACGCCGTGGCGTCCCCTGTGTGCGCCCCTGGGGTGGCCGCAGGCCCCGGATGTGCCGCCACGGGGAGGTGGCGGCACATCCTGCGGGCGGGCCGCCGGCTCAGGCCGGTGTCAGTTGCCATTGCTGGTTGGTGCCGTTGGTGGCGGTCCACTGCACGACTTGAGCGCCGTCGCTGGTCGACTGGCCGTACACGTCGGCGGCCAGGCTGCTGGCGCGGCTGACGATGGTGTAGTAGCCGTCGCCGGTGGGCCGGAGGTACCACTGCTGGTTCGTGCCGCCGTTGGCGGACCACTGCTGCAGTTGCAGTCCGGCCGTGGTGGAGGAGGCGTTGACGTCGAGCATTTTGCCGCTCGCGGTGTATCGCAGGGTGTAGGCGCCGTCCTGGGCGGAACCGAGGGTCCAGGTCGCGTTCCCTGTTTGCTGGATGGCCTTGGCGCCGTCGGCCGTGGAGTTGCCGGTGATGGCGAGCGGTTTGCCGCTGTTGCGGTTGACGATGCGGTACGTGCCCGGCGCGGGACCGGTGCTCCCGCCGCCGCTCAACGTGAAGTACTCGACCTCGTCGCTGAACACGGTCGTCCCGGCTTTGCTGGTGGACAGGACGAGGTAGACCCGTGAGCCGCTGGACGGCGCGGTGAACGACACGGTCTGCGTCGCCTTCGAGCCGAGCGGGACGGTGAGGGTGGTGTTCCCGGAGGCGATCACCGGGCCGGTGGCGCTGTCGAGGTGGGCGCTCCAGGCGAAGCCCACGGCGGTGCCGGTGAAGTCGTCGTTGAACACCGAGATCGTACGGTTCACGGTGCTGTTGGCGGCGTATCCGGGGACCGCTTGCGGGAGCGGGAAGGTGCCGTTGGAGTCCGACACACCGGAGGCCGACCAGTAGGGCAGGTCGATCGCGGCGACCGGGTTGAACGCGGCCTGGATGCGCTGGAACTGCGGATTGCTCCACGGGTCGGAGAGGTTGTCGGCGCCGTAGACGGGATGGCCGCCCTCTTCGGGAGTGAAGTCGGTAGTGCGGACGCCGGGTATGACGCCCGCCCAGGCGGACAGCAGGGTGTAGGGGCGCAAGTCGCTGGCGTCCTTGCCGCGCTTGGCCACCATCGTGGTGGCGAACCACTCGAAGCCCTGCTTGGTGTTGCACTTCGGCCAGATGTACTCGCCCTCGCCGTCGGGCCGGCCGGGCACCGACACGACCTTCTCGCCGTAGGCGCCGAAACCGTCCAAGTAGTGCCCGAAGACATCGAAGTTGGCGTACGTCATGGTGGGGTAGGGATTCGCGGGAGCGCCGACCCACGCGTCGACGCTGACCGGCCGGGTGCCGTCATTGCCGTTCATCGCCGCGTACAGGTCCTTCTCGAACTGCTCCGAGTCCATACCGCTGCTGCCGGGCTCGTTGCTCTGGCTCCAGCGGATGATCGCCGGGTGGTTGCGGTCGCGCAGGGTCAGCGCGCGGGCGTGGTCGACCATGTTGTCGTGCCCGGCGACGAAGTCCTGAAGGCTGTTGGAGCCGCGGATGCCGGTCTCGTCGATGATCATCAGGCCCATCTCGTCGGCCACGTCGAGCATGTAGGGGCTGGCCGGCTCCTGATGAATGCGGACCAAGTTGTAGTTGAGCCGCTGGTAGTTGTCGACCGCCTGCGGCCAGCCACCGTTTCCCGAGGAGGGCGCGAGGAAGCCGGGCAGGGTGTCGTAGGCGTCGCCCTTGCCGCCGTTGTTGATGCGGTCGTAGTCCGCGCCCTGGAGGTTGTCGCCGCGGAAGTTCACCCGCACGCCGTTGAGGTAGTAGTACTCGCCGTTCTGGCTGCTCTCCCGGAATCCGAAGCGGTAGGTCGCGTCGCTGGTGCGGCCGTCGTCGGTCGCCGCGTGGACCGTCAGGCGGTGCAGTTGGGCGCGATACCCCTGCCGATAGGGGACGTTGGGCCACCAGTACGAGGAGGAGTTCAGGTTCCACGCCACCGGCCCGACCGTCACCTTGACGGTCGAGTGGGCGGCCACGGTCACCGTGCTGCTCGGCAGCGCCGGGTAGTTGAACGACGTGGCGTTGTCGGAGGCGAGCGATCCGGTCAGCGTCACCGTCCGCGCGGCGCCGGAGGTGTTGGTCACCGACGCGTCGTAGGTGAGGGTCTGACTGGTCACGGACGTACGGACGAACGTGTCGCTGACGTACACCGCCGGATACACGCGCAGGAACGCCGAACGGAAGATCCCCTGCGGTACGGCCTCAGCCCAGTCGGCCGCGTCGGGCACCAGATACCTGCCGTTCGCGGGGTTCTTCAGGGCGCCCCTGCCCTTCACAGCGACCGTGACGGTGTGCGTGGTACCCGGTGCCGCGTAGGCGCTGATGTCGAAGTTCGACGGTGTGAAGGCAGTGGTCCTGATCGCCACCGTCCGCCCGTCGACCGACAGGGTCGCCTGGTGGTTCACCGCGCCGAACTCGATCCACGTCGACTGCGGCTGCCCGGAGTCCGGCACGGTGATGGTGCGGGAGTACACCGCCTCGTTCACATCGGTGAAGCCCTGCTTGTACCAGCCGCCGCCCGGCACGGTGATCGACGTCGCCGACCGGCCCGCCGGGGTGAAGCCCCACGTGCCGGCCAGGTCGACCGAGGCGATCGCGGCGTTGCCCGCGGTGACGCCATCGGTGCCGGAGGCCGGCGAGGCAACGGCCGCCGTAGGTCGAGGGGCGGCCGCCGCGGCCGGCTGCGTTCCCACTGCGCCGGTCAGCAGCGCCACGGCGGCCACGCACCACAACGCCGGGCGTCGGCGGCGCGTCGGCCGATGGTGTTGTCGCATCACACATCCCTCTTTCGCTGGGGGACAGGGAACGGGAGACGGTCAGGCGGCCCGCACACCCGTCACCGCGCGGGCCGGCCGGATCGGCCAGAAGGGATCAGTGCACCGGTGACGGCAGCAAGGCCACGCCGCGTCCGGCCCCGGCCGACGGGTCCGATCGTCATGTGGGGATCCCCTCTGCTGATCACCGCGGTGCCACCAGTGGGAGCGCTCCCACACCATAGTGCCCAGCGGGGCATCCGTGAATGCCCCCGTCGCACCCCGTTGCCGAAGCCCAGGAGCGGACCCCGCTCCCGCTCCCGCGCGTGGCCGGTGCTGTTGGAGGTCCTGCCGTCGAGGGCGGCCAGGAGGCGGGTGAGGGTGGCCTTTGACGGGGCGCGGCGACGTCCAGGCAGGTGGCGGCGGATGCCGAGTTCTTCCAGTACCCCGTTGCTGGCGCGCTGTCCCCACTCGGTGATTTCGGTGATGGTCCGGGCGCCGGAGACGACTGCGCAGGCGCAGATCAGCAGCAGGCCGAGCACTGGATACCACCGTCCGCGACGCGAACGCGGGTCGGGTACGCGCTGGAGGTGGGCGCGCAGGCGACCGGTGTCGTGCTGGTGGGGGACCAGTTTCGCCAGGACGGCAGGCACGGGACCTCAATGTGAACAGCTGGCGTAGACACCCTGATGATCACCGGTCTCGTGCCTGTGCTGTTGCCGCGTCAACTCCCGCTCAACGCGGACGATCCACCCAATCCCGGAACTTGAAACCGCCCTGCATGCAGGCGCGACCTGCTGTCCTGACGGGCTGCGTCGGGCACGTGCTGCTGCACCGGCGCCCACGGAAGCCTCGTCCGCTGGAGAAGCGGCAGCCCCGCCGCCGACATCGCGCGCTGCATCTGCTGGAGATCGCCGCTCGCCATGCTGGAATCTGAAAGGTCGACGGCACGAACTCGTTGTGAACCTGAACGCCCAGAGCGCCGAATCAGTCGCGCGCTCGGTCTACGGTCTGGTTCGCATCACGACGACATTGAAGTGCGCGACACGAGGCGTCACAGGAGGTGCGATCGGGGCACCGATGAGAAATGGCGCCGACAGTGGTCTGAGTACGGTCCGGTGAACGCGGGCGCGCACCAAGGGAGAGCAACGAGATGAGACCACTTCGATACTCGATCAACGTCACGCTCGACGGCTGCTGTCATCACGAGGCAGGGCTCCCCCCGGACGAGGAGTCCATGCGCTACTGGACCGCTGAGATGGAGCGAGCCGATGCCCTGCTTTTCGGCCGGGTGACCTACGAGATGATGGAGTCGGCGTGGCGGAAGCCGGCCACGGGCACCTGGCCTGACTGGATGGATGAGTGGCAGCTCCCGTTCGCCGAGGCCATCGACGGGGCGAAGAAGTACGTCGTGTCGAGCACGCTGAGCGGGGTCGATTGGAATGCCGACCTGGTGCGAGGCGACTTGGGGCAAGCGGTCCAGCGGCTCAAGCAGGAGTCAGGCGAGGGCCTGTGGGTGGGTGGCGTGACACTCCCCCTGGCGTTGGCTGATCTGGGACTGATCGACGAGTACGAGTTCCTTGTGCAGCCGGTCCTTGCCGGACACGGGCCGACGTTGCTCGCTGGTCTGCGCGAGCGCATCCAGCTCGAACTCGTGGACCGCCATGAGTTCCGGTCGGGGGCAGTAGCCCAGCGATACCGACCCATGCGAGCTACGGCTTGATGTGATTTGTCCTGGCGTCGGTCACTCTCTCGCGACGGAACGGCTGCGCGGGGCCGCATCCCCGCGCAGTCGTTCAGTTGCGAGGGACCGGCCTCCAGAGACCTGGAATCAAGAGAAATCGCGTGTTTCGGCCGGGAGGCCAGGTCAACGGATCACGAAGGTCATCACGCTTCGAGCGGGGAGCGTGGCGGTGAAGGAGCCGTTGGACACTCCGGTCGTCCCCTGGGCGGCGACGTTCCTGCTCGCGTCGGTCAGCCAGGAGGAGACCGTGGAGGCGGCACCGTTCACCAGGGTGAACGGCTGGCTCACCGCGGAGGTCGCCTTGTTGACGGCGACGGCGACCGTGGAGCCGCCGCCCCGGTACGCCGAGACGTAGACGCTCGTCGCCGGCGTCGCCGTTGCCTGCACCCGTACGTACCCGGGTCGGACGAACCTGGCGAAGTGCGCCATGGCGGCGCCCCGCTTGCTGATCTTGCCGTCCTCACGCATGGGGCCGTAGCTGCGCCGGATGTACCACCAGATGTAGGCCTGGAACTCGGCCTCCACCATGGCGCGGTGGAGGTGCTCCCCCACGTCGAGCGCCTGGGGCCACAGGTCCGCCGAATCCGTGCTGTTGGGGTAGTAGACCTCCGTCATCCAGAGTTCCTTGCCCGCACCCTTCTGTTTGAAGAGGGGGTACGGGAAGTTCGCGAACGACGTGCCGTAGAGGTGAGCGCCGATCACGTCCACGTTGGCGAGTGCCGCCGGGTCGTTGAGGATCGGGTCGGACATGTTCTTCAGGTACTGGAAGGACTCCGGCGCGATGACCCTGGTACCGATCGAGCCGGCGTTCTCCCGCAGGAACCGGACCATTTCGGTGGGGGTCCACCACGTCCAGTCCTGGGCGTAGTCGGGCTCGTTCTGCACCGAAATGCCGTATAGGTTCACTCCGTTGTTCCGCAGATACGTGGTGAAGTCGTTCAGGTGCTGGGCGTAGGCGCCGTACATGTCGTACCGGAGACGTCGCGCATTGGTCTGGCTGCCGTGGACGAAGGTCTCGACCATGGAGGCCGGAGGATTCCACGGGGACGCGATGACGGCCACCCCGAGTTCGGCCGCGCGCTTCGCCGTCGCCAGGTCACGGTTCCAGGCCGTCCGGTCCTCGGGGACGGGGATCCTCAGCAGCGAGAAGCCCAGTTGTCCGTCGCCGGTACCGAACGCCGTGTCCCGCTGGGCTGCCGTCAGGTCGCCGGCCCAGGCGGTGTGGCTCATGCCGCCGAACCCTCGGATCGTCTGCCGTGTGGCGGACGCATCGATGACCGCCGTGGTGGCGGCCGTCGCGGCCGCGGCATCAGCGGCCCCCGTGGCCGACGCCGCGGCTGTGAGGATGGGTAACGCCCCCATCGTCGCCAGGACGGTCCTGCGACTCGGTGATCTGTGCTCGCCGCTTGCGGGTTCGTTCCGACTCTGTGTCATGCCCTCTCCTTTTGGCTGCAGGTCATGCTCAGACCCCTGGGGGCAAGGCTCTTGCCAGGTCCGGGTGGACACGCTCAATGGGAGCGCTCCCACACTCAGGGGTGTATCCACGCTTGCCGTTTGGACGGGAGGTGCTGCTGGATGCCGCTCCGGCCACCGACCGGCGGCGAGGAAGACTCCGGCGCCGTTCGATACCGTGAACAGCGTCCACGTAGCGGACCTCTGGCAAGTTAACGACGCCGCCCACCATGGTCAAGCCCCGCGACGGCAATCGACCCGCCCTGGCGGCTCCCGATTCGGTTCGCCGGCCTCGTGTCGATCGCGGGCGCTCGGCCGGATCGAGGCCTCGGCGTTGGTTGCTGTGTGGAGGCCGGAGCCTCGTGGCACCCGCCGTTCTCTATCCGAGCGCGAGCATCGCCTCGGCGACCTCACCGACCGCTGCATCGGGGATCGCAGTGGCAGCCTCCTTGAGGACGAGCAGCCGTGCCCCGGGGATCTCGCGCGCGATCGCCTCGCCGTTGCCGACGGGGAACACCGGGTCGTGGCGGCCGTGGACGACCAGGGCGGGGACCTTGATCTCGGGCAGGCGCTCGCGCCAGCGGGGTGTGCAGTCGAGCCTGGAGAACACCATGCGCATCTGGTTGGCCAGCTGGATCGGGGGTGCGGTGCCGGGTGTGCGGTCCCAGATGCGCGCAGCGGTTGCGTACGCGGTGGCGCGGTCGTCGCCGACGATCTCCGCGCCTGCGGCGACAAACTCCGCAACCTCCTCGCGGTCGGTCCAATCGGGCATCGGGCGCGCGAACAGCCGGCTCATCGTCGTCCGGTCATGGTCGGGGAGGTCATCGTCGGGCGGGCCCGGGGCAACCGCGCGGGTGCCGACCAGGGTGAGCGCCGAGAATGCGCCAGGGTGGTCGAGTACGGCCATCTGGGCGACCATCCCGCCGACGCCGATCCCAGCGAGGTGTGCGGGTCCCCCACCGAGCGTGTCGGAGAGGGCTGCCGCGTCGGAGGCGAGGGTGCGCAGGGTGTAGGCGGGCGCCTCTGGATCTGTGGTCGTCGACTCCCCGCTGTCGCGCAGGTCGTAGCGCACCACGCGGCGCCCACCGGCGGCGAGGCGTTCGCACAGCGCATCGGGCCAGGAGAGCATTGTCGTCCCGCCCACCAGCAGGACGAGGGGCGCGCCGTCGTCACCGAACGACTCGACGCCCAGGGCGATCTCATTGACGGTGACAGTGCTCATCGCGTCACCGGGAGGCGTCGTAGGTCAGGTGCGTGGCGGTTGTCGGGGTCGGCGGGAGGCGCCCACGCGTGCAGGGCCTCGCCCCCGGTGTCCAGACCGTTGGGCGGGCTGGGGTCGGGCTCGGTGATGAAGCCGCCGAGAGAGACCGAGATGTCGGCGATGGGTCGAGTCATGTCAGGGCAGACACGATCCGCTGCCCAAACTCATCGCTCACGCGTGAAGCGTGAAGTGCGTGGCGGATTCGGACTCGACAGCACCACGCGTGAAGCGGCACGTCGGACGTACGGGCTGACGATCGCTCTCCGGTATCCGCCGGGTTCACTGTGCTCTTCGCGATGCGCGGGCTCGGGGCGATGCAACGGTTCGAGGAGACGCCCCCGGCCGTCATGCCGACGGCCACCGGGACCAGCGCCTGCTGCACCCGGGCTGGTGAACGGTGGTGAACGGCTTCCACTGCCGGGGGATCTGCACAGCTGTCCGCAGCGACTTCCCTCGCTGGTCGACGTGATGGTGATGTCGACCGGAGAGGGAAGACACCTTGGGCGCGCGGCCCGAACTGAACTGATCGAGGAGCGCGCCGAGTTGCGATGGCCTACTTTGCCTTGAGGTCCGGTTCCGGACGCATCAACAGCAGATCTTCGCCCCATGCATCGAGCGTGGAATCGTGATCGGCTTCGCGTGCCACAGCCTCGACCTGGGCGAAGAGGACCCGCTGGAGGTCTGCGTCACCCGTTCCCGCGATCAGTCCGATCCGTTCGAGGAGCGGGCTCGTTGCCCATCCTGGCAGGGGGAACCTCTCCAGCTCCCACTCCAGGTACTTGTTGTAGGGACGTGGACGACGGTCCAGGGCGAACAGCAGCTCCAGCAGAAAACTCATGCTGTCGGCCGCGTCGAGGTGGGCGGCCAGCAGGTTGCCGTCTCGGGCGTTCTTGAGGGAACGGTAGAGGGAGTTGGCATAGGCATCCAGCCAACCAGCCGCCGCCGCTGACGCCTCGGCACGGTCACGAAGCCCCTTGGCGCCGACGATCTCGGCGATTCCGCCGTCCAACCGGTCGATCACGACGTGGGCGCGGGACAGCGCATAACGCTCGTGCCCGTCGAAGTCGCGGAACTGGTCGACCGTGGCGACGACGACATCGAGCTCAGCAGAACGATGACCGTGGAAGCCCGAAAGTTCGCTGTCCGCGCCCTCCGCGAGGACGACGTACACATCGCGGTCCGAATACCGGGTGGCCATGCCGTCGTGGGCGTGGGAACCCTTGAGGACGAGCCCGACGACGGCCGGGTCGTCGGCGATGCGGCTGAGCAACTCCGCATAGGTCAGTTCGGGAAGCATGCTGGTGATCTCCGGTGAGTTGGACGGACTGCACACGCCTACCAGCCCTCACCGCCGTGCCGGCAGGAGAGCGGCCGCTCCGTCTGCGGTGGCCGCCATGCCACCACCCTGAAGATCAACGCACAGCCGGGACATTACCGGGCCCGCGCCACCTCCGCAGCATCTTTTCCCGCCCGGCCAGGGTGGTGTGGTTCATCGTGAAGCACCCCCCAGAGAGCCGATCGCGCTTCCGACCGCGCTTCCGACCGCGTTCCGGGACGATGCCGGTAGCGCTCATCCCGGTCATCACCTTTCGGGACCAGCTGCGCGCACGACTGCGCAAGGCGAGACCCGGAGGCGGCATCGCGATCCTGGCCCAGACCACGACCGCATTCCCCGCTCATCTGGTCGACGAGCGTGACCTGGGCGCATCGCGGCCGACGCCGACATCGACTCGCTCCCCCTGTCGCTGGTCGGCGGCGGGCATCTCCTGCTCGCAGACCGCGGCCCCGGCCCGCCGACCTCGGCAGTCGTCAACAAAGTCGTGACGGAAGTCGTGGCTTGACGCCTGGTCAGGGGCTGGTGTCCTGCGCGCGACCTCCGGATGGCAGGACGCGGGCAGTTGCGAAAGCGTGCGCGAGCGTGCGCGTGCGCGTGCGCGACAAATCCGGCGACGCAAACGGTCATCGCCGGGATACTGGTCGCCCATGGATGAGGTCAAAGTCGTCGTCGCCCATTCCGAGCGCGCGACCCTGCGCGTCGGCGATGTGTTTCTGAAGGTGGACACCGATCAGGCGCGCATCGACGCCGAGGTCGAGGCGATGGCCATGGTGCCGGTCCCGACCGCGGAAATCCTGTGGCGCAAGCCGCCCGTTCTCGCGATCGCCGCCGTCCCGGGAACGGCCCTCGGCCACCTCGGCGAGCCGTCGACCGCGTCGTCGGCGGCGTGGGCCGCGGCGGGTGCCGCCATCCGGAAGGTGCACGACGCGCCGTTGCCGCCCCGGGTCGGCCGGGCCGGCCGGGGTCTCGACGAGTTGGCGGCGGATCTCGACTGGGAGTGCGAGTGGCTCGTGACGAACGGCGTCCTGCCCACCGACCTCGTCACCCGCAACCGCCTGGTCGCCGAGGCCGCGCTCCGGCCTTGGACTCCGGTGTTCACGCACGGCGACCTGCAGATCGAGCACGTCTTCGTGGACGGCGACGAGGTCACGGGCATCATCGACTGGTCCGAGGCCGGTCAGGGTGATGCCCTGTTCGACCTCGCCGTCCTGACTCTCGGACACGAGGAGCGACTCGGCGACGTCATCGCCGGCTACGGCTCCGATGTCGACCTGGACGTGATCCGCGCGTGGTGGTCGTTGCGCAGTCTGCTGGTGGTTCGCTGGCTGACCGAGCATGGCTTCGACCCGTTCGCGCCGGGCTGTGAGGTCGATGTGCTGAGGTCCCGCATGTGAGGCTGCGCGGGCCAGACTGTTGCGATTGCGTTCTGACACATCGAGCAGGGCCGTCTCTTGGGTGCGTCACCTGCCCTTACTCCCGACGAAGTGCGGTGTGCGGTCGTCGTCGGCAGATGACAGCGCGGTCGAGGGCGGCGAATGCGGCATCGACGACAACTGGTACGACGTCACTTCCCGCGGCAGGCCAAGAAGGCCTGTTCGGTCATGAGCCGGGGAGGCCCCCTCGGATCGGGAGGACGGCGCTGGGTCGGATTCGGCAGGCGTGCGAGTGGAGTTCGCGTGGCGGAGGGCGGTCAGTCGAGAAAAACGGTTCGACAGCCGGGTCCATCAGGCACTGTGATGGCTCCGCCGCCCGTCGCATGGAGCGGGCCCACCGCAGGAGTTGCACGTGGCCATCGGGAGTACGGCGGCCCCGGGGCCCGTGATCGATGCCGCACTGGCCAGGCGCCTGGTCGACACGCAGTTCCCGCAGTGGGCCGAGCTGCCCCTCAAGCGGCTCCACCCTGCCGGTTCGGACCATGTGATCTACCGGCTGGGCGAGGACCTGTCCGTCCGGATGCCCCGCCATGCGGGGGCCGTCGGGCAGGCCGTGAAGGAGTCCGAGTGGCTTCCCAGGCTCGCCCCTCACCTGCCCTTGGCCATCCCCGTACCGGTGGGGGTGGGTGAGCCCGGCTTCACCTATCCGTGGCCGTGGGCGGTGTCCCGCTGGCTGGACGGCGAGGTGGCGACCGTCGAGGCGCTGGGCGGCTCATCCGGGACTGCCGTCCAACTGGCGGAGTTCCTCATCACCCTTCAGACGGTCCGACCCGAGGACTTCCCGGCCGATGACGCTCACGAGGACCTCACCGGTCGGCCGCTGGCCGACAGGGACGGTGCAACGCGGGCCGCCATCGCGGAGGTTGACGGTACGTTCGACGCCGCGGCCATGACCGAGCTGTGGGTTGCGGCGCTGAGCGCCCCCGGTTGGGACCGCCCGCCCGTCTGGTTTCACGGCGACTTCCACACCGGCAACCTACTGACCTTCGCCGGCCGCCTCAGCGCGGTCATCGACTTCGGCGGGCTGGGCATCGGTGATCCGGCCCGTGACCTGACCATCGCCTTCACCCTGATGTCGGCCGGAAGCCGGGCTGCCTTCCGCGCCGCCCTCGGCCTCGACGACGCGACCTGGACCCGGGGCCGCGGCTGGGCCCTGGCCACCGGCCTGAACGCGTACGTCTCCTACGCCGCCGTCAATCCCCGGGTCGCCTTGCAGACCACCCGCCAGATCACCGAGGCCCTGATCGGCTGAACCAACGGATTCCGCGAGATGTGCGTTCATCGAGCGCACCCTGGGCCCGTTTCAGGCTCACATGCGAGGAGCTTTTGCGGGCGGAACCCGCGCAGGCGCGCGCCGCCCCGGGGCGATCCGTGGCTGTCGGCTCGGCGGGCCGAGCCGGGGTGGGGTGGGGTGCCGAGCCAGGGTGCAGCGGTCTTCTGAGTGATCAGCACAGGCATACCGCGTCGGCACCTCGTCTACTTCGAGCGCAGTAGACGCACATGCCTGCGATCGCCCGACGACGAGAGATCCGGGCGCTGCGAACGTGAGGGTGGGCCGAGATGACCGGCCCGGTAGCGCGCGTGCACCTCTGGAAAGGCTCGTCCATGTCTCCTCTCGCCCGCTGGTGCCATCGGCACCGGCTCGCCGTCGTCCTGGTCTGGGTGGGCCTGTTGATCACCCTCGGTGCCGCGGTCGGCGCGGCCGGCAGCGCCTTAGGCAACAGCCCCACCTCGCTGGACACCGACTCCGCCAGGGCGACGGCCCTGCTGCAGCAGGCCTCGAACAGCGCGGCCGGCAAGAGCGGTCGGGTCGTCTGGCAGCGGAAGGGCGGCAAGGTCTACGATCCAACCGCCTGTGAAGTTCGGCGAGTTCGTCCATCCGGCGAGCTTCCGCCGGGAGACGGATCGGCCTCGACACTCGGGTTCGGGACGTAGCCGTCGACGATGCCTTCCTCGTCGTACGGCGTACGGCCTGTCGGCCCAAAGGTGTGCCCGGTGTGTCAGGAGCGGAAGTAGGACCCGGCGTCCAGGTCCTGGATGAGGCCGGGTCCGCTCGGTGTCCAGCCGAGGAGTTCCTGTGTGCGCGTGCTGGAGGTGGCGGCGTCCATGCCGAAGAAGCGGCCGATCCAGCCGAAGTGGCTCTGTGCGTCCTGCGGTGCTATCGAGACCGCGGGAACGCCGATTCCCCGCCCGATGGCCTCCGCGATCTCCCGGGTGGGGACTCCCTCCTCGCTCACCGCGTGCAGGAGTGTTCCCGCCGGGGCCTTCTCCAGTCCCAGTCGGGTGATCCGCGCGGCATCCGACCGGTGGATCGCCGACCAGCGGTTCGTGCCGTCGCCGACATAGCCCGCGATCCCCTTCTCACGGGCGATCGCGACCAGCATCGCGATGAACCCGTGGTCGCCGTCGCCGTGCACGGTCGGGGCGAACCGCACGCTGACCGTGTTCACGCCGCGATCGACGTACTCCAGTGCGAGGTTCTCGCTGCCGCCTCGGGGGGAGTCCGGGCCATGAAAAGGCGACTTGTCGGCCTCGGCCGCCAGCCGGCCCTGCGCCAGGCCGGCGACGCCGGATGCAAGCAGGAACGGACGGCCGGATCCGGTCAGGACATCGCCGATCGCCTGCACGGCGGCCCGTTCGGCCCGATTGGAGACGGCGGGATTGTCGAAGTCGTGCTTGTTGGCGAGGTGGAGTACGGCGTCAGCGGTCTCGGCGCCCTCCCGGATGCCCTCGAGGTCGTCGAGGTCGCCGCGGCGGACCTGGGCTCCCTTCGCGTCGAGGAATGCGGCCGAGGCGTCGGAGCGGGCGAGCCCGACCACCTCGTGACCTGCGGCGAGCAGTTCGTCGACGGTGGCCGAACCGATCCACCCGGATGCTCCAGTGACGAAAACGCGCATGTGGACGATCTCCTTCAATGCCCGGTCCCAGCGGACGGGCAAGCGATGTCAGCCACTGACGTCAGTGGCTGTCGTCACTGTAGCTGTCATGTCAGCCGCTGTCATCACTAAGATGGTCGGCATGGTGCGATGGGAGCCCGGGACCCGGGAACGACTGCAAAGAGCGGCGATGGATCTGTACATCAGCCGCGGCTACGACGGGACGACCGCGGCCGATATCGCCCAGTCCGTCGGCCTCACGGAACGGACGTTCTTCCGCCACTTCGCCGACAAGCGCGAGGTGCTGTTCGGCGGCCAGGAACTGCTGGAGCAGGCATTCCTGGACGGCGTGGCCGCGGCTGCGCCGGACGCGTCACCGCTCGAGATGGTCGAGTCCGCTCTGTCCGCCGCGGCACCGTTCTTCCCGGCCGAGCGCCGCGATCATTCCAGGCGGCGGCAGAGGATCATCTCCGGGAATCCGGCGCTGCAGGAACGGGAGTTGTTGAAGTTGGCCGGGCTTGCCACGGCGGTCGCTGCCGCACTCCGCTCGCGGGGGGTTCCCGCGGCGACGGCCACGCTCGCCGCGGAATCCGGGGTGACCGTGTTCGGCGTGGCCTTCGGGAAGTGGATCGCCGAGGGGGAGGAGCGGTCGTTCCTCGACATCGAGCGCGAGGTGTTGGGCGAACTCGTGGCGATGGCTGCCGGCGCCGGCTGAGCAACACAGGGATGGGGCAGCTCAACACGCGGGGTGAACTGCCCTGACGACGTCCGGCCCTCGCAGCGGCGATCACTGCCGCGGTCGGGCCTCGCCGACGGCCCGGCCATGCAGCGCCTGTGCGCGGGAGGGTCGTCTGACGCCGGCCGCTCCCTGCCCGACGGTGACGGAAATCGTGAAACCTGGTGCAACAAATTGTTGCTTTGGTCGCGATAAAGTACTGAAAATTGCGATGAGCATCACGGCGGTGGGCGCTGTCCGTGATTTCATGGATGCCCACACCACCGACAGAGAGCGACGGAGATGGCGACACCGCAAGCCAGGTGGAGCGCGCTGCTGGAGATGCTGACGCGCGACGGGCGTATCGAGGTCGAGGCGGCCGCGACCGAACTCGCGGTGTCCGCTGCCACGATCCGACGCGACCTCGACGAGCTGGCTCGGCAGCAGATGGTCACCCGCACCCACGGTGGCGCCGTGATCAACGCGATCGCGTACGACCTGCCGCTGCGCTACAAGGCGGCACGCCACGCCCCCGAGAAGGAGCGGATAGCGCACGCGGCAGCCGGTCTGGTCAAGGCCGGGGCTGTGGTGGGCCTCAACGGCGGTACCACGACCACCGAGGTCGCACGGGCGCTGGCGACCAGGAGCGACCTCGGCTCCGAGGGCAGCGCGGAGCCGTCGCTGACGGTTGTCACCAACGCCCTGAACATCGCCAACGAGCTGGTCGTACGCCGTCATGTGAAGCTCGTCGTCACCGGCGGGGTGGCCCGCCCGGCCTCGTACGAACTGATCGGGCCGCTGGCCACCGAACTGCTCGCCGAGATCACGCTGGACCACGTGTTCATCGGAGTCGACGCGATCGACGCCGTGCATGGTGCGACGGCCCATCACGAGGGCGAGGCCAGCATCAACCGGACCCTGGCGCGGCGCGCTCAGCAGGTTGTCGTGGTCGCCGACTCCTCCAAGCTGGGCAAGCGGGCGTTCGCGCGGATCTGCCCGTTGGAGGACGTCGATGTGCTCGTCACCGACAGGGACGCTCCCGCCGGACTCATCGAGCCGTTCGTCGCCGCCGGAGTGGAGATCGTCCGCGCCTGAACGTCCTTGTGCCACAAGGAGGTTGCCGGTCGCTCCGGGCGGCCGCGGGGAAGGGCAGGCGGCGCGCCGGTGCGGCGAGGTCCCTCGTGGCCTCCGGGACGAGGTCCGGCCCCGACCCTTCGACAACGCCCGGCCCTTCCGCTACGCCCGCCCCGGTCTCCTCCGGTGGACACCCTGTCTCACCCCTTGACGCCACCGGCCGTCAGACCGCTGACCAGATGGCGTTCCACGAAGATGAACAGCACCACGACCGGGACGACAGCGATGAGTGAAGCGGCGAAGAGGTACTGCCACTGCTCCTGGTAGGCGGTGACGAACCCGGGGATGGCCTTGGTCAGCGTCGTGCGGTCCTTCGAGGACGTGATGGTGAGTGCGACGACGTACTCGTTCCAGGCGGCGATGAACGTGTAGACCGCCGCCGTCACCACACCGGGCATGGCCAGCGGCAGGGTGATACGGGCCAGGGCCCCCAGCCGGCCGGCCCCGTCCAGGTACGCGGCCTCCTCCAACTCCTTGGGGACGCTCGCGAAGTACGCGTTGAGGATCCACACGCAGAACGGCAGATTGAACGCCGCGTTGACGAGGATCAGCGCCTCGCCGGTGTCGGTCAGGTCGAGGCTGACCATCTCCCGGTAGATGCCGACCAGCAGTGCGGTGGGCGCGAACATCTGGGTGACCAGGACCAGCAGCAGGAACGCGCCGCGGCCGCGGAAACGGTGCCGCGCGGTGTAGTACGCGGCGGGCAGCCCGACGAGCAGCGCCAGCAGTGTGGACATTGCGGCGACGTACAGCGAGAAGCCCAGCGAGCCGGCGACCGGCGGATCGTCGAGCGACCACACGTCGGCGAAGTTCGACCACTGCCAGTGGGACGGCAGGTACGAGGGCGGGGACTTCATCAGTTCCGGCGTCGGTTTCAGCGCCGTCAGCAGCATCTGGAGGTACGGGGAGAGGAAGAGCAGGGCGACCAGCCAGCCGACTCCGGCGACCAGCGCGGTGCGCACCCGGTGTCCGGCCCGTGGTCCGGCGTGTGCGGCCGGTGTTGTCATCGGATCTCCTCCCGCCACCGCACGACCCGCAGATACGCGAGCACCACGACGAGGATCAGTGCGAAGTTCACGACGGCCATCGCCGCCGATTCGCCGACGGCCTGGTTGTCGAAGGCGAGCTTGTACATGAAGGTCGTCGTGGTGTCGGTGGCGAAGCCGGGGCCGCCGCGGGTCATCGCCCAGATGATCGGGAACGAGTTGAACACGTTGATGATGTTGATGATCGCGGCCACCAGCAGTGAGGGCCGCAGCAGCGGCAGGGTGACGGAGAGATACGTCCTGACGGTCCCGGCGCCGTCCATGCGGGCCGCTTCGTAGATCTCCGCGGGAATGGTCTGGAGTCCGGAGAGGATGACGAACGCGGTGAACGGCAGGGAGACGAACACCGCAACCGCCATCATCGCCGCGAAACCGAGGACCGGGTCGGCCAGCCAGTTCACGGGTTTGTCGAGGAGGCCCACGTCCATCAGGAGGCGGTTGACGACGCCGTAGAAGTTGTTCAGCATCCAGCGCCAGATGAGCGCGGTCATCAGTACGGACGCCGCCCAGGGCACGATGAGCGCCCAGCGGACCACTCGCTGCCCGGGAAAACGCGTGTTGAGCAACTGGGCGAGCCCCAGCGACAGCAGGAGTGTGACCGCGACGACGCCGACGACCCAGATCAGGGTGCGCAGCAGTACGCCCGGCAGGTCCTCCTCGGCGAACAGGTCGGTGTAGTTGTCGAGGCCCGCGGAGCCGAGGGACAGGCCGGTGGAGCTGATCCGGGTCAGGGAGGTGCGGACCATTTCGACGACGGGCCAGACCACCATCGCCAGGATGAGGACGACGGCGGGCCCGAGCCAGAGCAGCGGTTCCAGGGCCCGCAGTCCGCGCCGCTGCCTGCGGACGGGGGCCGGGGGCGGTGCCGCCGCCTCCGGGGCCGGTTCCCGCCGGTCCCCGGAGGCGCGTACTGATATGTCGTGGACGGTCATGCGTCAGCCGGTCTTCTGCGCGGTCTTCTGGATCTTCTCCAGGACCTTCTTCGGATCGCCGCCCGCCACGGCGGTGCCTATCTGCTGCTTCACCGCGCCGTCGACGGCAGCCCAGCCCGGGTTGTCCGCCGGGGCAAACTTGGCGCCGGCCAGGGCGTCGACGAACGGCTTGTAGTAGCCGGTGTCCGAACTGAGCGCGTCACCGGCCGACTTGGTCACCGACAGGAATCCCTCCGTGGACAGGAACCTGGAGGCGTTCTCCTTCTGGTAGACGAAGTCCAGGAACTTGTTGACGCCCTCGCGGTTCTTGCCCCCGTCCTTCTTGAAGGCCACCAAGTAGTCCTGCACGCCCAGGGTGTTGTGGGTGGTTCCGTCCTTGCTGGGCAGCGGGGCGACGCCGTAGTCGAGCTTCTTGTCGACGGGGTCGATGAAGCCCTTGCGCATGAAGACAGCGCCGTTGATCATGCCGATCCGGCCCTGCGCGAACTGGTTGAAGACGTCCTTGCGGTTGGTGGTCTCCGGGTTGGGCTGGGTCAGCCCTTCCTTGGTCAGCTTCCTGAGGTAGGTCAGGGTCTCCACGTTCGCCGGCTGGTCGACGGCCCACTTGCCGGAGCCGTCGACCCAGCCGCCGCCGTTGTTCATCGACCAGATGCCGAACTCGCCCTGGGCCTCCTCCGGTCCGAGCGGCAGGCCCAGGGGGATGACCCCGGTCTTCTTGACGTGCTTGATCTTCTTGGCGGCGGCCTCGACCTCGGCCCAGCTCTTCGGCGGCGCCGTGACACCCGCCTGCTTGAAGATCGCCTTGTTGTAGAAGAACAGCCGCGCGCTGGAGATGAACGGCAGGCCGTACTGGACTCCTTGGTACTTGGCCTGGTCGGCGAAGAGGGGCAGGAAGTCACCGAGCACCTTCGCCGACACCGCCTCGTCCGCTGGGTAGATCAGGTCGTCGCGGGCGAAGTCCGAGAACTTGTTGTAGTTGAGGACGTCCGGCTGCTGCTTGGTCTGGATGTATGTCTTGACCTTGGAGTCCATCTGCTCCCAGTCGACGACTTCCAGGTTGACCTTGTAGCCGGCGTTGCGGGCCTCGAAGTCCTTGATGAGCCGCGCCCAGTAGGGCTGGGTGTCGTCGTCGTACTTCGCGGCCACGAAGGTGATCGTCCGGCCGTCCGAGTCGCCGCTGTCGGAGGAGCCCCCCTTGCCGCATCCGGTGAGAGCCAAGGCCAGAACCAGGCCTGTGGCTGTGCCTGCGAGGTGCCGTTTCACTCGGGTACCACCCTCTCTTCGTACCACTGCAGTGACGTTGGGTGCGGCTCAATGCTTATTTATGCTCGAATGTTGCCCACTTCGAGCAGTAATCAACATCATGCTCGACCAATCACGCATAGTGTCAAGGGGCCGCCGGATCACGACTCGGTCACGCCGGATGCGGATCGCATGGGCGCCGGCACTCACGCAGGGGCGGTGATTCACCGCGCGACCACGGCAATCACGTCCACGCCATGTCGTCCGAGACGGGAGTCGCACGAGCCGGACGGAGACCGAGATCGCCACCCCGCCGGTGCCGGCAGCAGGCCGTCGCCCTCGCACGGCCTGAAGCCGCCCCCGTCGCGGAGCTGCCACGACGGGTGAACGTGTGGCCGTCGCCGGCTGCGGCACGTCGTGGTTCATGGCCCAGGCGTACGCGATGCTCCGCGAGTCCGGCGGACATGGCGGGGCCGATGCCTTCCCGGCGTCCGCGATGCCCGTCGGGCCGCGCTTCGACCGGGAGGTCGCGCCGACCCGGTCGGGCACCACGACGGAGGTGCCGGACGCGCTCCAGCGTCTGCGGGGGCCCCACCGTCGCGGTCACCGCCGGCCGCGTGACCGCCGTCATGGAACTCGTGGACACCGCCGCCTTCCTGGAGTTCGCCGACGAGACGTCGCTCGCGCAGACCCGGCTTACCACTCCTGAACTGGCGTTTCTTCGCGCCCTGTCCGGCGAGCACCTGAGCGCTCCGGCCGTGCAGGGGCAGCCGTAGCCCTGCCGAAGAGCTCCTCGGCGCCGGGCAGTTCACGTTCCTCGGCGGCGGCTGGGCGTACGGCGTCACACCGGAGGCGGCACTGAAGTTGCGCGGGGCGGCGGACGCCTGCACGGCGGTGTACCCGTGGATGAAGTACCCCCACAGGCCGATCGGCGTCACCGGACCGGGGCGAGTGGCGAGTGGCCTGGTGGTTCGGCAAGTTGCCCGGCATACCTGAAGGGCTGCCCGGCGAGATCGCACGAACCGGCGACCGACCGGCGCCCTTCGGCCA
Organism: Streptomyces sp. NPDC031225; assembly: GCF_055570355.1. NCBI lineage: Bacteria > Bacillati > Actinomycetota > Actinomycetes > Kitasatosporales > Streptomycetaceae > Streptomyces > Streptomyces sp. NPDC031225. Next base: position 86,770 of record NZ_JBVIHJ010000016.1, on the reverse strand, counting down.
TGACCCGGTGACAGACCTCGTCCTGGTGCAGCGGCTCGCCGTCGCCCTCGGCGCGGCGCGCGGGCTCGACCCGGACAACCCGCGTCATCTCACGCGTTCGGGAATTCTCGCCTGACGCCGTTCACACAGAATTTACGGCCTTCCGGGGCCTCGTCCGCTGCCCGCGGCTCATGCCGTGAGCAGCGGACCCGCCCCTCAACAGCGGTATCACCGGCCCGCGGAGCCCCGCGGGAATCAAGGACCGCATCGTTGACAGATGAATTTTCCTGCAAGAGTATGTGCGCAAAACTACAAGATCTTGCATCGCTCATCAGAGACTCCCAGCCTCTGCCCGCTGGAGGACAACAGTGCGTGCACAACCCCGCAGACTCGGCGCCGTACTTGCCGCCGCCCTGACCCTGACTCTCGCCTCGCTCGGCACGGAGCCCCTGGCCCAGCCGGCGCAGGCCGCTTCGGCCCCACGGCCGAAGGTGACCGAAACCGCGGACGTTCTCACCCTGTCCGTACCGGCCACCGGGAAGACCACCGGCTACTCGGTCGACATACCCACCGACGGCGATCTCGCCCTCCGCACCGAACGCGCCGGAACGTCCGTCCTCGCCACCGCGGGCGGCGGCACCGGCGCCTTACGGTTCCGTTCCGGCAGTTCGTGGCAGCACGCCACCGACGTCACGGGCTGGCGCTGGAAGGACGGGGTCCTGACCCTCACCGCCGGCACCACGTTTGCCGGGGCCACCGTGCAGGCGCGCCTCACCCCGGCCGCCGACCGCTACCAACTCGACTGGAACGTCGAGGGAGTCGAGCCGGACCGGCTGGGACTCGCCTACGACCTGGCCTCCGCCGGGCACTGGTACGGGCACGGCGAGGCCGAGACCCCGCAGGGCGGCCCCGGCACCGACCAGCCCTGGCCGCTGGACAGCGGCCAGGTCGAGCACCCCGGCTTCTCCCCCGCGTCGTACCACATGATCGATCCGTTCTGGTACACCTCCAGCTCGACCGGACTCCGCGTCGACACCGGGCATGTCATGGACGTGGCGATCAACGAGGGCAAGGACGGACTCGGACGCTTCGACATAGAGTCCGGCGACCCCTACAAGGCCACCGTCTTCGTCGAGTCGACGCCGCTGGAGGTCTACCGCGACTACGTCGGCATCGTCGGGAAACCGGCGAAGAGCGACGCCACGTACGAGCAGTACGCCAAGCCGGTCTGGAACTCCTGGGCGCAGTTCTACACCCACGTCGACCAGGAGAAGGTCCTCGACTACGCCACCGATCTGAAGGACAACGGGCTCGAAGGGCACGCCCTCCAGCTCGATGACAAGTGGGAGTCGAACTACGGCAACCTGACCTTCGACGCCAAGGCCTATCCCGATCCGAAGGCCATGTCGAAGAAGATCCACGATCTCGGTTTCGACTTCGGGCTCTGGACCACCCTGTGGATCAACCTCGACTCCGACAACTACCAATTCGCCGTCGACAAGGGCTACTTGCTCAAGGATGCCGCCGACACCGCCAAGCCCTGCACCGTGACGTGGTGGAACGGAACGGCGGGCATCATCGACCTCGCCAACCCCGAGGCCAAGGCCTGGTACACCGGCCGCATCAAGACGCTGATGAGCGACTACGACATCGACGGCCTGAAGTTCGACACCCGTTTCTTCGACGACAAGTGCGCCCCGCGCGACGGGTTCAAGCCCACCGACTACCAGCGTCTCGGCACCGAGCTCGCCGACGAGTTCGACCTCCAGGGTGTCGGTATCCGCGTGCACTGGGGCTCCACCGCCCACCAGGCCGGGTTCGTCACCCGGCAGGTCGACAAGGGCACCGGCTGGGACTCGGTCCGCGCCTCCGTCAGCCAGAACCTGGCGATCTCCACGATCGGCTACCCCTTCGTCACCACCGACATGATCGGCGGCTCCGGAGGCCAACCCGCCCCCGAGAAAGACGTGTTGATCCGCTCGGCACAGGTCGCCTCGCTGATGCCGCTGATGTACTCCTCGACCTCGCCCGTCGACACGATCGACGTGACGACCGGCCAGAAGGTCGTCTACGACCAGCAGACCATCGACCTGTACCGGGCGGCGATCAAGCGGCACGAGCGTCTCGCGCCGTACATCTGGGACCAGGTGCAGCAGACCCTGAAGACCGGTGACCCGATCGTCCGGCCGCTGTTCTTCGACTACCCGAAGGACAAAGCCGGTTACACCGTCTCCGACGAGTGGATGCTCGGCCCCGCCGTCCTCGCCGCACCGCAGGTCGCCGACCGGGCCACCCGGACCGTGCACCTGCCCCCGGGCACCTGGTACGACGTCAACCAGGGCACCGTGATCCGCGGTCCGAAGGATCTCAAGGGCTACGGCGCTCCCCTGGGCGTCACCCCCGCCTTCGTGAACCTCAAGGCGAAGGGCGCCGCCAAGGCGCTGCGTGCCCTGCGGAGCGCCAAGGCCCCCGCCGCCTCCGTGCTGCTCGCCCCCGACGCGCCGGAGACCGGCAACGGCGAGGCCTTCGAGATCACCACCACGGCCACCAACTGGGGCTCCCGGCCGCTGAAGCGGGTCACGGCCGCGCTGAAGGCGCCCGACGGCTGGCGCGCCGAGGCCACCACGGCCGCGACGACCCGGTCGCTCGCCGCCGGCGCCACGCTCACCACCAAGTGGACCGTCACCCCGCCCGCCGACGCGGCCTGGGGCAGTCACACCCTCACCGGGACGGTGACCTACGACGGCAGCCCGCCGGTCTCCGACCGCGTTCCCGTGAAGGTGAAGCCGCAGCCGGGCGCGGTCTCGGCGCCGTACCGCACCGCCGACACCGCGGGTGACGCCCAATTCGCCCAGGCCGGTGACCAGTTCGCCCTCTGGGCGGGCGGCCAGGACCTGTCCGGCTGGAAGGACGAGAAGGCCACCGTCTACGAGAAGGCAGTCGTCGCGGACAAGGCCACCGTGCGGGCACGGCTCGTCTCCCAAGAGTCCGCCAGTCCCGTCGGCAAGGCCGGCCTCGCCGTCGCCAACGACCTGACCGCGCCCGAGAAGGGCGGTTACGCGGTCCTCGTCATGACGGACAAGTACGGCCTGGAGTTCATGACCGACAGCGACGGCGACGGAAAGCTCGACACCTGGGCGGGCGGCGGCCAGACGTATCACCCCGCCTACCTGAAACTGGTGCGGGACGGCACGACGTACACCGCGTACGCGAGCAAGGACGGCACCACCTGGTCCACCGTCGGGTCTGCCACGGTCGCCTCGGTCTCCGGCACCGGCGACGCGGGCCTGGTCGCCTCGGGCGCCAACGTCAACTACCCAGGTGAACGGATCCAGGCCGTCTTCGACGGCTTCTCGGTCACCGCGCCCTGAGCAGTGACCGCGTCCAGAACAGTTGCGCGTCCTGAACGGACACCGCGTCAGGGGCGCTTCCGGCCGACGCAGCCCGGAAGCGCCCCGACAGCTCGGCAGTATCCGACGGCCCTTTTCCGACAGGGGTTCACCCATGCCACGGCTCGCCCGTACACCTGCCCTCATCGCGTCCTTCCTCGCCGGCGCACTCGTCGCGACCACCACCACCGTGATCGCGGCCACCGACGACGACCAGCACAAGCCCACCACCACCTGGCTGACCGTGAAGGTCGCCGACGCCATGGGTACCAGGGACACCGTCATCTGGGTCCCCACCGGCTCCTTCGCGAGCTCCGCGGAGGTCCGCGTCCCGCGCTATCCGATGACCGCCATCGAGGGCAAGGACACCAAGGACCTGTCCCTGGACGCCGTACGCGGCGAACAGGTCTCCGCGCAGCTCGCCATCGCCTCCGGCACGCCCCTCGACGACGTGCACGCGAAGGTCGGCGACCTGACCGGGCCGGGGGGCGCCAAGCTCGACGGCGACAGCACCAAGGTGCGGTTCGTGAAGTACGTCCCCGTACAGCGCTCCAAGAGCGAGGTCGACTGGTCGGCCACCATCGACCAGGTCAGCTCCGCCAAGGAGGTCTCCGGAGACCGCAACCCGGACGTCGTCGGCGACCCGCTGGAGGAACGCGACTCGGTCGACGTCCCCGCGTACGCCGCCCAGCCGCTCTGGTTCACCTTCCACATCCCGAAGAACGCCAGGCCCGGCACCTACAAGGGGACGGTCCGCGTCGCCGTCGGCGACGACACGCAGGCCACGTACCCGCTCACCGTGAAGGTCGCCGACGCCACCGTGCCGGCGCCCGCCGACTACAAGTTCTTCCTCGACGTCTGGGCGCAGCCGGAGACCATCGCACAGGCCCACAAGGTCAAGCTGTGGTCGAAGGAGCACTGGAAGCTCATCGAGGCGTACAACCGCGATCTGGCCTCGCGCGGGCAGAAGGTCATCAACACCACGATCGTCGACAACCCCTGGCACCACCAGTGGTCCCTCGGCACCCGTCAGTCGCAGACCGCGACGCCGTACACCAGCATGGTCGGCTGGACGTGGAACGGGACGAGGTTCGCCTTCGACTTCGCCCGCTGGGACAAGTACGTCGAGACCGCCAGGAAGGCCGGGCTCGGCCCCGACATCGGCGCCTTCTCGATGCTGGCGTTCCAGGACCAGGAACACCTCACCTACACCGATACGCGAACCCGGAAGACCGTCTACGAGAACGTCGATCTGGGCGGAACCCGCTGGCGGGAGGCCTGGGGCGCCTATCTGCCCGCCTTCGAGGCCCACTTGAAGAAGAAGGGCTGGCTGAAGGACACCTGGCTGTCCTTCGACGAGCGGCCGATCAGCACCATGACGGTGGTCAAGGACTTCGTCCACGAGGTGGCGCCGGTCTTCGACGACCGGATCTCCGTGGCCGGTTCGATCACCACGGAAGGCGTCGCGTCGAACCTGTCGGTCGACTGGGGCGGCATCGACGCGATGACGAAGGAGAAGGCGGCGCAGCGGCGCGCGGCCGGCAAGATCACCACGTTCTACGTGTACGGCGCGCCGGCCCACCCCAACACCCTGTCGTACTCCCCCGCCGTCGAGTCGCGGATGCTGCCGTGGATCTCCGCCGAGCGCGATCTCGACGGGTTCCTGCGCTGGTCGTACAACAGCTGGACCAGCGACCCCTTCAAGCAGCCCGTGCACATCTTCACCCAGGGCGACGAGTACCTGGTCTACCCGGGGAAGAACGGGCCGATGTCCAGCATCCGCTGGGAGCAACTCAAGGAAGGCATCGAGGACTTCGAGCTCATACGGCAGCTCCGCGCGAAGGACGGCGGTGACAGCGCGGCCCTCACCGAGGCGCTCACCACGGCCACCCGGGATCTGGACGGCCGTACGAAGAACGTGACCGACATCGAGACCGCGCGGGCGGCCGTGGTGAAGGGGCTGACGTCATGAGAAGGCCCGGGAGATCCCTGCTGCTCACATCCCTGCTGACCGCCCTGTCCCTGACCGTGCCCACCGCAACGGCGGCGACGGCACCGGCCGAGGCGGAGGCCCAGGTGGTCCCCGTGGCGGGCAAGCAGCACACGGTCACCTACGACCAGTACTCCGTGCGCGTCGACGGCAAACCCCTCTACATCTGGGGCGCCGAGCTGCACTACTTCCGGCTGCCCAGCCCGGACGCCTGGCGTGACGTGCTCCAGAAGATCAAGGCGGGCGGCTTCAACGCGGTCTCCCTGTACTTCGACTGGGGCTACCACTCCGCCAAGCCGGGCAGTTACGACTTCACCGGCATCCGTGACGTGGAACGGCTGCTCGACGAGGCCGAGCGGGCAGGGCTGTACGTGATCGCCCGCCCCGGCCCCTACATCAACGCTGAGGTGTCCGGCGGCGGCATGCCCGCCTGGCGCTCCGCCCAGGCGGGCGTGAACCGCACCTCCGAGCCGGAGTACCTCAAGGCGGCGCGGGAGTGGATGAGCCGGATCAACCCGATCATCGCGCGTCACCAACTCACGCGCGGTACAGGATCGGTGATCCTCTATCAGGTCGAGAACGAGTACCAGGGCGGCCGACACGACGCCGACTACATGCAGACGCTCATCGACTGGGCGAAGCAGGACGGCATCGACGTGCCGACCTTCGTCAACGACGGGGGCGCCAACCAGAACTGGGTGAGCGGCAAGGGCGCCCCCGACATCTACGGCTTCGACGCCTACCCGCAGGGCTTCGACTGCAAGGACCCCGACACCTGGAAGAACCTGCCGGACTATTCCTACGTCAACGAGTGGAAGCCCGAGTCGCCGCTGCTCATCCCGGAGGCGCAGGGCGGTGCCTTCGACCCGTGGGGCGGCACCGGCTACCAGGACTGCGCGAAACTCACCGGCACCGACTTCACCCGGGTCTTCGGCAAGATGAACATCGCCGCCGGTGTCACCGGTCAGTCCTTCTACATGACGTACGGCGGCACCAACTGGGGCTGGCTCACCGACCCGAACGCCGTCTACACGTCGTACGACTACGGGGCCCCGATCAACGAGTCCCGCCAACTCACGGACAAATACCAGGAGTTCAAGCGCCTCGGATACTTCGTGAACTCGGTCGGCTCACTGGCACGGACCGACAAGGCCACCGCGCCCACCCCGTCCGACGAGGCGCTGCGCATCGACCGGCGCGTCAACCCGGACGACGGCACCCAGTTCTTCACAGTCCGGCACACCGACACCCGGGTGAAGGACGAGGACGAGACGACGCTGTCCCTGTCGGGCGCGGACGGCGACTATCCGCGCGTGCCGCAGCAGGGCGCGATCACCGTGGACGGCCGGGACGCCAAACTCCTCGTCGCCGGTTACGACCTGGGCGACCAGCGACTCGTCTACTCCACCTCGGAGATCATGACGCACGCCGCCATCGGCCACCGCGAAGTGGCCCTGCTGTACGGGCGTGCGGGCGAGGCCGGCGAGACCGTGCTGCGGTACGCGAAGCGGCCCCGGGTGAAGGTACTCGACGGCGACGTCACCACCACCTGGGACGCCGCACGCGGCGACCTGCGCCTCAACTACACCCAAAAGGGCTTGATCCGGGTGCGGGTGAACGGCCTGGAACTGCTGATCGCCGACGTCGCCGAGACCGCCCACTGGTGGCGTCAGGACACCTCCGCCGGGCCGGTTCTGGTGCGCGGCCCGTCCCTGGTCCGTACGGCCGAAGTCACGGGCGGCACACTGACGTTGACCGGCGATTCGGCCAAGGCCGAGAAGATCGAGGTCATCGCGGACGCGAAGAAGGCCACCTGGAACGGCCGCAGGACCACCGTCACCGAGGCGCCGAGCCCGGTCAGGCTTCCGAGGCTGTCGGCATGGAAGTACAAGCAGGAAGCCCCGGAATCCGCCCCGGACTTCGACGACTCCTCCTGGACCACGGCCGCCCGTCTCACCGCCAACAATGCCGCCCTGAACGGCTCGTTGCCGGTGCTCGCGATGGACGAGTACGGCTACCACCACGGCGACGTCTGGTACCGGGGCCGCTTCAAGACCACCGGGGCCGCGACCGCGCTCGCCCTGAACGCCGACACCGGCCCGACCGGCCAGTACGCGGTCTGGCTCAACGGCCGCCACCTCGGCACCTCCGGCGACGGCGCGCACACCTTCGACATCCCGGCGGGCACCCTCAAGGCCGGCGCGGACAACGTGCTCGCCGTCCTGGCCGAGAACGCGGGCCACAACGAGGAATGGGGCCACGACTACTCCAAGGAGCCGCGCGGCCTGCTCGGCGCCGAGGTGATCGGCGGGGCCTCCACCCTCACCTGGAAGATCCAGGGCAGCCGTGGCGGCGAGAACCCGGTCGACCCCGCACGCGGCCCGTACAACAACGGCGGTCTGTACGGAGAGCGGGCCGGCTGGTCGCTGCCCGGTTACCCGGACGGCGACTGGAAGCGCACCACACTCGCCGCCAGGTCCGCGGCTACGGAGCCCGGCGTGCGGTGGTACCGCACCAGCGCGAAGCTCGACCTGCCGAAGGGCCAGGACAACGCGATCGCGCTGGACCTGGCGGAGGCCGAGGGCGGCAGCACGGCCTACCGGGCGCAGATCTTCGTCAACGGCTGGCTGATCGGACGCTATCTGCCCGCCACCGGGCCCCAGACCCGTTTCGTCATCCCCAAGGGCATCCTGCGCGAGCAGGGCGACAACAGCATCGCCCTGGCGGTGTGGTCCAACGGCAAGGCGGCGGGCCCGGGTTCGGCGAAACTCGTCGACCTCGGCGCGACGGCCGGCGGCATCAAGGTGAAGCCGGTGGCCGCGCCCTCGTACGACGCGAAGACGTACGCCATGCCGGACGCCGGGGCCCGGGTCTCCGTGGACGCCGAGCCGTTCCTGAGCACCGGCGTGGCCACCAAGGTCCCCGTCACGCTCGCCGTGCCGAAGGACGCCCCCACCGCACACGACGTCAACCTGGCCCTGACCGTCCCGGACGGCTGGACCGCGACCGCGGACGGGGCCACCGGCTTCGCACGGGTCAGGCCCGGCGCGTCGGTGACCGCCGTGTACACCGTGACCCCGCCCGCCGACCCGGTCCACTACGCCGTGCTGTCAGCGACCGCTGCGCTTCAGCAGAAGGGCCACCCGTCCACGGTGACCGGCGAACGTGCCGTGCAGGTGCCGCCGCCGGGGCTCTCCAAGGACGCGTACGTCAGCGATCTGACCCTGGTCACGGCGGTCAACGGCTGGGGCCCCGTAGAGAAGGACCTGTCCAACGGCGAGGCCGCTTCCGGGGACGGACGGACCCTCACCATCGCCGGCACCTCCTACGACAAGGGTCTGGGCGTCCACGCGAACAGTCAGGTCCGGGTCTATCTCGGCGGTGGCTGCACCCGGTTCACCGCCGTCGCCGGGGTGGACGACGAGGTCGGTGACGGCGGCAGCGTCTCCTTCCAGGTGGTCGCCGACGGCCGCACCCTCGCCACCACCCCGGTCGTGTCCGGCTCCGACGGCGGCACCGCCGTCGACGTGGACGTGTCCGGCGCCCGCTGGCTCGACCTGCTGGTCGACGGGGGCGGCGACGTCTCCAGCGACCACGCCGACTGGGCCAACGCCAGGCTGACCTGTGCGGACGGTTCCTGATGGCCGCCCGGACGCGAGCGATACGCGGCGGGCCCATCGCCCTGCTGCTTGCGCTCATCGCGGTCCTGGCGGGGCCGGTCGCGCCCGCCGGGGCCGGCCGGCAGGCCGGTCACGGTCACGGCTGGACCGGCACCTGGGCGACCGCCCCCAGCGAGCACTACGACGTCTCGGGCATGTCCGAGGTCACGGTGCGGATGCCGGTGCGCACCAGCGTCGGCGGGTCCCGGGTCCGCGTCCGGCTGTCCAACGCGTACGCCACCCAGCCGGTGACGATCGGTCACGCGACCGTGGGGCTGCGCGACGGCGGCTCCGCCGTCAAGCGGCCGACCGAGGTGCGGTTCGGCGGGGAGCGGCAGGTGACGATCCCGGCGGGCGGCACAGCGGTCAGCGACCCGGTCGGGTTCCCGCTGCCCGCCGGTGCCGACCTGGTGGTCAGCCTCTATCTGTCCGGTCAGGTCTCACACATCACCGACCACTGGTGGGCGCAGCAGACCGTGTACTGGACGGACTACCAGGCCGGTGACCATGCCGCCGACCCCGGCGGCGAAGCCTTCACCTGGACCACCACGAGCTGGCCGTTCCTCTCCGGCGTCGATGTGAGCGCGCCCAGGGCGGGGGCCGTGGTGGCGCTGGGCGACTCGATCACCGACGGGTCCTACTCGACGGCCGACACCAACCGGCGCTGGCCCGACCTGCTGTCCGCGCGGCTGAACGCCTGCCGGCCCGGCGCCGGGGTGCTCAACGCGGGCATCGCCAGCAATCGGATCACCGCCGGGACCGAGACCAACCCCTCCGCGCTGGACCGCCTCGAACGGGACGTGCTGTCCCAGCCGGGGGCCAGGACCCTGATCCTCTTCGAGGGGATCAACGACCTCGGCGGGGCGAGTGCCGAGCAGATCATCGCCGGGATGAAGACCATCGCGAGCCGGGCGCACCAGCGCGGTATGCGGGTCGTCGGCGCCACCATCACCCCGTACAAGGGCTTCACCTGGGGCGGCTGGAGCGAGGAGACGGAGGCCCGGCGCCAGCAGGTCAACGCGTTCGTACGGCACTCGGGCCGCGTCTTCGACGACTACGCCGACTTCGACCGGGCGGTACGCGATCCGGCCGACCCGCAGCGGCTCGGCGAGGCGTACGACTCCGGCGACCATCTGCATCCCAACGACGCCGGGATGCAGGCGTTCGCCGACTCCATCGACCTGACCTCGCTCGGCCTCGGCCGCGGCTGTTCCTGAGGAGGACCGTAGTGCTCCGAGTTCTCGGACACCGAAGAAGACTGGCGGCCCTGGCCGCGGGCACGGTCGCCGTACTGGCAGGGCTGCTGCTCCCGGCGGCGCCCACGGCACAAGCGGCACCGGTGCAGCAGACACGGACGGGAACCCACGGGTGGACCGGGACCTGGGCCACCGCCCAGCACGCCGCCTACGACCCGGGCACCTCCGAGGTGACCGTGCGCATCCCGGTGCGGGTGAGCGCGGGCGGGTCCAGCGTGCGCATCCGGCTCACCAACGACTTCACCACCGAGCCGGTGACGATCGGACACGCGACCGTCGGCCTGCGTGAGGACGGCAGCGCTGTCACCAAGCCGCGCAAGCTGAGCTTCGGCGGGAAGAGCGAGGTGACGATCCCGGCGGGCGGGCAGGCGGCCAGTGACCAGGTACGGCTCACCGTGCCCGCTCTGAGCGACGTGGTGGTCAGCCTGTACTTCCCGGGTCGGCTCACCCACATCAGCCAGCACTGGATGGGCCTGCAGACCGTCTACTGGACATCCGACGGCGGCGGCGACCACGCCGGGGACGCCGAAGGAGGGGCCTTCACCAGGACCGACTCCACCTTCCCGTTCCTGACCGGGGTCGATGTGCGGGGTGGCAGTGCGGCCGGGTCCGTCGTGGCGCTCGGCGACTCCATCACCGACGGGGCGTCCTCCACGTCCAACGCCGACCGGCGCTGGCCCGACTACCTGGCCACCCGGCTGTCCGCCTGCACGACCCCCGCCGGAGTACTGAACGAGGGCATCAGCGGCAACCGGATCACCGCGGGAACGGACGGCAACCCCTCGGCGCTCGAACGGCTGGAGCGCGATGTCCTGACCCAGCCGAACGCCCGCACGGTGGTCCTCTTCGAAGGCGTCAACGACCTCAGCTGGGGTGGCGCCACCGGCGACCAGGTGATCGACGGCATGAAGGAGATCGCCCGGCGCGTGCACGGCCGCGGCATGCGGCTGATCGGCGCGACGGTCGTCCCGTACCGGGGCTGGGGCGACTGGTGGACCGAGGCCAAGGAGGCCGACCGGCAGAAGGTCAACGCGTTCGTCCGGGTCTCCGGCGGATTCCTCGACGGGTACGCCGACTTCGACCGGGCCGTACGCGACCCGGACGATCCCACCCGGTATGGCGCCGCGTTCGACTCCGGCGACCATCTGCACCCCAACGACACCGGGATGAAGGCGTTCGCCGACGCCATCGACCTTCCCGGCCTGCGCGTGGCGCGCGACTGCCCCTCGACCCGCGTCCGCCTCACCCCGTACCGGCCGAGTCTGGGGACCGGCGGCAAGGGCACGAAGATCACGGCGACGCTGACCAACGACGGCCGCACGGCCGCCACCGGACTCCGCACCCGGCTGGAGCTCCCGGCCGGCTGGTCCGCCGAACCGACGGGCGGCGAACGCCTGCGCACCCTCGGCCCCGGGCAGAGCACCACCGTCACCTGGACCGTCACCCCCGGCTCCGACACCGCTTGGGGCACCCACCCGTTGGGGGTTCGCACCTCCTACCACCAGAACGGCCGACCGCGGTCCGACGCCGACGAGGTGGACGCCACGGTCACCCCCGTCCCCTCCGGCGTACAGGCGCCGTACCGGACGACCGCGACCACCGGCGACGCCCAATTCGCGCAGAACGGCGGCCAGTTCGCCATCTGGGCGGGTGGCCAGGACCTGTCCGGCTGGAAGGACGAGAAGGCCGCCGTCTACCTGCCCGGAGCCGCACCCGCCGCCGGCTCCGTGACGGCCCGCGTCGTCGGGCAGACCGGCAGCGGGCCCTCCGCCAAGGCCGGGATCGCCGTCGCCAACGACCTGACCGCGCCCGAGAAGGGCGGCTACGCCGTCCTGACCATGTCCGCGCAGTTCGGCCTGGAGTTCCTGACCGACAGCGACGGCGACGGCCGCCTGGACACCTGGGCCGGCGGCGGCTCCTCCTACCACCCCGCCTGGCTGAAGCTCGTCCGCGACGGAACCACCTACACGGCCTACGCCAGTGCCGACGGGACCGCCTGGCAGCAGGTCGCCGCCGCCACCGTGCCGTCCGCGAGCGGCGACGGCGACGCGGGCCTGGTCGCGAGCGCCGTCAACCTCAACTACCCCGGCCAGACCACCACCGCGGTCTTCGACTCCTTCTCCACGACCAAGTGAGAGGCTCCCAAATGGCAGTCAATCGCAGGCACTTCATGACCACGGCTGCCGCCGTCGGCGGCGCCGTGCTCCTCGCCCCGCCCGGCACCGCCCAGGCCCTCACCGGCACGGGCCCGACCGGCAACGGCATCGCCGACTACCAGCCGACCAAGGCGTCGCTCGACACCCACCCGGTGCCGCGCTGGTACAAGGACGCCAAGTTCGGCGTCTTCGTCCACTGGGGCATCTACTCGGCCATCGCGGGCGCGACACCGAGAAGCGCCTCCGAGTGGTACCTGTGGTACCAGAGCACCAAGGACACCGCCGAGTGGAAGTACCACCGCGACACCTACGGCGAGAACGTCACCTACGACGACCTCATCCCGCAATTCACCGCGCAGAACTACGACCCGGACGCGTGGGTAAGGCTGTTCGAGCAGGCGGGTGCCGAGTACTTCGCGCTGACCAGCAAGCACCACGACGGATTTGCCCTCTACCCCAGCAAGGTGACGAACCGTCACTCCGTGGCGTACGGCCCGAAGCGCGACCTCGTCGGCGAGCTGATGACGGCGGCCCGCAAGCGCGGCACCGTACGACCCGGCCTGTACTACTCGCTCGGCGAGTTCTTCAACCCGTCGATCGGCCGGCCCATGCGCAACTTCTACACCGACAAGGAGATCCCGCTGACCGGCTACAAGCCGGTGACGGACTACGTCGGCGACTACGAGCTCAAGCAGCTGCACGAGATCATCGACCGCTACGACCCGGAACTGCTGTGGGCGGACGGACAGTGGTTCCGGCCCACCGGCAACCCGCCCTGGCGCAGCGAAGAAGCCATGGCCCACTACTACAACCGGGCCAAGAACCGTAAGCACCCCAAGGGTGTCGTGATCAACGACCGGTTCGACACCCACTTCGACTTCGCGACGTACGAGCAGCGCACCAACCCCACGATGGACCCGCAGAAGTGGGAGTGCTGCATGACCATCGGCTACTCCTGGGGCTACAACAAGCACGAGCCCGACGAGGACTACAAGACCTCCGAGTTCCTGATCCGGCTGCTCGCCGACGTGGTCAGCAAGAACGGCAACCTGCTGCTCAACATCGGGCCCAAGGCGGACGGCACGATCCCCGGCATCATGCAGGAACGCCTGCGGGACATCGGCGCCTGGCTGAAGGTCAACGGCCCCGCGATCTACGGATCGGCGCCCTGGGTACGGGCCGAGGAGGAAGGCGGCCCGCTCGGCATCCGGTACACCGTCTCCCCCGGCAAGTTCAACATCATCGCCCTGGGTGCGCCCAGCGGCACCCTCTCCATACCCGGCGACATCCCGATCAGCGCCACCTCCAGGATCAGGCTCCTCGGCACGAGCGGCACCCTGAGGTGGACCCGCCGTGACGGAAAGATCCACATCAGCGTCCCGTCGTCCCTTCCCAGCCGCATCGCCAACGTCTTCACCGTCGACTGGAACCGGTGAGCCGCATGGGAATCCGCAACGCGACCGAGTTCGACACCCTGGGGCCCACGCTCACCGTCACCACCGAGCCGGCCGAGCCCACCAGTGGCGACACGGTGACCGCAACGGCGGTCCTCACCAACGACTGTCCCTTCCCGCTCCGCAACGCCGTGCTCCATCTGATCGGCCCCGGCACCGTCACCGCGGCGAAGACCGTCCCGCTCGGCGATCTGCGGCGCGGCGCGCGAACCACCCGCCGCTGGGAGACGGCGATGCCGGCCGACGTGGCCGGCGACGTGGCGTTCTCCGCGCACCTCGTCTTCGACGTCGACAGCCGCAGCACCGACTGCGCACGGGCCGCGAAGACGTTCACGGTGCCCTACGTGCCCAACGGGGTGCGGGACCCGTACCGCACGTTCACCACCGCCGACCATACCGAATTCGCCCAGTACGGCAGCCAGTTGGTGATCTGGGCGGGCGGCCGGGACCTGTCCGGCGGCACCGACGAGAAGGGGGTCGTCCACCTCCCCGGCTCCGTCACCGAGTCGAGTGCCGTGCAGGTCGAGGCCGTCGGCCTCACCGGGACCGACAACCCCACCGCGAAGTACGGCATCGCCGTCGCCAACGACCTGACCGCGCCCGAGAAGGGCGGCTACGCCGTCCTGACGATGTCGCTGCGGTACGGCCTGGAGTTCATGACCGACAGCGACGGCGACGGACGTCTCGACACCTGGGCCGGCGGCGGCGGTTCGGCCCACCCGTCCTGGCTGCGGCTGGTCCGCTCCGGCACCACGTACACGGCGTACAGCACCACCAACCTGCTGTCCTGGACCGAGGTCGCGAGTGTCACGGTGCCCTCGGCGAGCGGGGCCATGGACGCCGGTGTGGTCGCCAGCGCGGTCAACACCAACTATCCCGGTACGACCGTCCGCGCGCTCTTCGACCGTTTCACCGTGGAGGAAGCGTGAGCCGCTACCGCCCCGAGGAGGACTTCCTCACGCCGCCCGTCTCGCTCACCTTCGAGCCGGCCGCGCCCGGTCCCGGTGAGTCGGTGACCCTCACGGCCGAACTCACCAACACCACCCGGATCGCGCTGCGCGGCACAGTGCTGTCCTTCTCCGTGGACGGCGGCGCCGGCCGCACGGTCTCCCTCGGCACGGTGGCGACCGGCCGGTCGGTGACCCGGACCTGGAAGACCCGGCTGTCCGACGACGCCGAGGGCGTGGTCCCGTTCGTCGCCCACGCGGTCTTCGACGTGCACGAGCACGGATCGGACTGCACCCGCGCGACCTCGCTGCTCCACCTCCCCTACCGGACACTGGCCGGCGCCTTCGACAACGCCGGGATCTCCTCCGACACCGACACCACCACCGCCGACATCGACGGCTCGCGCTCCAGCCTGTCCGCCGAGGCGCTCGCGTCGGCGGGACTCACCCCCGGCGCCTCGGTCACCTATGACGGAACCGCCTTCACCTGGCCGGACACCGAGCCGGGCAGCAAGGACAACGTGGTGTCGCTCGGCCAGAGCGTACGGCTGTCCGGCACCGGCAGCCGGCTGGCCTTTCTCGGCACCAGCACCTGGGGCGCGGGCCGGGGCACCGGGAAGGTCGTGTACACGGACGGCACCGAGCAGGACTTCTCCGTGGACGTCCCCGACTGGTACGGGGCGTACGCCTCCGCGGCGGTCGTGCTGCCGTACCGCAACCTTCCGTCGGGCCGCGACGACAGCGCGGTCAGCCTCTTCACCTCCGGCGTCGATCTCCAGGACAGGGAGTTGCACTCCGTCGTGCTGCCGAAGGTCGGCGACGGCGTGGGCAGCGGTGGTCCAGCCCTGCACATCTTCGCGATGACCGTCGCCTGATCCGAGCCGCGGTGCGGCCGAGCCGATCTGAGCACGAAGATCCGGAAAGTCTTGAGAGGAACGTCATGACAGGCAATCAACCCCTCAGCCGCAGAGGTCTGTTGACGGGAGCGGCCGCGTTCGGCGGTGTGGTGCTGCTGTCCCCGCCGCAGGGTGCCCACGCGGCTCCGGGGGCGGTCGGCCAGGCCGCGAAGCCGTTCGACACCACCCCCGCGTCGGTGGCGCTGCGCCGGCTGCTGCCCGATCACCACCGTCAGGTCACGCTCCGCGCACTGGCCCCCGGCGGCGCCGACCGGTTCCGTGTCACCGGCCGGACCGGTGCGATCACCGTGCAGGGCACCAGCCCGGCGGTGCTGCTCACCGGCCTCCACACCTATCTCGG
Source organism: Streptomyces sp. NPDC031225 (assembly GCF_055570355.1). NCBI lineage: Bacteria > Bacillati > Actinomycetota > Actinomycetes > Kitasatosporales > Streptomycetaceae > Streptomyces > Streptomyces sp. NPDC031225. The sequence goes on along the minus strand of NZ_JBVIHJ010000016.1, from coordinate 70,683 downwards.
GCGGGCGGCGAAGGCCGACATCTCCTGGAACGGCGAACAGCTGGACCTGCCCCGGCTGCTGCCCGCCCCCGACGGGGAGATCACCGCGACGGCCAACGTGCCGCACCGGTTCGCCCTCAACGACACCAATGACGGCTACACCGGGCCGTACCGCGACTGGGACGCCTGGGAACGGGAACTGGACGTCCTCGCTCTGCACGGTGTCAACGAGGTCCTCGTCTACACCGGTGCCGACGCCGTCTACTACGACACCTTCCGCCAATTCGGCTACTCCGACGCGGAGTTGCGGGCGTGGATACCGGCTCCCGCCCATCAGCCGTGGTGGCTGCTGCAGAACATGTCGGGGTTCGGCGGCCCCGTCTCCCGACGCCTCATCGAGAAGCGCGCCGACCTCGCCGCGAAGATCACCGACCGGCTGCGGGACCTGGGCATGACCCCGGTGCTGCCCGGCTACTTCGGGACCGTGCCCGACGGGTTCGTGACGCGGAACGGCGGTGACGCGCGGGTCGTGCCCCAGGGCGACTGGGGCGCCTTCAAGCGACCCGACTGGCTCGACCCGCGCACGACGGCGTTCGCGGAGGTCGCCGCCGCCTTCTACCGCGCCCAGTCGGGGCGCCTCGGCGACAGCTCGATGTACAAGATGGACCTGCTGCACGAAGGCGGAAACCCGGGCGACGTACCCGTGGGAGAGGCCGCGAAGGCCGTGGAGGCGGCGCTGCGCAAGGCCCACCCCGGCGCCGTCTGGGCGATCCTCGGCTGGCAGAACAACCCGAGCAGGGACATCCTCGACGCCGTCGACAAGTCCGGGATGTTCGTCGTCGACGGCCTCTCGGACCGCTACACCACGGTCACCGACCGGGAGAGCGACTGGGGCGGCACCCCCTACGCGTTCGGCAGCATCTGGAACTTCGGCGGCCACACCCCGATGGGCGCCAACGCCCCCGACTGGGTGGAGCAATACCCGAAGTGGCGGGACAAGGACAACAGCGCCCTGGCCGGTATCGCCGCCATGCCGGAGGGCGCCGACAACAACCACGCCGCGCTGGCCCTGCTCACCGACCTGGCCTGGACACCCGGCACGATCGACCTCGACGACTGGTTCGCCTCGTACGCGGTGTCCCGGTACGGCGCCGCGGACCCGCACGCCCTCGCCGCCTGGCAGACCATCCGCGACACGGCGTACGGCATGACCCGCGCCGACGCCTGGAGCGAGGCACCGGACGGACTGTTCGGTGCCCGCCCGAGCCTGGGCGCGAACAAGGCCGCCGCCTGGGGTCCGGAGGCGGACCGCTACGACACCACCGTCTTCGACCGGGCGCTGACCGAACTGCTGCAGGTGGCGCCCGCGTTGCGCGACAGCTCGGCCTACCGGTACGACCTGGCAGACGTGGCCCGGCAGGTGCTGTCCAACCGGAGCCGGATGCTGCTGCCGCAGATCAAGGCCGCCTACGACACCGCCGACCGCGCCCGCTTCGACGAGCTCACCGGCGTCTGGCTGGACTGGATGAGGCTCATGGACAAGGTGCTGGCCACCAGCGGGCAGCACCTGCTCGGCCGGTGGCTCGCCGATGCCCGCTCCTGGGGCGGCACGAGGGCCGAGAAGGACCAACTGGAGTACGACGCACGGTCGATCATCACCACCTGGGGCGGCCGGGTCAGCAGCGAGGAGGGGCTGCACGACTACGCCAACCGGGAGTGGTCCGGGCTGGTCGGCGGCCTCTATCTGACCCGCTGGAAGACGTACTTCCAGGAACTGTCCCGGGCCCTGAAGGAGAACCGCGCCCCGAAGGCGATCGACTGGTTCGTGCTGGAGGACAACTGGGCGCACCAGCACGACACTTACCCGACGAGGACCACCGGTGACGTCCACAAGCTGGCGCGGCGGGTGCACGACGCCCTGGCCGCCGACCCGCACCAGGCCACGCTGACGGCGTCCTCCCCCAAGGGCGCGGTGACGGAGGGCGGTGCGGTCACCGTCACGGTGGCGTTCACCAACCGAAACGGGTTCGCGCCGGCCACCGGGGTGACGCTGTCCGTCCAGGCGCCCAAGGGGATGACCGCCAAGCCGGTGGGTGCGGTGACCTCCGCTTCGGTCGCGCCGGGTGAGTCGTTCTCGGCGGACTTCGAGCTGACGCTCACCGGCACCGTCACCGACCTGGTGACCCGCGTCCCTGCCACCGCCACCTACCGCAGCGGCGCCTCTGCGGGCTCGCCCAGGGGGACGGCCGCGGCGTCGGTGCGGCTCATGGCGGCGACGGGGGTGCGGGAGCCGTACCGGACCGTGAGCTTCAACGACGCCGTGTTCGGCCAGTCCGGTTCCGCGCTCGCCATCGAGGGCGCGGGCGCCGACCTGTGGGCCGGCACCAACCAGTTCGGTGCCATCCACCGCGCGGGGGCGTTCGGGGCCGCTTCCACCGCCACGGTGAAGGTGGTCTCGCAGGACAGCACCGGCGGCTGGGCCCGAGCCGGGCTGATCGTGCGCAACGACCTGTCGGCCGACGGCTCGCCCGGGTACGTCAACCTGGCCGTGACGCCGTCCAACGGATGCGTGCTGTCCTGGGACTCCGGTGAGGACGGGAGGTTCGACTCGATCAAGATGGCCGGCTCCTTCACCGCACCGGTGTTCCTGCGCCTGACGCGCGCGGGCTCCGCATACACGGGTGAGGCCAGCACCGACGGCACGACGTGGACCACCATCGGCACGGCCACACCGGGCGGCGCCGCCGGAACCCAGGACGTGGGGGTCTTCATGACGGCGGCGAACGGCTGGACCAGCGCTCGCGGGATCGCGGAGTTCCAGGACTTCACGGTCTCCTGACCCCGGCCCGCCCGGCCCGGCTGTGCAGTGCGGTGGTGCGGCCTCGATCCCATGTCCCGGACCCGGTTCGGCCTGTGCCGAGCGCCTTGAACGGCACCCACGGCTCAGCCGTCGGCCGGGTCCGGTTCGCCGATCGCGCGAGGTATCTGCCTCCGGGAGGTGATGCCGAGCTTGCGGAACACCTTGTTCATGTGGAACTCGACGGTCGAGGTGGTGATGAACAACCGCGTCGCGATCTCCGCGTTGGTCAGCCCCGAGGCGGCCATGGAGCCCACCTGCCGTTCCCGCGGCGTGAGGTCGGACCTGGTCTCCTCCGTCCGCCTGCGGGCCGTCTCGCCGGTCGCCAGCAACTCGGCCCGGGCACGTTCGGCGTACGGCACCGCCCCGAAGGTGTCGAAACTCTCGTACGCGGCGCGCAACTGTGTCCTGGCATCGGAACGCCGCTTGCGGCGACGCAGCCATTCGCCGAACAGCAGCCGTGCCCGGGCCTGCTCCAGGGCCATCGGGACCGATTCCAGCACGTCGACCGACTCCCGGTAGCACTGCTCGGCATCGTCGCCCTCGGCCGTCAGAGCCCGGCCGAGAGCCAGGGTGCCCAGTGCCCAGGGAGTATCGGCGAGCGGGGCGCGTTCCTCCAGCCGGGCCAGGGCTGCGCCCGCGCCGGCTCGGTCACCGACCCGTACACCGGCCTCGATGAGCAGGGGAAGAACGAGGTTGCCGCAGGCCGGGGGGTCGGCCTCGAAAACCGCTCGGGCGTGCCGCATCGCCTGCCGGTAGCGTCCCTGCCCCAGTTCGAACAGACTCAGCGCGTGCTGCGCCAGGAGCTGGAGCAGGCCGTGGCCGCTGCCCCTCATCTCCGCGGTCCGCCGCACCGCCGCCCGCAGTTCGGCCTCCCGGCCGGTCAGGGCGAACAGGTGGAGGCGGTTGATGTCCCCGCCACCGGGAAAGCCGGTGTCGGCCGCGATGTCGTCGAACTCGGCGTAGCGGACCTCCGCCCGCGTGAACCGTCCGTCCCAGAGTTCACAGCGTGCTTCGACGAGCAGCGTCATGCTCAGCGCGTACAGCGCGCCGGCGTCACGGTCCGCCACCGCCAGGCGCTCGGTGAGTTCGCGCCCGGCCCGGATGTCCCACAGATCGTCACAGCCCATGGCCACCATCACGGCCAACGGGCTGTTCGTGTCCCCGAACTCGCCGCCGTTCCGCAGCCGGTCCAGAGCGGTGCGCAGCATGGGCGCGCCGTGCTCATAACCCTCGGCGACGCGACGGGCCAGGCCCTCCATCAGCAGGTCACGGCCTGGCGCGGCCGTGTCCGGGGCGCGTGGCACGGCGACGACGGCCGCCGCGACGTCGGCCAACGACGTGCCCTGCGTGCAGCCATGGGCGACGAGCGCGGCGTGCAGCGCTTCACAGAGCAGTTCCCAGGTCAGCCGTGGGTCCTGCGGACCGAGCCTGGCCACGGCGTCCATCAGCATGGCGGGGACGTCGGCGACGCGGATCTTGAACATCTGTGCGGTGGCCCGCATGCGCAGCTCGCGTGTGCGCATGACCGGGCCACGGATGTCGGCCCCGGCCAGGTCGAGCGCGGTCCGTGCCGCCGATGCGTCGCCCGACATCAGATGGGCCTGCGCCGCGTCGAGCAGCCGCTCGGTCCGTTTGGCCGGGTCGCTGGTGAAATCAGCGGCGCGCGACAGGAAGAGGGCCTGCTGGGAGTAGCCACCGCGGGAGCGGGCTCGTTCGGAGGCGGCCTCAAGGTCGGCGGCGACCTTCTCGTCCACTCCCTCGCAGGCCTCGGCCCGGTGCCAGGCACGGCGGTCGGTGTCCCGCACGGAATCGCAGGCGGCGGCGAGTGCCGCGTGCGTCCGGCGGCGCTCGCCGGGTTCGGCGCCGGAGTACACCGCCGAGCGGATCAGGGGATGCCGGAAGGCCGTCGGCAGCCCACGGCCGAGGATGCCCGCGGCGACCGCCGGCTCGACGGCGCGGGGCGAAAGGCCCAGCCTGCCGGCGGCTCGCCACATCATCCCCGTCTCGCCCGGGGGAGCCGCCGCGAGCAGCAGCAACAGGGTTCCGGTCTCCGGCGGCAGGGCTCGGACCAGGCGCTGGAAGTGCTCTTCCAGCAGACGGCCCACCGGCAGCGGATCGGGGAGGGGGGCGATCCCGGACAGCTGCTCGGCCGTCAGGGCGTCGGCGAGTTCCAGCAGCGCGAGCGGATTGCCTCCGGTGCCGACGACGATCCGGTCGGCCACGGCCGGGTCCACCCGCCGGGTACCGGAGGAGAGCAGGGCCCTGGCCTCCGCCTCGGGCAGGCCGGTGACGGAACGCACGCTGAGCGCGTCGAACAGGCCCGTGCCCGCGAGCCCTTCACGGACGGCGATGATCAGGCCGAGGGAGTCGGCATGCAGCCGACGGGCGGCGAACGCGAGCGCCTCGGCCGACTCCCGGTCCAGCCACTGCGCATCGTCCACCAACAGCAGCAGTGGCTGATCGGCGGCCACCTCGGACAACACGGTCAGCGTCGCCAACCCGACCAGGTAGCGGTCCGAGGGCAGCCTCGACGCCAGGCCCAGAGCCGCGTCCAGTGCGGCCCGCTGCGGGTCGGGCAGCCGGGCCACCCGGTTGAGGAACGGCCGCAGCAGCCGGTGCAGCGCGCCGAAGCCGAGACCGGTCTCCTGCTCGACCGCGGTCAGCCGGACCACGCGCAGTTCGGCGGCCTGGGCCGCGGCGTACTCCAGTAGCCGGGTCTTGCCGATTCCGGGTTCGCCGGTCAGGACCATGACGCCGCTCAGGCCGTCACGTACCGCGTCGAGCAGCTGTCCGACGGCTTCGCGTTCGGCGTGACGGCCGACCATGGCGACCGTGGCCACGGGTCGGACGGTTGCCTGCCGAGCTGCGTTCCACACCACGGGACCGCTCCCCCACTCGTCGATGCCCTCCGCATGGGCCCCTGCTCGGGGACACCTGCGTGGGGAACGCTAGAGCGACGCGTACGCGTCGGCGAGCGTCATGTGACGGTGGTCAACGCAGTGCGCTGACCACCGTCCGCAGCTCGGCGCGCGAGACCACGCCCAACTTGGGAAAGATCCGATGCAGATGCGAGCTGACGGTGCGGTGCGACAGGTAGAGCCGCTGGCCTATCTCACGGTTGGTCAACCCCTCGGCGGCGAGCTGCACGATCTGCAGCTCGTGGGCGGTCAACTGGTCGCGGGCGTCCGGGGCGCGGCGGCGGCTGGTCTCACCCGAGGCGCGCAGTTCCTGCCTGGCTCTCTCCCCCCAGGGGATCGCGCCGAGCGCGTCGAACATGTCACGGGCCGCCCGGAGGTGGTCACGTGACTCGACGCTGCGCCGCCGACGGCGTAGCCATTCGCCGTAGAGCAGATGGGTCCGGGCCCTGATCAGCGGCCAGGCGGTGAGGTCGGCGCCCAGCGCGGCCGCGAAGAGCGGGTCGGCGTCCTCGTCGGCGGCCAGCAGGGCCCGGACCAGACGAAGGTCTGCGTGCAGCACCGGTGCGGGGGTCACCGTGGCGACCTCTTCCAGCTCCGTGACGATCGGGAGCACGGTTTTCAGTTGCCCGCAGTGGGTCGCGGCGTCGACGAGGTCGCCTACGGCGGTCAGCCGCAGGGCGACCTGGAAGGCGGGATCCGCCGGATCGTGAAGCCGGCGGAAGTGGCCGAAGGCCTCCTCGAACCGTCCGGCGCCCAACGCGGCCAGTCCGCGTGCCATCGACGCGGTGGCCAGCACCGGCCGTGCCCCGGCCGGAAGGCCGATCCCCTCCGCTTCCTCGGCCAGCCGCAGGGCGGAATCCACCTCACCGCGCAGCGCGGCCAGCTTGGCCGCGGTGGCGGTCATCAACCCGTACATCATCGTCTGGCTGGTCTCGCGCGCCAGCCTTCGTGACTCCTCGGTGGCGGCGATCGCCGCGCCCAGGTCGCCGACCACGAGGGCGCTCCACGCGTCCGCACCGACCGTTCGGGCCAACAGACCCAGGCGTCCCTGAGCTCGCAGCGGCGCACCGCCGGCCGCTGAGAACGCCCGGGCCAGGTCGAAGCCTCCGGCGAGCAGTGACGCGGTGCTGAGCATGCGGTACGTACGGCCGTCGTCGCCCTCCTTCGGCTCGACGTGCCGGGCACGGTGCAGAAGGAACGACCCGCGGTCGATCGGGGCGGCGTAGGCGCAGATGGCCAGCCGCCACGGATCGCGCTCGTCCAGCTCCATCCGCTCCACGGCCTGAAGGACCTTGTTGCGGCCGTCCGGGCCCGGGTCGGACCAGAAGCACAACTGCGCGGCGCTCCACAGGATCCGCAGGGCCAGCGCGTGGTCCTCCGCGGCCACCTCCTCGGCCAGTGCCGTCAGGGAGATGGCGCCGGACGCGTGGCTGTGGAGTCCCTCGTCGAAGCTGCCGCGCAGCCAGACGACGGTGGCGTGCTGCCGCCGTGACAGCGGCCCGGTGAGCGCCTGGTCCAGCAGTCGGGTCACGGTCTCGGGGCGACCGAGTTCGACGGCGAAGTCGGCCGCGCGCAACAGGCGTTCCGCCCGACGGCCGGCGTCCTCGCTGAGCCCGGCGGCCTGTTCGAGAGCCGCCACGGCCGCCGCGATGCCGCCGCGGCGTGCGGCCCGGTGGGCGGCGTCCTCCAAAGCGGCGGCGATCGACTCCTCGGGCCTGTCGGCCGCGGCGGCCCGGTGACGTACCTGTCGGTCGGGATCCTGGTCGAGTACGGCGGCGAGGGCGGCGTGCGTGGCATGGCGGATGCCGGTGGGCATGGTCTGCTGGATCGCCGACCGCATCAGCGGATGCCCGAACCGCACTTCGGTACCGACGACTTGGACGAGCTGGACGCGCACGGCCGGGTCGAGGTCGGCGGGTCCGGCCGCCGTGCCCGTGAACTCCCGGGTCGCGCGGTAGATCTCGGGGAGCGACCCGCTGTCGTTGAGGGCAGCGATCCGCAGCAGATCTCGGGTGATGTCGGGCAGGGTCTCCAGGCGGTCGGTGAAGGCCCGTTGGAGCCTTTCGGTGAGGGGCAGCCGGGAGATGTGCGGATCGGGCGACGCACCGAGGGTGCGCGACAGTTCGGTCAGTGCCAACGGGTTGCCGGCCGCCTCGGCCAGCAGCCGGCGATGCGCGGTGGGACGCAGATCCGGGGCGCGGTCCGCGAGGAGCTGCGCGGCCTGGCCGTCCGTGAGCGGGTCCAGGATCACGGAGGTGAGCTCGTCGGAGTTCAGCCGCGACCGGTATCCCTCCCGAGCGGCTCCCACCATGACGACCGGCTCGGTGCCGACTCTGCGCGCCACGAAGGCCAGGACGTCGGCTGTGGCGTCGTCGAGCCACTGGACGTCGTCGGCCAGGACGAGCACCGGTGCGACCGCGGCCGCGTCGGCCAGGAGGTTGAGGACCGCCAGAGCGACCAGGAAGATGTCGCGGACACCGGCTCCGGAGTGCCCGAGCGCGGTGTCCAGAGCCTGTTGGTGCGAGGCGGCGAGCCCGGCGCGTCCTGTCCCCAACGGACGGAGGACGCGCTGCAGACCGGCGTAGGGAATCTCGCTCTCGGCCTCTACGCCACTGGTGCGCAGCACCCGGTAGCCGAGCCGTTCGGCGGAAGCGGCGGTCGCGGCGAGCAGCGCCGTCTTCCCGATGCCGGGCGCCCCGCGGACGAGCACCGCGCTCCCGTGGCTCAGTGGCTCGGCCAGGAGTCTGCGCAGCAGGTCCAGCTGTTCGTCCCGGCCGACGAGATCCACGTTCCCCCCACCAGCCGGGTCCCCCCGCTCGGTCTGCCTGGAAGGTCAGGGTACTGCGCCGCGGCCGACGATCCGGGGGCGAACCCGGGATGCGGGTGACTGTGCCGTCTCCTCGGCCCAGGAACACACGTCGTCCGCGGGGCGCTTCCGCTCGACAACCGGGGAAAGCCCCGGCTGACCACAACAGCTCGGCCGGGTGGCCGTGTTGGAGCACCGGTCCGCCAACTGCCGCCGCCACGACCGAGACCGCGCGGCACCCGGAACTTGGGTTTCATGGACGGACGGGACCGCACCCGTTGGCACGGTCCCGTCCGCTCATCGCATGTGCAGGCCTGTCGACGCCAGAGACGTACCGCAGAGGCATACGTCAGAGATGTACGTCAGAGGGCGTCGATCATGCCGCCGTCGATCACGAAGTCCGCGCCGGTGATGTTCCCGGAGCGCCGGCTCGCCAGGTAGAGCACGGCGTCGGCGACCTCGGCCGGGGTCGTGAACCGGCCGGTGGCCGCCGCGCCGGCGGCGTTGCGGGCCACCTCGACCGGATCGACTCCCAGCGACTGCCCGACGGTGGCGGCGACGCCACCCGCGCCTTTCCACAGCGCGGTCTCCACCGGACCGGGACTCACCGTGTTCACGCGGACGCCCTCCCGCCCGACCTGCTTGGACAGGGCTTTGCAGAAGTTCGTCAAGGCCGCTTTGGCGGCACCGTAGTCGATGACCAGAGGATCGGGCAGTCGGGCGTTCACCGAGGAGACGGTGACGATCCGTCCGTCGCCGCTCGCGATCAGGTGGGGCAGCGCGGCACGGGTGGCCCGCACGGCGGACATGAAGTTGATGGTGAGGGCCCACTCCCAGTCGGCGTCGGACACGGCTTGGAAGCCGTCCACGCGGGGGCGCACCGCGCCGACGTTGTTCACCAGCACGTCGATGCCGCCGTGGACGGCGACCGCCTCCGCGACCAGCCCGGCCGGGGCGTCGGGATCGGCCAGGTCGAGCTCCACGACGGTGAGTTCAGCACCGCCCTTGACCAGGGCGTCGAGGGCATCGGTGCGGCTCCTGGAACCCGCGACGACGCGGGCACCGGCGCCGAGAAGACCCTCGACGACCGCCAGACCGATCCCGCGCCCGGCGCCGGTGACCACGGCGCTCCTCCCGGCCAGACCGAGGTCGAAGACGGAGGGCCCGACGGTGCTCGACGTCATCGCGCGACCTCCGGGTTCTGCCGTCCCAGCCAGGTCAGCACCGTTTCGGCGACCTCACGCCAGCCGCCGTCGATGGTCAGGGAGTGCCCCCGATCGGGAAAGCCGATGATGTCGGTGACGGCGTCGGAGTGCCGGTACTGCTTGAGGGTGGCGCGGGTGACGGTCTCGGGAACGGTGTGGTCCTTGCCGCCCGAGATCAGCAGCAGCGGGCCGCGTCCGGAGTTGTCGGTGGCGACCTTGGCCGGGGAGTGCGGGTTGAAGTTGGCCGCGGCCGCCTCGTAGAGCGGCTTGCCCGGGGCGGGGATGGTCCAGCGTTCGTACAGTGCCGCGGATTCCTCCTCGGAGACCGCGTTGCCGAAGGCGAACCGGAACTGCTCGGCGGTCAGGGACACCGCACGGCGCTTGTTGGCGGGGTTCCGGAACACCGGAAGCGTTGCCTTGAGCGCCGACAGGGGCAGCGGCAGGACTCCCTTGATCTGTGCGGCGTCGATCGCGACGGCCGCCGCGGCGCGGTTCTGGCCGAGCAGTTTCTGCGCGATCATGCCGCCGAACGAGTGGCCGATCAGGACGGGCGGCGCGGGCAGTTCGGCGATCAGTGCCGCGTAGTGCTCCACGACTTCGTCGATTCCGTGGTCGGCGATGCTCTCCGGGTTCGCGCGCGCCTCCGCGACGGTGTCGGGATCGCCCGGCCAGCCCGGGGCGGACGGCTCGTAGCCCTCCTGACGGAACAGGTCGATCCACGGCTGCCAGGAGGTGCTGTGCAGCCACAGCCCATGGATGAAGTAGACGGGGATCGGCGCGGTCATGGCTCAGCCCTCCGGAGTGGCGAGTGTCGTTCCTGCAGTGGTTCACACAACCCGGTTTCCGGCCTGTTCGAACCGTGGTGACACCCCAGTCCTTCACGACAGCACGCGGAACGGCCCAGAATCCCGGCGCCGATCCGAAGCGACTCCAGTGGGGCCTCGTGCCGCCGACACGGGCGACAGAGCTCCCATCCGGTCCGGTGTGCCGACGGCCGGCTGCTCCGAACCACCCGTCCGGCGCGAAATGGCAGGTCCGGGTTCCGGCCGTCGGATCGGCATCCGGTCGCCTCTACGACGGCCGCTGCGTGGCGGCTGCCCCGCATGAACGGGACGGGCGCCAAGGCCGCCGTCCGACCGCCGGACAGGCCCTCGGGCGGAGTCACCCCTGAGAGGAAGAGCCGATGACTTCGATGCGGGCGGGCATCACGACGGAGGCCGACGACCCGAGCAGCGCCGCTTCGACATCGTGCACCGTCCATAGCCTGTGCCGCGCGGGCAACGTCTTCGGAATCGCCGCGACCAGGTTCGGGCCGTCGCCACCGGCAACGCCGCCCGCCCCGGCCTGAACCGTCACCCTGACGGTCCATCAGGGTCGGCTGGGGGTTGAGGCAGGGGCATCACCGATAGCCGTCGCCCGGTCGCGGCCAGCAGGCTGTTGGTCATGCCGAACACCACAGCCGATGCCTCCCGCCCCTCTCGTGCCCGCCGCGCAGCGGTGACCCTCGCCGGGGCCGCGGCCCTGGCAGGCCTTGCGGGGCTGTGCACTCCGAATCTCGCGTACGCCGGATCGAGGGCCGAAGCCGCCACCGCCCGGTCCGCGGCCGATTTCAGTGACTGCCCGCCACTTCCCGCCGGGGCGGATCCGGTCCGTTGGAGATGTGAAGTGCACACCGCACAACCGAAGTTGGCGATGGGGAAGATAACTTTGACTCTCGCCCCGATCACCATGACACACGCTGAGGGGCCGATGCCGGACGGCACCGAAGGGCAGGTGTGGGGTGCGATGCATACGGTGCCCACCGCCGTTCCGGGCGGACTGACCGGTGTTGCGGCCGGTGAGTACCCGCGGCAGCTCCGGCTGGCGATCAAGGCGGAGTACGGTGGCCGATCCGACTTCTACACCGGGCAGTTCAGTCTGCGCTTCCGGCTCTTGAATCCGCTGCTGTCGAAGGACTGCACCATCGGGGCGCGTGCGCCGATCGACTTCCGGCTGAAGCGGTCGGGCCCTTCGGAGTGGGTCTCACAGGATCCGCCCCTGATCAAGTTCTCGGCATATGACGACACCTTCGCCGCTCCCGCCGCTGCGAACTGCGGGCCGCTGACCGCGCCGCTCAACAGGAGGCTCGGTCTCCCGGCGCCGAGCGGAAATCTCATGGCGTACGACGCGACCTACACGTTCCGGACGTACGACCAGCTGCCGACCCCCTGAGGGGCAACGCCGGGCAGCAACGGGCTGCACGCGTGTCCGGTGATGCCCGTGGGGGTTCCCCGCGCAGCCGGGACGGGAGCCGACCGTACGCCGATGATCCGTGCCCCATGAGAAGGGGCGCCCGCGTTCGAGCCACCGGCCGGACGTCGCTGCGGGGGCCTCTGAGAAGAGGCCCCCACGGCAGGGCGCAGCGCGACGGCCTGCCGAGCGCCGTCGCGTTCAGGGCTGCTGCGTCACCAATAGTGGCGTCGGCCGGCGACCGCGTGGCCCATGGACCCCATGATCCAGAATGCCGCTCCGATCACGGCGAGAATGATGCCGAGGGTCCACAGGATCGATATGCCGGTGAGGAAACCGATGACGAGCAGGATGATGCCGAGGGCGATCATGACGTACCTCCTGGCGTAGTCCGTTGCGTGTCTGTCGAGTGCCCCGAATCCGCGAAGTCACCCCACCAAAGTCTTCGGGAAGCGAGCGCTGATGGTCCGTCCGACTTGATCCCACCCCGGCCGGCCGGGGTCTTGCAGTTGTTGTCGATCCTGCTCGGAGAGTCGACGGATCCGTGGGTGCCACCGCGCCGGGTGCGGCCCTGCTCAGCCGGTCCGCAAGGTCGCAGCGGCCTTGTAGGTGCGCAGCACCGGCGCGGTCTCGATTCGCGCGATCGCCTCCAACGCCACCTTCCGGGTCAGATAGTGGTGCAGTCCCTCGGCGTCCCGGCACAGCGCGTGCGCGACCAGGTTCGTCGGGCCGGTCGTCGCCGCGACCATCGCCAGTTCCTCGTGCCCGGCCAGCGCGGTGGCGACATCGTCCAGGTGGGCGGGCGCCACCTGCATCCACAGCACCGCTGAGACGGTGATGCCCAGCAGCGCCGGGTCGACGTCCAGGTCGAGGAACAGCGCACCGCGCGCACGCAGTTCGGTGAGCCTGCGGGCCACCGTGGACGCGGTCGAGCCGGTCGCGGCAGCGAGGTCGGCGTAGCTGATGCGGGCGTCCTCGCGCAGTGCGTCCAGCAGCCGCCGATCGGCGTCGGTGAGCAGGTACACGGGAGCCGCCGGTTCCAGCCCGGCGTCTGCCGTCCGCCGGCCGTGGGCCGCCGCGGTGGTGTGCGCGGGAGCGGCGTCCGGTCCGGGGCCCGCACCGCTCTCGGCGCGCAGCCGCGCCTCCTGTACGGCGTCGAGGGCGTCGACACGGCCGCGCCATGCGGTAGGCCCGCCGAAGTAGGTGTGGAGCAGGTAGTGCGCGGAGACCGCGGTGATCCCCGCCGTGCGCGGGATGTCACGAAGGAGCAGCGCGTGGGCGTCCGGGCCTGTGGGGTTGGTGTGGATGATCGCCACGATTTCGGTGCCGCCCGAGGTCAGCCGCACCCACGAGGTGTCGGGGCGGCGCGCGAGCGCGACCGCGATGTCATGCGCGGTACGCGTCGCGGCGGTCAGCCGAACGAACCACTGGTGGGTGCCGGAGCTGCGCGGCGCGGGCAGCGCGACCACGCGAAGACCTCCCTCGGCGTACAGGCGGCGGTAGCGGCGCACCACGGTCTGTGTGGAGGAGCCGAGCACGTCGGCGACGAGCGTGAACGGCGCCCGCCCGTCCACCTGCAGCGCGTGGATCAGGCCACGGTCCAGGTCATCCAGTACGAGCATATTCACCAAACTAGTCGAACCTCATGGAAGTAATCACCTATCCGTTGTCCAGGGATGGATGTAGATGCGGGAGCGGCGGCACGGTGGTCGCCGGACGCCTCACCGGGGCGCCCGCCGTCCCGGACACCGCAGGGGAGAGCGCATGTCCCGCGCCACGCACCGCAGCACACCCGCCGACCCGCGCCGGCAGCCGGGCCCCGCGACCGAGTCCGTGCCTGGGCCTGGGCCTGGGCCTGGGCCTGCGGAGCCTGAGCCCGCGTACCGGTGGCGGTGGCTCGCCCTGGCAGCGGTGCTGGTCGCCGAGGCCATGAACCTCCTCGACGCGACGATCGTCCAGATCGCCGGCCCTGTCATCCACACCGACCTCGGCGGCGCGAGTGCCGACATCCCGTGGTTCAGCGCCTCGTACACGCTCGCGTTCGCGCTCGGCCTGCTGACCGGCGCCCGGCTGGGCGACATCGCGGGCCGCCGCCGTGTCTTCCGTATCGGCGTCGCAGCGTTCGCCGCCACCTCGCTCGCGTGCGCGCTCACCCCGAACGCCGAGGCGCTGATCGGACTGCGCGCACTGCAGGGCGCCGCCGCGGCGTTGATCATCCCGCAGACGTTCGGGCTGATCCGTGCGATGTTCGACGGCGACGAACTGCCCAAGGCGCTCGGCACCATCGGCCCGGTCATGGGCCTGTCCGCGGTGCTCGGGCCGGTGCTGGGCGGTGTCCTGACGCACGCCGACCTGTTCGGGTCGTCGTGGCGCGCGGTGTTCCTCGTCAACCTTCCCCTTGCCTGCGCCGTGCTGGCGATCGCGCCACGGCTGCGTGAGGACCGCGCCCCGTCCCGCCCCCGCCTCGATCCCGCCGGGACCGTACTGGCGATGACCGGCACCGCCCTGGTGGTGTGCCCGCTGGCCACCGGCACCCCGGGCCCGATGGCGTGGGCCGTCGCCGCGGCCGGCAGCGTCGTCCTCGCCGTGTTCGTCGCCCAGCAGCGCCGTACCGCCCGCATGGGCCGGGCTCCCTTGATCGAACCGGCGCTGCTGCGCGGCCGCGCGTTCCCTGCGGCGCTGGCCACCTCAACGCTGTTCTTCGCCGTCATGAACGCCGTCATGATCACCGTGGTGCTGCACCTGGAACTGGGCCTCGACCGCGGTCCGCTCACCGCGGGCCTGACACTGCTGCCATGGTCGGCCGGACTGGCCGTCGGGTCCTGGGCCGCGGGGGCCCATCTGGTCCCGCGCTACGGAACCCGCGTCATGCACGCGGGCCTCGCCACCCTCGCCACCGGCCTGGCCGGGGCCGTCCTCGCCTACCGGGTGAGCGGCCCCGGCGCGTACCCCGTGGCCTTGCCGTTCGCACTCGCCGTCGCGGGAGTGGGCACCGGCTTGTTCACGCCACCGTTCTTCACCACCGCGCTGCGCGGTGTCGGGCCGCAGGAGACGGGCTCCGCCGCGGGACTCCTGAACGCGGTCCAGCAGCTCGGTGGCACGCTGGGCGTCGCGGTCGTCGGCGGCGTCTACCTTGCCGGCGCGGACGCGCCGCGCGCCGCCGCGCAGGCGGCCCTGGCCACCGCCGGGGCGATCCTGGCCGCGACCGCGATCGCCACCGCCGTGATGACCTCCCGCCGCGCCACCACTCCCCCGACACCGCCGCCGCACTCCTGAGGCGTGAGCTGTACCGCCGACGTCGATGAGGGGGAGGCTGTTGTCCTCAGGGGAGACGGGCGGGTCAGGCGCAAGCGACCCTTTCGGGGTCGTCCGCCGGGGTGCCGACGCGGAGCCACCGGTAGCCGTAGGCAGGCAGGTCGACGCGGAACAGACCGTCCTCGGACACGTTCAGAGCGGTGTGCTTCTCGTCGAGCAGGTCCGTCAGGTGCCCGCCCTTTCCGGCCTCGTGGATGTCCAGCCGTACGGTGAGGGGCCGGTCCGCGAAGTTGTGCACGGCCAGTACCGTGCCTTCGCCCGCACGGCAGACGTGTGCCAGCACCGCGTGCTCCCCTGTCTCCACCAGGCGGTAGTCACCCCAGGCCAGTTCGGGGGTCTCCCGGTAGCGTTCGATGAACGAACGCATGCGGCTGAGCAGTGAGCCGGGGTCACGGCTCTGCTCGTACACGTTGACCTTCCGGGGACCGAAGGCCCCGTCCACCAGCGGATTGGGGAACGCGTCCGGCGCGGCGGTGGAGAACCCCGCGCCCTGCTCCGGGGTCCACTGCATAGGAGTGCGTACGGCCTGACGTCCCTCGGCGGCGAGGTTCTCGCCCATGCCGAGTTCCTCGCCGTAGAAGAGCACGGGGGTGCCCGGCAGGGTGAACAGCAGGCTGTAGGCGAGTTCGATGCGGCGCCGGTCGCCGTCGACCATGGGCGGCAGCCTGCGGCGCAGTCCTCGGTCGTACAACTGCATGTCCTTTTCCGGGCCGAAGGCCGCGAACACCTCGGCTCGTTCGTCGTCGCTCAGTTTGTCGAGGGTGAGTTCGTCGTGGTTGCGCACGAACATCGCCCAGTGGGCATCGCGCGGAGCGGCGGGCCGGTCTCGCAGCGCGGTGGCCAGTGGCCGGGCGTCCTGACGTGCCATCGACAGGTACATCTGCTGCATGGCGACGAAGTCGAAGCACATGGTGAGTTCGTCGCCGCGGTCCGAGGAGGGATCGCCGAAGAAGCGGGTGGTGTCGTCGTAGGGCAGGTTCACCTCGCCGAGCAGCACCGACTCGCCGTTGCGACGGCCGAGGAAGGCACGCAGGTCGGCGAGGTATTCGTGCGGGTCGGGCAGCGCCCCCGCGTCGCTCTGGCCGTCGGTCTCCAGCAGGAAGGGCACGGCGTCGACCCGGAAGCCGGACAGTCCGAGTTGGGTCCAGAACCCCATGATGCGGGCTATCTCGTCGCGGACCTCGGGGTGGGCGACGTTGAGGTCGGGCTGCTGTTTGTAGAAGCGGTGCAGGTAGTACTGTCCGCTGCCCTCGTCGTACTCCCACAGGCTGTCCTCCGCGTCGGGGAAGACCACGCCCTTGGGACCGTCCGCGGGCGGCTCGTCCTCCCAGACGTACCAGTCGCGGTGGGCGGAGTCGCGGCCGGAGCGGGCGTCCTGGAACCAGGGGTGGTCCTCGGAGGTGTGGTTGACGACGAGGTCGGCTATCACGCGGATCCCGCGGTCGCGTGCGGTGCGGACGAACTCGGCGAAGTCGCCGAGGGTGCCCAGGCGCGGGTCCACCGCGTAGAAGTCCGTGATGTCGTAACCGTCGTCGCGCTCCCGCGTCGGGTAGAAGGGCATCAGCCACACGCAGGTCACGCCGAGCCGTACCAGGTGGTCGATACGCTGTGTGAGTCCCGCGAAGTCGCCGATCCCGTCCCCGTTGCCGTCCTGGTACGTCTCCACGTCCAGGCAGTACACCACCGCGTTCTTCCACCACAGGTCGGATGTGCGTGTCAGACGCATCGGTACTCCTTCGCCGTGGCGGGAATCGGGCGGGTCACGTCGAGGTGCGGCAGTACGTCGGCGCCGAACGCGTCGATGAACGCGGTCTGTTCGCGGCCCACGTGGTGCAGCATCACCGCGTGGAAGCCTAGGTCGGCGTACTCCTGGAGCCGGGCGGTGTGGCGGCCGAGGTCGGAGGAGACGTCGACCGTGCGCGCCACCTCCTCAGGCGTGACGTGCTCACTGACCGTGTCGAACAGTTCCGCGGAGTCGAGGTCCCAACTGACCGGCGGCGCGTGCACGTTGGTCCGCCACTGGTCGTGGGCGAGGGCGAGGGCCTCGTCCTCGTCGGGCGCCCAGCTCAGATGCACCTGGAGGTGGAGGGGGCCACGGCCGCCCGCGTCCCGGTACGCGTCGATGATCTCGCGCAGCCGCTCTCGCGGGGCGTTGACCGTGATCAGGCCGTCGGCCCACTCGGCGCACCAGGCCGCCGTCGCGGTGCTGCACGCGGCTCCGATCAGGGGCGGTACGTCCGGCGGCAGCGTCCACAGCCGGGCCCGGTCCACGTTGACCAGCCCGTCGTGGCTGACCTCCTCGCCCCGCAGGAGCGCCCGGATGACGTCGACGCACTCCCGCAGCCGCGCGGTGCGCACGTCCTTGCGGGGCCAACCGGCGCCGGTGATGTGCTCGTTGGATGCCTCGCCGGTACCCAGCGCCACCCAGAACCGGGCCGGGTTCATGGACGCGAGCGTGGCGACGGCCTGGGCGACGACCGCGGGATGGTATCGCTGGCCGGGGGCGTTCACCACGCCGAACGGGACCTGTTCGGTCGCCTGGAGTGCGGCTCCGAGCCATGCCCAGGCGAACCCGGACTCTCCCTGGCGCACGCTCCACGGGGAGAAGTGGTCCGAGCACATGGCGGCGGTGAAGCCCGCGTGTTCCGCACGTACCACGGCGTCGAGCAGATCCGCGGGCGGGACCTGTTCGTGCGAGGCATGTAATCCATAGACAGTCATGCCAAGCGGCTACCCCCCGAACGGTCCTCCACCGAACGCCGCCATACGGACGTCGGCGTGGTCGGGAGGTGGTCTCCGACTGAGCCGATCGCGAGGTCCCGACGCAAAGGCCACGGCACCAGCCCGGATGCCGACCGTCGACCTGCTCAGGAAGGTCTACGAAGGCGCCCGGGCCGACCGCCTCGACAGCGAAGGCCGCACGCGAGCACGACGTGGAACGCTGCGTTCACACCGCCGTGTTCAGCAGGTCGGCCAGGATGTCGGGCCGTTCCAGGGCGATGAAGTGGCCGGCCTTCGGCACCTGCGTGAAGTCGGCGGCCGGCAGGAGCTGCTTGTTGGCCTCCCGGTCCGAGACGCGGGACCAGTCCTTCTCTCCGTAGACGAAGTGGACGGGAGCCTTGACCTCGGGATAGCGCGAGCGGGCCGCGATGAGGCTGGGCAGGGCCTGGTACACGCCCCGGGCGACGGTCGGATAGCCGGGACGGGTGCCCACCTTGAGGAGCTCGTCCACGTAGTCCTCGCGCAGTGCGCTCTTGTCGCCCAGGCCGCCCTGAAGGATCTTGCGGAGGGCGGGCTTGGGCTGCACCCCGGCGATCACCGGGCCCACCCCCGGGGCGAGGACACCGCTGACGACCACGCGGGCGAGGAGGCTGGAGCGGGCGATCCCGTCACGGAAGTCGTACGTGTTGACCGCGACGACGCGCCGTACCCGCTCCGGCAGATCGGCCGCGGCGGTCAGGGCGAGCACCGCCCCCATGGACTCCCCCAGCAACGTCACGTCGTGCAGGTCGAGTTCGGTCAGCAGCCGCTCGACGCCCGCGCGCATCGCCGGCTCGTCGTACGACGCCCCGGGCACGATCTCGGAATAGCCCATCCCCGGCAGATCGAGGGCGTACACGGTGTATCTGTCCGAGACCAGCGGGATGAGGGAACGGAAGTGTTCGGCCTGGGTGCGCACGGTGTGCAGCAGGACCAGGGGGGCGCCGGTGCCCGCCTTGAGGTAGCGCAGCGTCCCCTCACGGCTGTGTCCTGCGCGCGGGGCGATGGTGTGGCTGGTGGTCCCGGCGACATGAATCGTGGGGCGGGTCTCGTGGTGGGACATCTCGCCGACTCCTTGTGTGTGCTGCGGAATGGTGACTCTGCTGCGATCGCGTCGCGGGCGCCGTTGGCGCATGGCGCGCCCCACGGGCCTACCTCAACGGAGAGAAACCGATGAGGTCCCCCACACCGTAAACCGATCGGTTTCCATCCGCAAGCCCGGCAGAAGCACCCGGGCCCCGACCGTTCCCGTGCGCCCCGCGTCCCCACTTGCACTCTGGAAACCGATCTGTTTTCCTGATTGGAAACAGATCGGTTTCCAGCTGGTGGTCAGCCTATGAGCAGCAACAAAGGGGAAAAGTGAGTACCACTTTCGACCGCGAGGCGCCCGCCTCCGGCACACCTGACTCGGGCCGCCGTGGCTCCCACGCCGTGCGCTGGTGGGTGCTCGTCGTGCTGGGCACGGCGCAGCTCATGGTCACGCTCGACGCGACCGTCGTGAACATCGCGCTGCCCGCGGCGCAACACGACCTCGGTTTCAGCGACGGCAGTCGACAGTGGGTCATCACGGGCTACGCCCTGGCGTTCGGCAGCCTGCTGCTGCTCGGCGGCCGACTCGGTGACCTGTTCGGCCGGCGCACCACCTTCGTGACCGGTCTGGTCGGCTTCGCGGGCGCGTCCGTCGTCGGCGGCGCGGCCGGCAGCTTCGAAGTACTCGTCGGGGCGCGTGTGGCCCAGGGCCTCTTCGCCGCACTGCTCGCGCCCGCGGCTCTCTCACTGCTCAGCGTGACCTTCACCCAGCCGTCCGAGAGGCCGAAGGCCTTCGGCATCTTCAGTGCGCTGTCCGGTGCGGGCGCCGCGGTCGGGCTGCTGCTCGGCGGCATGCTCGCCGAATGGACGTCGTGGCGCTGGGTGATGTACGTGAACGTCATCTTCGCGGCCGTCGCGCTGGTCGGTGCGCTCCTGCTGCTGGCCAAGCCCGCGATCACCGAGCGGCCCAAGATCGACATCCCGGGCACCATCACGGTGAGCGCCGCGCTGTTCGCGATCGTCTACGGGTTCGCGCACGTCGAATCCACCAGCTGGACCGACCCGGTCACCCTCGGCTGCCTGATCGGCGGCGTGGTGCTGCTCGCGGTGTTCGCGTGGCTGGAGACGAGGGTCGCGCATCCGCTGCTGCCTCTGCGCCTCGTGCTGGACCGGACCCGCGGTGGTTCGTTCCTGGCGGTGTTCGTCCTGGGCATGGGAATGTTCTCGATCTTCCTGTTCCTGACCTACTACCTGGAGGCGAGCATCGGTTACTCACCGATTCAGGCCGGTCTGGCGTTCCTGCCGATGGTCGCGGGCATCGTCGCCTCGTCGACCACGGTGCCTTCGCTGGTGCTGCCCAGGGTCGGCCCGAAGGTCGTGATCACCGCCGGCTTCCTGGTCGCCGCATCCGGCATGACGCTGCTGACCCGCCTCGCCCTGGACAGCACCTACGTCGCCCACATCATGCCCGGCATGATCCTGCTGGGTCTCGGCATCGGTGCCGTGATGACCACCGCGTTCCAGGGTGCGACCGCGGGCGTGCACCACGAGGACGCGGGCGTCGCCTCAGCGATGATCAACACCAGCCAGCAGGTGGGCGGCTCGATCAGCACAGCACTGCTGACCACGATTGCCTCGTCGGCCGCGACCGACTACCTGTCCTCACACAAGCCCGGCGCCCTGACCGCCGCGCAGGCCGGGGTCGAGAGCTACACGGCCACCCTGGCCTGGGGCGCCGGGATCTTCACGGTCGGTGCGGTGCTCGCCGCGTTCCTGATCCCGAACCGGGCTCTGGCGCCGTCGGAGGGCGAGCCCGTGATCGCCCACTGACGCTCACCACGAACCGGCGAGGGAGGACAGGGCACCTCCAACACGGTGCCCGCTCCTTCCCGCACGATCCTCATCATTGAACTGATCCCCGGCAGACTGCCGGCAGCTTCCGATTTCACGGCCGCCGGCACTCGTCAGCTCCACGATGTGGGCCGAATTACCGCAGCCGTTGGGCGAGTTGGCGGACGCGGGCGCGGGCGCGGTCGGCAGCGCGGGCACGCCTGAACGACTCCCCCACCTGCCGCTGCGACTGTTCCCGGCGGCAGGGAACACGGTCGCCCGGGTCGCCGCGCCGACCGCCCTCGCTGACGTCGACGGGCCGAGCATGGCGCCGGTCACGCTGACCCCCGTCGGGAGGTCGGCTTCAACGGGGTGGCGTCGCCACGGCCGGAGTCACTGCACGCCGATCGAGACGCTGCTCGCCCTCACCGCTCCCACGCGGTCTGCGATCAGCTGCGGCAGACCACTCGCGGCCGCCGCCGATCTCCTTTCGCAACGCCGCAACCAGGCTCAGCCACCCTCCATAAACCGATCGGTTTTCATTCTGCCGGAATCGGGTTACCCTCGCGATATGACCACCGAGGCGAAGTCAAAACCCCGAGAGCGACTGCTCGAGGCGGCGGCCACGCTCAGTCACCAGGAAGGCGCCGTCATCGGCGTTGACGCGCTGTGCAAGGCGGCGGGAGTGTCGAAGCGCTCCATGTACCAGCTGTTCGAGAGCAAGGGCGAGCTGCTGGCGGCGAGCCTGGCGGAACGGGCGGCCGCCTTCGTGGCGACACTCCTGCCCCCGGCGGACGACGGCCGTTCACCCCGTGAGCGGATCCTGCACGTCTTCGACCAGCTGCAGTCGCAGGCGAGCGCGCCCGACTTCCAGGGCTGTCGGTACCTCTCCATTCAGGTCGAGCTCAAGGATCAGAGCCACCCTGCGAGCCAAGTGGCGCAAAGGGTCAAGGGGAACCTGACGGCCTTCTTCCGCGCCGAGGCCGAACAGGGTGCGACCAGTGACCCGGATCTGCTGGCCCGGCAGTTGATCCTGGTCTTCGACGGCGCCAGTGCCCGCGCGGGAATCGGAGCCGACACGCTGACAAGCCTCGTCGCTCCCACGGTGGCCGCCCTGCTCGACGCGGCGACCGTGCGCTGAGTTTCGCGCGTCGAGCGGTCTCGGTGACCGCTGCGCACGGCTGCCTGTTGCCGGTCTCCGGCGGAGGACACGGAAAGCATGGCGGTGGCTACGCAGCCCGGCCCGTCAGCCGTAGGTAAGTCCCGCCCGCCCCACACGTCGTATCCCGCCGACACGACGTAGGCGCGCGATCGGACGGTCCGGCCACTCGCCGAGGAGCCGGCCGCAAGCCACCGGCTTGCTGAGCCGGGGTCAGCGCTGACTGATGTAGCAGCGAACGGCCGTACCGTCGGGGCCGGTGTGGATCCGCACGAGGTGGGCCAGGGAGTTCACCAGCAGCAGGCCCCGGCCGCCGAGCTGGTCCCGTGCGGGTGGGCGACGGCCGGCCAGCGGATCGTCGAGGTGCCCGTGGTCGCGTACCTCGCACACCACCTGGCCGCCGTCGGCCCACATCCGCAGGGTGCCGGAGCCCCCGCCGTGCACGACACTGTTGGTGGTCAACTCGGCCACGACGAGGGCCACGTCCTCCAGGCGGACACCCGAAAGACCGAACTGCGTGGCCTGTTCGACCGCGAAATGCCGGGCGCCCGGCAGTCGGTCGGCGTCGAAGACGAGTTCCGTGGCCTGCGCCGGTTGCTCCAGAGGCTGGTTGTAGCGTGCGACCACGTACTCGGGGGCGTAGGCGGAGCTGGGTCGTTCCTCGCCACGGGAGATGACCACGGGATGCGTCTCGTACGCGTCGGCGAGTACCTGTTCGTCGAGGCTGTCGACGTCGTAAGGGCACAGGATGGTGACGTCCCGGCCTTGGAATGCCGGGTTGATCAGTGCCTCGTGCTGGACGCATGCCGGGTATTCCACGGTGCTGCGGCCTGCCCAGATCGGTTCACCGATGATCCGCACCCGCGTGTCGCGATGCGCGTCCGCGAAGGCGCGGAGCACCTTCGGGATGATCCGTCCGGGATTGCGCCCCGCCTCGGTCATGTCGTGGAACGTCACATGTGTGGCGTCCTGACCGAGAGCCGTCTTGAGGACGGCGAGATTCGGCCCCGGCACGGCCACCGCCACCGGCTCCCCGGCCTTCAGACCGTCGCGGATGAAAGGCACAGTGCCGTTCAGGTACTCCTCCTCGCCCGAGTAGAACAAGGCGGGGTGGACGAACGGCTCGGTGCTGGGGGCCGTCATCGGGTCATCACCTCGACAGTGGGCAGGTCCGGCCAGAACATGTCCAGAACGCGCCGCAGGGTGGCAGGCGGCTCCTCAAGCACGATGCGTCGCCCCTGCCGAAGGCCCTGGGCGGTCACCGCCAGAGCCGAGACGCCTGCGACGTCGACGAAGGTGACCGCGGAAAGTTCCAAGTGGCACGCCTCTTCGTCGCTCAGAGCAAGGTGGTGCAGCGTCTGTTCCCAGGCCGGGCGGGTGAGCAGAGTGACCTCGCCGACCGCTTGCCACCCGGGCCGGTCCGTCAGCGGGAGCACACGGAGAACACCCGCGTGCGGGGCCGGCGATGCCGACGGCACGTCGGCCTCCCCTGAACTGTCCACGCCGTCACTCCTGTGCTTTTCTGCTGTCCTGCTTCACAGTCTCTGCTGCCGAAGAATTATAAACGGCGACAGCACGGTGGAGCGACGTCCGTGATCCGCTCCGGCGTCAGCGATAGACCGGCGTAGGACCGCGCCCCGACCTGGCCGCGGGAGGGTGCCAGGACCTGGACCGGGGTGCGTTCCAGCGGACGTTGGTGCGGGAGTCGGTGGTCGGTCCGCGCAAGACATCCGGCTGCATCGATCTGGCATCTGGACCTCCTTTCCTCGGAGCCAAGGACCCGCTTGGGCCGACCCGGGGTTCTCGCACGATGAGTCGGCGGTCGGCAGGACGCTCCCGCTCAGCGGCGTGCGGTGGCGTTGCTGAGGGCGTTGGCCAGAGCAATGCGGGCCGTGACGCGTTTGCCCACCGACTCCTGCTCGGTGAAGAGGTCCTGGGTGACGGCTCGGACGATCTCCAGACCGTGCTGGCCGATCCTGTCAGGATCGGCGGGCCGGGCAACGGGAACGGTGGGGTCGCTGTCCCACACGACGACGTCCAGGGAATGGGCGGCGATGCGCAGTTCCATCAGGACGGGGCCGGGGGCGTACTTGAGCGCGTTGGTGACGAGTTCGCTGACCACCAGCCGGGTGAGGTCCGTGACCCGCTCGGACACCGGCAGGTGACAGCCCGTGCGGGCCTGGTCCAGGAAGACGACAGCGTTCCGGCGGGCTTCTGCGATGCAACCGACATCTCCTTTCAGCGCGTAGCCGGCTCGCATCAGGTACTGATCTCCGGCACAGCCGTTACCGTCGCCCTGGGATACCACGTATCTCGTCCTCACTCCCCCCTGACGTGCGCAGGTACCCGCGACAGCGTCATGCATGTCATCAGGAGTGTCATCCGGCACGGCTGCCTGGGCGCGTGCCGCCGCGGCCGTGGGGCAGAATCACGGGCAAGCCCCGGGTGGACAAGCCTGGGCCCGGTCGGAAAGACGTGAGCGACATCCACCAGGAAGACTGGACGGGCCGATTCTCCATCCAGCGCGCAGTGGTCGACGGCGTCCTCGTCGTGCGCGTGCACGGCGAGATCGACCACGACGTCAAGGACGTCCTCAGTCACGCACTGCTCCCCGAGGACGTCACCGCGCCGCCCCGGATCGTGGCGGACCTCAGCGGCGTGACCTTCATGGACTCCACCGGCATCAATGTCTTCGTCACCGTCCACCGCCGCGTGAGCGGTGCTCAGGGATGGCTGCGCATCGCGGGCGCCCAGGAGTCCGTCGTGCAGCTGCTGCGCCTGGTCGGCATCGACGAGATCATCTCCTGCTTCCCCACCGTCGAGCAGGCGCTGAGCACCTGACCTCTGCCCCACGCGGGCCTGTACCGTCGTTCGAGCAGGTCAGTCACGGTGGCGGAAGCACACAGATCGGTACCCTCGCCATCGTCGTGTCATCCAGGGGAGCTGAACAGCACATGCGTCATCGGGACCTCGGCCGCACCGGACTGTCCGTGTCGGAGATCGGGTACGGCGCCTGGGGACTGGGCCAGGGAGCCTGGGTCGGTGCGGACGACGACTCCGGCGTGAGCACCCTGCACCGCGCCCTCGACCTGGGCCTCACCTTCATCGACACCGCCAGGGCGTACGACCGCAGTGAGCCTGTCGTCGGCCGTGCGCTGCGGGAGCGCCCCGGGGGCGGTGACGGCGTGCTCGTGGCGACCAAGGTCGCGCCGAAGGTCCCGGTCTCCCTGGCGTCCAGTGGGCTCCACCCCGACGAGGTGTTCCCGGGCTCGCACCTGCGGGAAAGCCTGGAAACCAGCCTGCGTGAACTGGGCCGGGACCACGTCGACCTCCTTCAGCTGCACACCTGGGAGGACGAGTGGACCGGTCGCGGTGACTGGCTGGAGACGGTGGATGCCCTCAAGCAGGAGGGCAAGATCAGGGCCTTCGGGATCTCGGTCAAGGACCATCAGCCCGAGAACGTCCTCATGTTGCTGCGCACCGGGGTCCTGGACGCGGTCCAGGTGATCTACAACATCTTCGAGCAGGCCCCGTCCGACGCCCTGCTGCCGGCCTGCGAGGAGTACGGCGTCGGAGTGATCGGGCGGGTCGCGCTCGACGAGGGAGCCTTGACGGGTTCGGTCCGGGCGGGCGTCGCCTTCCCCGAAGGTGACTGGCGCAACTGGTACTTCAGGGACGACCGGGCCGCCCAGGTCGAGAAGCACGTGGACGCGCTCATCACCGACCTGGGGATCGGCGTCGACGAACTCGCGTCCACCGCGCTGCGGTTCGCGCTCGCCGGGCAGGCGGTCTCCACGGTCATCGTCGGGATGCGGTCTCTGACGAACGTGGAACGCAACGCGGCCGTCGCCGAGGCACCGCCGCTGACCGGCCGCGAACTGGCTCTGCTGGCCAGGCACCGCTGGCCGAAGAACTTCTACAGCTGATTTCCGGAGGCGGGCATCGCCCGACGACGGGTCCGCAGCACGCGCGGGTCGCCGGCAGCGCGCCGGTTCCCTCCCGCTCTCCGGCGACGCCTCGACGTGTTCAGGCGTCGAGGCGGCCCCGCGCACGCCGTACGGACGGCGGACGCGGGGCCTTGGTGGTCGGGGATCAGCGGGCGGTCAGTTTCCAGAGGTGGTCTGCGGTGCCGTTGTCGGACCACTGCAGGACCTGCGCGCCGGAGGACGTGCTCATCTGGTCCACGCCGAGCAGGCGGCCGCTGTTGTAGTTGGCGATCTTGTAGTAGCCGTCGCGGGCCGGGATGAGCTGCCAGAGGTGGTCGGCGGTGCCGTTGTCACCCCAGATCAGGGCGGTGCCGCCGTCGGCGGTACCCGCGTTGGTGATGCCGAGCAGCAGCCCGCTCTTCTGGTTGGCGATCTTGTACAGGCCCGAACCCGCGGACACGAGGGTCCAGTTCTGGTCGGTGCCGGTGGTGGACGTGGCCTGCACGACCGAAGTGCCCTGGGCGGTGCCCGCGTTCAGCGTGTCCAGCGCGAGGCCGCTGTTCTTGTTGGTGATCTGGTAGCGCCCGGCCAGCGAGGTGTTGGTACCGCTCGGGGTGATCACCAGGTGGTAGCCGTCCGTCGCGTTCATCGCGACCGGCACGGTGATGGAGCCGCCGCTGACCGTGTAGTCGGCGTCGGAGACGGTGATCGGACCCGAGGAGGCGGTGGTGCGGCCGGTGTTCGGGCTGTACTCCAGCTTGACGTGGACCGTGCTGCCGAAGGCCGACAGGGAGCTCAGGCCGTTGACCGTGACGGCGCAGGAGCCCGTGCAGCCGCCGGCGAGGACGCTGATCTGGTTTCCCGAGCCGTTCAGCGAGGCGAGGCCGTCCATGCCGGTCTGGGCGGGAGGCGTGGTGACGAGCATGTTGCCGGACATGTCGCCGTACCACTTATACGTCCAGTAGGAGCCGTTGGGTGATCCGCCGGTGTCGGTCAGAGTGTCACCGAGGGTGCCGTAGTGGTTCCAGAAGGCGAGTTCGGCGTCGCGCACGCCACCGCGCTCGAACTTGGCGGCATAGCCGATGAGGGCGCCGGAGTTGCCCATCTCGGCGGGTGTGCCGTACTCCTCGATGTCGATCGGGCGCGGGCTGATGCCGAGGCTGGTCTCCAGGGCACGGTAGGCGGAGACGTCGGCGGCGATGTTCGCGCTGCCCTGGAGCTCGTGCCAGGCGATGACGTCCGGCACCGTGCCGGAGGCCTTCGCGTCGGTGAGGAAGGAGCTCATCCAGGACTGGTTCCACGCCGAGTAGCTCGGGCCCTGGATCGGCGTCGTGGCGTCCTTGGCGCGGACTTCCTTGAACGTGCGTGCCCAACCGGCGTTGAAGGCACCGGCGTTGGCGGTGTCCCAGGTCCAGTCGGGTTCGTTCCACAGCGCGTAGGCGCTGATGTTGGTGGCGCCGGAGGCCTTCACCGAGGCCACCTGCTTGTCGACGGCGGACAGCCAGTCGCTCCAGCTCACCCACTTGTAGGGGAAGTTCGGGTACCAGTCCGGCATCCTTACGACGACCTTGGCGCCCGCGCGGGCCGCCTTCGCCGCCACCACGAGGGAGTCGCCAGCGGGAGCGGGTTCGCCGTTGGGCAGCTGGCTGCCGCCCGGTGCCATCTGGATGAACGTGTTCGGCTTCAGCGCGGTGACCAGGCTGTCGGCCGGTGTGTTGTTGTCGGCGAGGCCGTAGAGGCTGCCCGTGCCGACGTGCGTGACGGAGCGCAGGGTCTGGTTGGCGTTGACGACCAGGGTGGTGGACGAGGTGGGGATGGCCTGGGCGGACGTGCCGGTCAGGGCGATGGCGGTGGCCGCCATGGCCGTGGCCAGGGCGGCGGCGGTGCCGCGGCCGAGCGGGATTCTGCAGCGGTGGCGGGAACTCAGGGATGACATCAGCGGCTCTCCTGAAATCGGGACGGGGACATGCCGGTTGGGCGGTGCGCTGTGGGCGGCTCGGGGGCCGTCCGACCGGTTGTGTCGGGACCTGGGCCCTGGAAGACGGGCATGGCCCTGGGTGGTGCGTGGCCGGGGCAGGGTGGAGCCCGGCCCCGCCCGGCCGGTGGGCCGGGGGCGGCGGTCACCGTGGTTCAGTCCTTGACCGCGCCCGCGGTCACGCCTGCGGCCACATAGCGCTGGGCGAGGACGAGCAGAACGGCTGCGGGCAGGGACGCGACGACGGCGGTGGCCATGATCGCGTTCCATTCCTGGTTGTTGTTGCCGATGTAGTGGTAGATGCCGAGGGTGATCGGCCGCCAGTCGCCGCCGCCGTCGAGGGTGTTGGCGAAGACGAAGTCGGACCAGGCCCACAGGAAGCTGAAGAGCGAGACGGTGACCACGGCGTTGCGGCTCACCGGCAGCACCACGGACCGGAAGGTGCGGAAGGTTCCTGCTCCGTCGATGCGGGCCGCGGCGATCAGCTCGCCGGGGATG
The DNA here is from genome assembly GCF_055570355.1 of Streptomyces sp. NPDC031225. NCBI lineage: Bacteria > Bacillati > Actinomycetota > Actinomycetes > Kitasatosporales > Streptomycetaceae > Streptomyces > Streptomyces sp. NPDC031225. The sequence goes on along the minus strand of NZ_JBVIHJ010000016.1, from coordinate 42,194 downwards.
CCCGACATGAACGCCGTGAAGATCATGACGCCGAACGGCACGGCGATGGTGGAGTCCGCGACGATCAGGCCCCACCAGGAGTTCAGCAGCCCGAGGTCGAGGAAGATGCCGTAGAAGCCCATCGCCATGACGATCCCGGGGATCATCTGGGCCACCAGCAGGACCAGGCCGAGCGAACCCCCGCCCCACGGGCGGAGCTTGGCCAGTGCGAAGCCGGCCGGGGCGGCCAGCACCAGGGTGAGGACGACGGTGCCCGTGCCGATGAGCAGGCTGGTGCCGAGGTAGGGCATCTGGTCGTTCAGGACGGCGCGGTAGCCCTCGAAGGTGGGGTGCAGGGGCAGCAGGTCGGGGGGACTCTTGCGCATGTCCTGCTGCGGGGTGAGGGAGACGTTCACCATCCAGTACACCGGGAACAGCATCACGGCGGTGAGGACGAGCCCGATGACGGTGTAACGGCGCTTTCCCGTACGGGACTTCATGCTTCCTGCCTCCTCTGGACGCGGATGTAGAGCAGTCCGAAGACGAGGGCGATGAGGATGAGGACGTTGCCGACCGCGGCACCGGGGCCGAACTTCGGGAGCAGGCTGCCGAACCCGAGCTGGTAGGACCAGGTCGCCAGGGTGGCGGAGGCATCGCTCGGGCCGCCCTTGGTCATGATCCAGATCAGGTCGAACACCTTGAGGGTGTAGACGAGGCCCAGGAGCAGGGTGATCGCCGAGACCGGGCGCAGCAGCGGGAAGGTGATCCGCCGGAACTGCTGCCAGGCACTCGCCCCGTCCAGGGAGGCGGCCTCGTACAGCTCGCCGGGGATGTTCTGCAGCCCGCTGTAAAGGATGACCAGGTTGAACGGGATACCGATCCAGATGTTGGCGATGATGACCGAGGTCAGCGCCCAGTGCGGCGAGTTGAGCCAGTCGACCGGGGCCACGCCCACCGTGTGGAGGGCGTAGTTGAGCACGCCGGACTCGCTGTTGAACATCCACGACCAGGTCGACGCCGACACGATCAGCGGCAGCAGCCAGGGGATCAGGAAGAGCGCCCTGAGGGTGCCGGCGAGCCGGAAGTGGCGGTTGAAGAAGACCGCGAGGGCAAGCCCGGCGGCGTACTGGAAGGCGATCGACACGAAGGTGAAGATCATGGTGTGGCGCATCGCCGGGCCGAACGTGGGGTCGTCCAGGACGGTCCGGAAGTTGTCGAGCCCGGAGAACGGCGCGTCGCCCGCGACGAAGGAGCGGACCGTGTAGTCGCGCAGGCTCAGGTCCAGGTTGCGGTAGAGGGGATAGACGTAGAACGCGGCAAGGTAGAGGGCCAGCGGCGCGAGGAACGCCAGTGCGGTCAGCCGGCTCCTGAGGTGCTGGCGGCGCCGCAGGGCCGGCCCGTCCGCCGGGGCGGCGGTGCCGGCCGCCCCGGGCCTGGCCAGGGACCGCTGTGCGCGGCGGTCGACGCGGGCGATGGTCATACGGACTCCTGGAGGGGGTGGCCCGCCCGGGACCGGCGGCGGTGTCCGGGCGGTTGCGGGTGCCGTGCCGTGCGGCTGCCGGAGGGGTGGCTCCGGCACGTGCCGCGAGGGCCGCGAGGGTGTCGGGGTCAGCCCTTGCCGGCGGCCGTCTGGGCGGCGTCGAGAGCGGCCTGCGGGCTCTGGCCGCCGGACAGGGCGCTCTGCACCGCGGTCCACATCGGCTGCGAGATGGTCGGGTACTTGGTGCCCAGACCGCCGCTGGTGCGGCCCCGGGCCACGGCCACCGCGTCGACCCACGGCTTGAGCTTGGGAGTTGCCCTGACCTGCTCGGCCTGCACCGCGGCGGTGGGAGCGACGTAGGCCAGCGTGGTGTCCGTGGCCAGCAGGTTGGTGGAGCTGGTCAGGCAGGTGACGATCTTCTTGGTGACGTCGTACCGGCCGCTGTCCTTCTGGACCGGCATGGTGACGAACTCGCCACCCGTCGGCACCGGCGCCGATCCGCCGCTCTGTCCGGGGATGCTGATGACGCCGTAGTCGAATCCGGCCTTGTCGGCGTTGCCGAGCTGCCAGGTGCCGTTCTCGCTGAACGCGTAGTCGCCGGTGGCGAACTCCTGCCAGCTGGTGGTCTGGGTGTTCTGCAGGACGTCCTTGGGAGCAAGACCGTCGTCCACCCAGCCCTTCCAGAGGGACAGCGCGGCCACGCCCTTCGCCGAGTTCAGCTTGGTCAGGTCGCCGCCGGCGCCCCAGAACCACGGCAGGAACTGGAAGCTTCCCTCTTCCGTGTTGATCGCGGAGAACGTGATGCCCTTCTTGCCGGCGGCCTTGACCTTCTTCAGGGCCGCCGTGAGGGAGTTCCAGTCCTTGATCGAGGCCGGGTCGACGCCCGCGGCCGTCAGGACCTTCTTGTTGTAGTACAGCGCGAGCGTGTTGGCGCCGATCGGCACACCGTAGGAGGAGCCGTCGATGGTGCCCGCGCCGAGGATGTTCTGCTGGATCGGCTTCGTGTCCAGTCCGAGGTCGCTCGTCTTGTTGAGGATGCCCGCCTCCACCAGCGTGGAGACCACCGGGTTGTCGACGAGCATCACGTCGGGAGCGTTGCCCTGCTGGGCGGCGAGCAGGGCCTTGTTGCCCAGGTCCGTGGTGTCCATGGCGGTGCGCTTGACCGTGACCCCGGCATCGGTGCCGCACTTGCTGACGAGCTTGCCCCAGGCCGAGGAGGCGTCGAACTGCGGGTACGGGTCCCAGAAGGTGTACGTCCCGCCGGCGCTGTCCGATCCGGAGGCGGAGGAGTCGGAGCCGCCTCCGCAGGCGGCGACGGAGAGGAGAGCGCCGACGGTGGCGACGGCGGCTATCAGGGTGTGACGGGTGTTTCTCACGGAGACCTCGTTGTCTTGGGGCGGCTCATCGGGAGGGGCAGGGCGCGGGGGGATGTGGGGAATGTGGGAGGCCCGGGGGGAGGGCCAGGGGGGCTCAGGAGGTGGGCAACCAGACCCGCATGCTGCCGTCCTCGCGGTTGGCCCAGGCGTAGTACGGGACGGCGGTGAGTTCGACGGGGGCGGGGTCCGCTGCGGGGGCCTGGCCGTCTGCGGGGGTGTACGGCCACCAGCCCGCGTCGGGAGCGGGGCGGCGGTAGCCGGAGGCCGTCACGGTGGTCACCCCGCCCAGCAGGTCGGGGCGGTGCGCCGCGGCGAGCGGGCCGGTGACGTCGAGGACGATGTCGTCCAGGCCGCCGCCGGGGTGGTCGACGCCTTCCAGGCAGTAGACGAGCGGCCCGCGTTCGATGGCGACGCAGCCGCGTACGGCGTCCACCCGGGGGTCGGCGGCGGTGAGGCGGGGTGCCAGCGAGAGTTCGAGGACGACCCGGTCGCCGGGTGCCCAGGTGCGCTCCAGGCGCAGCCAGCCGTCGGTGACGGGCGCGTCGCTCTGGTCGTAGGTCGTGTCCTGGCACCGGACCCGGTAGGCGCCGCACCACTGCGGGATGCGCAGCGACAGGGTCCAGGGCCGGTCGGCCGGGCTCTCCTCGACGGTGAGGCCGATCGTGCCCTGCCAGGGGTAGTCGGTCTCCGCGCTCACCGCGACGGGGGTCCCGGCGAGGTCGCCGGTGTAGCGGCCGGTGGCGTACTGGTGGATCTGGAGGCCGCTGCCGTCGCTGGAGGCGAGGTAGTGCTCCAGGGAGGCCAGCAGCCGCATCACGTTGGGCGGGCAGCAGGCGCAGCGGAACCAGCGGGTACGGCGGGCCGACTGGTCGCCACCGGGGTCGGTGTGGCCGTCGCGGACCTGGAGCGGGTTGACGTACAGCCAGCTCTCGCCGTCCAGGGACACCCCGGCCAGGAAGCCGTTGAACAGGGTGCGCTCGATGAGATCGCTGTAGCGGGTCTCGCCGGTGAGCAGGGCCATGCGCCAGCTCCACTGGACCGAGGCGATGGCGGCGCAGGTCTCGCAGTAGGCGCGCTCGTTGGGCAGTTCGTAGGGGTCGCCGAAATCCTCCTGCTCGTGGTGGGCGCCCAGGCCGCCCGTGAGGTGGGTCTTGGTGGCGGTCATCGCGGACCACAACCGCTCGGTGACGGCACGCAGCCCGGTGTCCCCGTTCTCGGTCGCCAGGTCGGTCGCACCGGCGAGCAGGTACAGCTGGCGTACGGCGTGCCCCTCGACGTCGGTCGCCTCGCGCAGCGGGACGCGGTCCTGGCAGTAGGCCTCGCCGCCCAGCAGGCCGTGGCCGAAGCGGTCGACGAAGTAGCCGGCCAGGTCCAGGTAGCGGCCCTCCCCCGTCTCCCGGTAGAGCTCCACCAGGGCCGTCTCGATCTCGGGGTGGCCGTCGATGCCGTCGATCGGCTTGCCGCTGCCGGGCAGACCGAAGACCGAGTCGATGTGGTCGGCGAACTTGACGGCCACGTCCAGGAGTTCAGGCCGGCCGGTGGCCCGGTGGTGGGCGACGGCGGCCTGGATGAGGTGGCCCGCGCAGTACAGCTCGTGGCCCCAGCGCAGGTCCTGGTAGCGCTCGCCGCCCTTGAGGAGCTGGAACCACGTGTTCAGGTAGCCGTCGGGCTGCTGGGCGTCGGCGACGAGGGAGACCAGCCGCTCCACCTCGGCCGCGAGCGGGCTGTCCGCGTCGGGCGTCTGCCGGGCGAGCTGCCAGGAAGCGGCCTCCAGCCACTTGTAGACGTCGGAGTCCACGAACGGGTAGGCGCCCTGGAACTCGCCCTCCGCGCGACCGGCCACGACCCGCAGGTTGCTCAGGTTTCCCGCGGACTCCAGCAGGCCCGGGCCCTGCGGGATGGAAATCTGCTCGTTCACCTGGCGCCGGGTGCTCCAGAAACCGCCCCGCACGTCGACCGTGGCGGGAGCGAGCGTGGTCTTGGCGCCCGGGCCCGGGCGGACCGGGCCCACGGGACTGACCGGCTGTTCGGGCAGGGTCGGGGACTCGGAGGAGGGCACGGCGGAAGGCGGGTGAGGCATGGCTCTCCGAACAGTTGGATGAGGAGCGGGTCGGGGATCCGGTGCGCTCACGGCGTCACGGCAGCCCGGACTTCGGGCAGGAGGAGGACTGTCTCTCGAACCCTTTTGGGAAAACGTTTTTCTGCCGGAAAAGTAGAGAGATGCGGCCCGCGAGTCAAGAGGTACGCCGAAGTATTCTCCGCATCTCCCGCAGACTGGCCAGTCTGCGGGAACGATGTCAGGATGTGCAGCGCCTCCACCATCAAGGAAAAGGGTTGCGCGTGTCCGATGTTCCAGGTTCTCCCCCCGCCGGACGGGCAAAGCTCGCCGATGTGGCCAAGCTGGCCGGCGTCAGTGTCGGGACGGCCTCGAAGGCACTCAACGGGAACGGCAGGATGCGGCCCGAGACGCGACAGCGGGTCCTGGCCGCCGTCGAGGAACTCGACTTCCGGCCGAACCAGCACGCACAGAGCCTGCACACCGGCCGCAGCTGGACCGTCGGCCTGATGACGACCGACGGCATCGGCCGCTTCAGCACACCCGTGCTGCTGGGCGCCGAGGACGCGCTCGGCGCCGGAAAGATCTCGGTGCTGCTCTGCGACACCCGCGGCGACGCCATCCGCGAGCAGCATCACCTGCGCAACCTCATGGACCGGCGGGTGGACGGCATCATCGTGACCGGCCGCCGCACCGACCCGAGACCGCCCCTCAAGGGCATAGAACCGATCCCGACGGTCTACGCGCTCTCGCCCTCCACGGACCCGGACGACATCTCCGTGGTCTCGGACGACCGGAGCGGAGCGCGGCTGGCCGTCGAACACCTGCTGGCGACCGGCCGTACCCGGATCGCGCACATCACCGGCCCGGCCCACCACGCGGCCGCCCAGGACCGCGCCCGCCACACCGTCGAACTGCTGGAACGCTCCTCACTCGAACTCGCCACCGGCCGCGTCCACTTCGGCGAGTGGAGTGAGGCGTGGGGACGTCGCGCGGCGGAGGCGGTCCTGCGCATCACGTCCGACACGGACGCCTTCTTCTGCGGCAACGACCAGATCGCCAGGGGGGTCGCCGACACCCTGCGCGAGCGGGGGCTCGACGTGCCCGGCAAGGTCGCGATCGTGGGCTACGACAACTGGGACATCATGGCCCTGGCCTGCCGCCCGCCGCTCACCACGATCGACACGAACCTCTCCGAGATCGGCCGCCAGGCCGCTCTGCGCCTGCTCGACGCCATCGGCTCCGAACCGGAGCCCGGCCGGCACACCGTCCCCTGCCGCCTCGTGGTGCGCGAGTCGTCCTGAGCCGCCGCCCGACTCCCGCCGACTCCCGCGAGGGAGGACCCGTAGGTCCGGGGCGGAGAGTCGGACGAGATCACACAGGGCCGGCACTCCCCGACCAGTCGATGTTCCGGGCCGAGGTCGTCCCGCCGACGGAGGAACGGGAAGGCCGGGCAGCCCGACCTGCCCAAGAGGTCCGGTCGCGACACTCGGGCCCCGTGTACCGACCCGCGCGGGAGCCGAGGCCCTTGCCGCACGATTCGGCAAGGGTGGGGCGAAGGATCACCGCCAGGCACTGGTCCGCCGTGACCTGGCCCGCCCCGAGGAACCCGCTCCGGGGAAATCGCCTACTTCTCGGCCTACGCCACCACCCGGAAGTGGAGTAATCGGCAAGGCCTGTGGATGCGGTGGGATCGCGCCGGGAGAAGGCTTCGACCCTCCGCAGTCCGTGGCCGCCTCAGGCGAAGTCTGCTGCGGTGATGCCGTCGGGATGTCCGGGCGGCCACTCCACCAACTCGATCCGGTAACCGTCCGGGTCCGTGAGCCACGACGTCTTCGGGCCGTGAGGGCCGCCCGGGTACTGAAGGGGTTCTGGCTCCAGGCCGCCTTCGGTCAGCGTCTCCAGGGTGGTGGTGAGCCTCTCCACCTGGATCGCGAGGTGGTCGAAACCGCTGCCCACGTCGACTGGTCCGTCGCCGGGGCGGTGGACCAGTTCGAGCGAGGCCGCCGGTTCGCCGGGGAATTTGAGGATCACGAGGCGAGCCCCCTCGCCGACCTCGACCCTGCCCAGTTCGGCGTAGCCCAAGGCGGTGTAGAAACCGAGCGAGCGGTCCAGGTCGGTCACGCGGTAGGAGACGAAGAGCGTCTTCACGCGGCCTCCACGGGCCGAAGCACCCGGTAGCGGAGGTGCGTGACGTCTCGACCCTCGAGCCGTCGGACGAGATCCAGTTCGATGTGATCGCTCCCCAGGTGCTCGAACAGCCGTCGGCCGTCCCCGAGGAGGACCGGAACCAGGTGGATCTCCATCTCGTCCAGCTGCCCGGCTCGGAGAAGTGCTTGCGCCGCCCCCGCCCCATGGACCATGACCGGCCGGTCCCCTGCGGCCGCGCGAGCCTGACGGGCGCAGTCCTCGACGTCGGTGACGAAACGCGCGTGGCCAGGTGGCACGTCCCCGTCGTCCACCTGGTGGGTGAGCACGAAGATCGGCACGCCGTCGTGGTGATCGCCCTGCCAGCGCCCGGCGAGTTCGAAGGTCCGACGGCCGGAGATCACCGCGCCGGTCGCTGTCGCCTCACCGTAGACCTGGCCGCTCGGCCCGTCGGACTCCCGGTCGTCGAGCCAGTTGAAGAGCCGTCCGCCGTCACGTCCGAGCTCCTGTCCTGGCTGATCGTCCGGGCCGGCGATACAGCCGTCGAGCGACATCGACATGTACAGCCGAATCGGATTGTTCATCCTGGCCTCCATCTCTCCTCCATGACACCGGGATCCGGCGTTCCTTGATCTGCCGGTGGGGCGGGCCTGCCACAAGGAAGACTTCGGACAGCCGGCGAACTCATCGGCCCGACGCGCCGGCCTGTTGCCGCGCTGAGGGGGCAGGCGTCATGACCCGTAGATCAATTGCGGTCGTTCAGGCCGTGTGGCTCGCATGGGGTTCAACGATGTGGCCGCGCTCGAAACGGGCTCCGGCACGGACCAGGGCGACGAGGTGGATGCGTTCACGACCTGCCACCGCAGCTGCGCTCGGGCCGGCAATGGGTCCCGTCCACAAGGGCGGGGCTGCCAGCGGCGCAGAGCCCGGCCACCGACACGGGGTGGCGACGCTGCCCACGTGCGGGTGGTGCGTTGATCACTGGAGGGTGTCTTCGTTTCCCGACGCTTCAGTCGCGGCGCCACCGCTCGATGCGCTTCTCCCAGGCCCGGTCGTCCGTGGTCTCCAGGAAGCCGCGGTGGTTGATGAGCAGGTACACCTCGTCGGCCGATGCGTTGGTGGTGGTGAGGATGAGGGGTTGGCCGGCGTTCAGCAGGCCGCCGAGGAAGCGGCCGTACAGGTGGGTGAAGCGGGTTTCTGCCGCGGTGATGTCCGCGCGGGAGAGGGTGAGATCGCCGTTGTCGGACCAGCCGGTGAGGACGAGCAGGTCGGGGTGCAGGATGATCCGGCCGCGGCGCTGGAAGAGAGTCCTTTGGCTGATGCCGGCGGCGATCTTCGCCGCTGCTCGCTTCTCGCTCAACTCGTGGGCGGTGGCGCCGATGTAGTCGGCCTCGGCGAGCGGTGTGGCGATGTCGTTCATGGGGTTCCTCCGAGGGGTTCGTTCGTACGGTCCGCGGGGGTTGTGCAGATCATGGGCGTCAGGAGGTGCGCGACCAGAAGGCGCAGCGGTGTTCGGCCGCCGCGTCCACGCCGGAGAACGTGTTCCGGGCCAGCTGCTGGGTGTGCGGGAACGGCGGCCAGTTGTCGCCCGGCGTGCCCGTTCTGGCGAACGTCGTCCACGCGGTGATCATGCGTCGGGAGAGGGCGGACTGCCCGTCGTCGAGGCGGAGGTCGCCCATGCCGAACAGGTAGGGCAGCTCCGCGCTGTGGTAGGCGCCCAGCGGGAAGTCGGGGCGGAGGTCGGGTGCGGGTGGGTGGCGGTCGGCGAACTCGTAGCTGTAGACCGGAACATGCCTGGCCAGCAGCCGGTCCGCGGCCAGAGTGGGGCACACCCAGCTGCGGTCGGTGCCGACCTTGGCCCAGGCCAGTGCGGGCGTGGCACCGGGCGGGTACAGGCTGGCGATGCGGGCCGCTTGGCGCCTGCCGTAGGTCTCGGTGAGCAGGTGGTGGTAGTCCGCTGTCGTCATCGGCTCGTCCAGCGTGAACAGGGCGGCAAACAGCCGGTGTTCGTCACGGGTGTTGCCCTGTAGGACGGGCACGCGGTGGACGTTGCCGGCGGCGAGCGCGTGGGCCGGCGAGTGGGGCAGGACGCTCGTCCCGTAGGCGGGCTGGTGGAAGCGCCCGTTGAGGGACAGCACGTCCTTGGTGGACCTGGCGCGCAGGCACTTCAGGCTGGGGCAGCCCAGAGCGCCGCGGCCCTTGGCGGCCAGCTTGTCCTGGGGAGCGAAATAGGTGGCGGCCGGGTCGCCGGGCGCGAGCGTGTTCTTGGGCCAGTTCTGCAGGCAGGAGCCGCTTTGGATGACCGCGCGGTGGAAGAGTCCGGCGGCCTTGGGCGAGGTGAGCTGGGCGCATACGCTCGCGCCTCCGGAGGACTCGCCCATGAGCGTGACATTGCCTGGGTCCCCGCCGAACGCGGCGGCGTTGTCCCGTACCCAGCGCAGCGCCGCCTGCTGGTCCTGCAGGCCGAAGGCCCCGGAGTCGGGAAGGTCCGGATGGGCGAAGAAGCCCAGGGCGCCCAGGCGCGAGTTGACCGTCACGACCGTGACGTCGCCCTGCCGGGCCATCCGGGTGGCGTCGTACTGATCCCCGGAGCCCGAGCTGAAAGCCCCGCCGTGCAACCAGACCACGACCGGCCGCGAGGCCGCGCGGCCCGGTCCGTCAGCGGGAGTGGTGACGTTGAGGTACAGGCAGTCCTCCGCGGAGTCCGCCACCTCGGGCTGCGCACAGGCCGGTCCGGGCTCGGCCGCCGTCCGCGTGCCGGTCCAGGTCGGTGGCGCGGCCGGGGGTTGCCAGCGCAGCGGGCCGACCGGAGGCGCCGCGTAGGGGATGCCCTGATAGGTGGTGACGCCGTGGGCGGTCACCCCCTCCAAGCGGCCCTGGCGCGTACGAACGGTGTCCGATCGGTTCGCGGGGTGTTGCCCGTGCGGGTGCTGCCCGGCCGTCGCCGGCGAGGTCTGCACCGCATCCGCTGTGCCCATCACCGCGACGAGGAGGGCCGCGCCCAGTGCGGCACCGGCATTGGAGCGTCGCTTCGCCATGGTCCAGCCCTCCCCCGCTTGCCGCTCTGAGGCGTGCAGGCAGTCCATCGTTGCAATACGTTCGTATCGTAAAAGCGAGATTAGGCTGATCCGCCCAGGAAGGCAACCACCAGGAAGGCAGGTGCCCGTCGACGTGCCGCGACAGGTAGACCACAAGGCCCGCCGGGACCAGATCGCCGAGGCGCTGCTCGACATCGTCGCCGACCATGGACTTGAAGCGATCTCCGTGCGGGCCGTGGCGGCACAGGCGGGCGTCTCAGCCGGGCGCATCCAGCACTACTTCGCCAACAAGGACGAACTGCTCGCCTATGCGATCGAGTACCAGGACTGGCTGGTCCAGCAGCGGTGGAACGAGCAGGCATGGCCCGAGGGCGAGCCCACCCCCCGGGAGGCGCTGCGCTGGGTGCTGCTGGAGACCATCCCCAGGGACGACCGGCGCCGCCGCGAGTGGCTCGTCGGCGTCGCCTACCTCATCCGCATGCTGGCCAACCCCAAGCTGCGAGCCCTGTACGTCGACGGACTGCCCCGCCTCTACGAGCTCCTCGCCGACCTCGTCCGCACGGCCCAGGAAGCCGGCGATATCCCGCCGGACCGCGACCCCGACATGGAAGCGGAACTGCTCTTCGGCCTCGCCGACTCACAGGGTCCACCCGTCGTCCTGGGCCTGCGCACCCCCGAACAGGCCACCGCCGCCATCGACTACTACCTTGACCATCTCTTCCGGTGACTGCCGGCGGCGGGGCATTCATCATGCCCATGGCAATCCTGCGCGCCGCATGGGAATGACCGTCTTGTGAACCCATCGCCTTTGGTGACGAGGGCGCTGTCGCCGACGGCGAGGACAGGAGCGCGCATGCCCCGCCGAGCGGCATCCCGCAACGGGCTCGATCACCCGGGAAGGTGCGCCCTTCGCGTCCAACCAGGGTCCGATCCACAGGTCTTGAGCATTGCTCCCGCAAGTGCCCCTCTCCGGACTGGGCCGCGTGGACGGTCCCCGAGGGCCGCAGGGACCGCCCGTGAGGTGGACGCTCGGATTTTGACCGGCACCGCTCGCGCATCCCTCACATCTGGCGTTCGACCCACATGAAGAACAGGCCGACCGCTCCCGTGCCCGCGCCGTAACAGGCGCCGCGCAGCAGCTGGTTGAGGGCGGTGCGCCGACGTCGTGCGAGCCACGTCAAGGCGGTGCGGAGTCGTTCGCGTCCCGGGCGGGACGGGTGGGGGTTGGCGTGCATGACGGAAGTCCCTTTCTGCGAGGCGTCCTGACGGGGAGTCCGTCCGGCCGTGGCCCGAGAACCGGTGACCGGCGACGGACTCCCCTTCACTGGGTCCTGCTGGGCCCGAAGGTCAGCGGCCCTCGGCGAACTCAGCCAGCCGGTCAACGAGTTGGCGGTCGGGCCGGGCGACGATGACGGAGGAGTGCGGGGTACGAGCCGCGAGCCGGTCGACCTCGCTCTCCAGGCGCCCGGTCGGCGCGTGCGCGCCACAGCCGTTGGCGCGCACGTACCGGGCGAAGATCTCCAGGCCGTCGAGGAAGGCGGCGTCCGGCGGGGCGGTGTCGGCCATGGAGTGGGTGAGCTGGTGGAACCAGTGCCGTGCCCGCCTGGACTCGCCCTCGCACAGGTGGTGCAGGTGCAGGCAGTAGGCGGCGGCGCGGCTGCCTGCGCCGGCAGCGAGCTGCCACCAGAACTGTGCGGATTCGGGGTGTCCGGTCAGGGACAGCAGGCAGGCGAAGACGAGTGCGCCGTCGACGTCGAGTTCGTCCTCGGTCAGCGCCCCGCGGTCCGGGCCTTCGGCGATCTTCGCGACATGGGCGGCGGCGTCGGGTTCGTTGAGGACCCAGCGGCACACCACGGCGAGGCGTTGTCCGGCCTGGGCGGCGCGAGTGACCTCGGTGGCCGCGGTACGGCGGGAGGCGTCGGCGGCCAGGCGGCGCAGGCCCGCGGCGACGTCGGTGCCGCGGCGCGGGGTGATCGGGAGGCGGGCGCCTTCCAGGAGGGTGTCGATGGGGGCGGTCATGCTCCGGCTCCCTTCTGTTTGGGCTTCTTGGGGGTCTCGGGCAGGCCGAGCTTGACGCGCAGGCGTTCCTTGGCGCGGCGCAGGTGGTGGCCGACGGTGCGGTCGTCGATGCCGATGTACCAGGCGACTTTCGCGGTCGGATAGCCCAGTACGTAGCGCAGCACGATCACCTCGAACTGGCGGTCGGGCAGCTCGGCGATCGCCTCGTACAGTCCGCTGCTCGACTCCATCTTGTGCAGCTTGTCGCGGGCCGTGACCAGCGCCGTGTCGAGGGCCTGGGCGATGGGTCCGTTGATGACGAACGCCGGCCCCCGGCCCTCACGGTCCAGGCGGTTGTGGACGACCCGCCGCACGATCGCCCACGCGCCCTGTTCGAGGTTGCCCGCGCTCAGCAGTTGCGACCAGCCGGCGTGGATCTCCAGGAAGACCTCGTGAATGACCTCCTCCGCGGTCTCCCGGACACCGAAGTGGACCTCCGCATAGGCGTGGAAGGGCTCCTGGTGTCCTAGGTAGAAGGCCTCGAAGTCCAGCGGCAGGTCCAAAGGCACGAACATCGACTGCGTCAGCCCGGCGCCGTACTCCGCCGATGCGCCCTCGGGAGTGTCGTCGTACCTCACGTGCAGCTCCTGTCGGCAGGGGACATGAGCAAAGATCCTCTCCATCGAGGCAATTCAGGGACCCGGCGCCAACTCTCATGCGCCGACAGGCTGTTGGGCCTGTCCCCTAGCTAAGTGATGTGCGGGGCGGAACACTCACGTCCCCTTGAAAAATCCGTGCACCATGGCCCCGGGAAGGCGCTGTGCAGGCTTCAACAAGCAGCGCTAGTCACCCTACGTAGCCCTCTGGCCAGGCGTAACCCACTTGAGCGATACGGCGAACACGCCTGCGCATGCCTTCGTGTTCTGCATCACATCCCCCACGTCACCCCGCGCGCACACCGAGCCCATCCCGCACCGGCCCCGCCCCGCGCACCCGTCTCACCTGCACCGCACCGGCCCCACCAGTTGATCTGCCTGCCACACGAGCAAGGGGACGGCTGTCCGGCGACCGGCCCGAGGCCCGGTGATCATCGCGCCGGCAGGGCCGCATCACGATCCTCCGGGCCTCCTTTCCGGAGGGGCGACAGGGAACCGTCGAACCAACACACGGTCACCGACACGCCCGCCCTGCGGGTCACTCAGCCCCGGGAAGACGCGGGGTCGTGAGGCCGATGCAAGTCCACGTCCGGGGTGAGCCGCGTCGCATCGGAGCCGAGGGGACTTGCTATGCAACAAGTTGCATAGCACGATCGTCGCCATGGCGCTCGAACACGCGATCTTGGTATCGCTCCTGGAGAAGCCGGGATCCGGCTACGAGCTGGCCCGGCGTTTCGAGCGGTCCATCGGATACTTCTGGACCGCGACCCACCAGCAGATCTATCGCGTGCTCAAGCGCATGGAGAACGACGGCTGGGTCGACGCCCGTGATGTCCCGCAGCAAGGCCGGCCGGACAAGAAGGAGTACTCCGTCGCCGACCTCGGCCGGGCCGCTCTGTCGTCGTGGTTGCACGATCCCATCGAGCCGGAGAGCGTTCGTCACGACCTGGCGGTGAAGATCCGGGGCGCCGCCTTCGACGACCCTGCCGCCCTGATCCGCGAGGTGGAACGGCACCGGCAGGCGCACCGCGACCGGTTGGCGCACTATCTCGCGGGTCAGAAGCGGGACTTCACGGGCCCCGAAGCGAGCGCGGCCGCCGCGGACGCACCCCTCGACGCCGAGCGAGAGCTCCAGCACGCCGTACTGCGCGGCGGCATCGCATACGAGCAGATGATGACCGCCTGGCTGGACGACGTGCTCGCGACGCTGGCCCGGTTCGACCCGGTCCGCTGACCGCCACCGCACCAGCCGGCCACCCCTCCCCTACGGCTCCCGCAGCCGCCGTATCTCCCCATTCCCCTCCGTCCACCAGCCGAAAGGGCCCCCTCACCATGGCGGACCACCTGCTCTTCAACCCGCGCACCTACGACCCCGCGCACTTCGACCCCGAGACGCGCCGCTTGCTGCGTGCCACCGTCGACTGGTTCGAGGAGCGGGGGAAGCGGCAGCTGATCGAGGACTACCGCACCCGCGCGTGGCTCGGCGACTTCCTGGCCTTCGCCGCGAAGGAGAACCTGTTCGCGACCTTCCTGACGCCTTCCTCAGCCGCCGGGGAGGGGGAGCAGGACAAGCGGTGGGACACCGCCCGCATCGCCGCGCTCAACGAGATCCTCGGCTTCTACGGCCTGGACTACTGGTACGCCTGGCAGGTCACCATCCTCGGTCTCGGCCCGGTCTGGCAGAGCGACAACACCGCCGCCCGCGCCCGCGCCGCACAACTCCTCGCCCAGGGTGAGGTGTTCGCGTTCGGACTGTCCGAGAAGGCCCACGGCGCCGACATCTACTCCACCGACATGCTCCTGGAGCCCGACGGCGACGGCGGCTTCCGCGCCACCGGTTCCAAGTACTACATCGGCAACGGCAACGCCGCCGGACTCGTCTCCGTCTTCGGCCGCCGTACCGACGTCGAGGGACCCGACGGCTATGTGTTCTTCGCCGCCGACAGCCGTCATCCGGCCTACCACCTGGTCAAGAACGTCGTGGACTCGTCCAAGTTCGTCAGCGAGTTCCGCCTGGAGGACTATCCCGTAACGGCCGAGGACGTCCTGCACACCGGCCGCGCGGCCTTCGACGCCGCCCTCAACACGGTCAACGTCGGCAAGTTCAACCTGTGCACCGCCTCGATCGGCATCTGCGAACACGCGATGTACGAGGCCGTCACCCACGCGAGCAACCGCATCCTGTACGGCCGCCCCGTCACCGCCTTCCCGCATGTACGGCGCGAGCTGACCGACGCCTACGTCAGGCTCGTCGGCATGAAGCTGTTCAGCGACCGCGCCGTCGACTACTTCCGCTCCGCCGGCCCCGACGACCGCCGCTACCTGCTCTTCAACCCGATGACGAAGATGAAGGTGACCACGGAAGGCGAGAAGGTCATCGACCTGATGTGGGACGTGATCGCCGCCAAGGGCTTCGAGAAGGACAACTACTTCAGCCAGGCGGCGGTGGAGATCCGCGGTCTTCCGAAGCTGGAGGGCACGGTCCACGTCAACCTGGCCCTGATCCTGAAGTTCCTGCGCAACCATCTCCTCGACCCGGCCGACTACCCCGGGGTGCCGACCCGCCTCGACGCGGCCGACGACGACTTCCTCTTCCGGCAGGGGCCGGCCCGCGGCCTGGGCTCGGTGCGCTTCCACGACTGGCGCCCGGCCTTCGCGGCGTACGCCCATCTGCCCAACGTCGCCCGCCTGCGCGAACAGGCCGACGCGCTCTGCGAGTTCGTCGCCACAGCCGCCCCCGACGCGGAGCAGAGCCGTGACCTCGATCTGCTCCTCGCGATCGGACAGCTCTTCGCGCTCGTGGTGCACGCACAGCTCGTCCTGGAGCAGGCCGAGCTGACCGGACTCGACGAGGACGTACTCGACGAGCTCTTCGGCGTCCTCGTGCGGGACTTCTGCGGGCACGCCGTCGAACTGCACGGCAAGGACTCGGCGACCGAACAGCAGCAGGCGTGGGCGATCGCTGCACTCCGACGGCCGGTCGTCGACGAGGCGCGCACGGAGCGGGTCTGGCAACGAGTCGAGGCGTTGTCCGGCGCGTACGAGATGGCCCCGTAGGAACACCGTACGTCTCACCGGTGGCTGCGCCTCAGGGGCCTGGCCACCGGTCCGACGGGACACTGCGCAGCATTTCCGACGGTGGTGACATCGAGGGCTGGCAGCGGGTGGCGAGGAAGCGGGCAGGCCGCCCCAGGGGCGTACCGCTGTCGGTCCCGGGACCTTTCGACGGTCATCGAAATGCTTGTCGCCGCCTGTGGGCCAACCTAAGTTGAGGCGGCGTCAAAACGGCTGTTTGGAAGGGCACATGGAGATGCTGAAGCAATTGGGCGAAAGGCTCACGTCCCGTCGCGCCGCCGCGTCGATCGGCGCACTGGCTCTGGCCGCGGCCGCGGTGGGCGCGACCGCCACACCGGCGTCGGCCGCGGGCTGGGCCTGCGACCACGACGGGCACACCGTGTGGTGCGCGTCGGTGACCGGCATCTCTGCCGGGTCCTACCTGGCCTCCCACAACGGGCCGACCTACGGCTCGGGCACGACCGGGCACCGCTACCACAACGGTGACACCATGATGCTGGCCTGCTGGACCACGGGGGACGGCGACGCGGACGGCCACGGTGACCGCTACTGGTTCGCGCTCGACTTCGACAGCGACAGCGGCTACATCAACGACTGGTACGTGACGACCGGGTCACCGTCCCAATGGCAGCCGCATGTACCCCGGTGCCTCTGAGAAACCCCCCATCGTCAGGAGCCTCCGCATGCGTCGCGTCCTTCCAGCACTGCTGGCCTGTCTGGGGCTGGCCACATCCGTGACCCTCGCCGCCTCGACGGCCGCGTCCGCCGCACCCGCGTCCCCGGCGTCTGTACAGACCATCGCCTGCAGTTCGGGTTATGTCTGCATCTACAAAGGCGACATCTGGGACGGCGGTTCCAATCACCCGAAGGTCTACAACCTCTATTACTACGGCACGTACAACGTGCAGAACCTCGTCGGTGAATACACCGTGGTGAACTGCCAGACCGGCGGCGCACGCGTGCAGGGATGGACCGGATACAACGCCACGGGGAGCGTTGCCTGGGACATCGGCAACAACTGCTCCGGGGGTCTGTGGACAGACCTCACGCCGACGAACTCCGTACGGCTGTACGCCTGACCTTCGCCTGGCGCAGCGGCTGGAGCGCCTCCTGCAACGCCCTCGCCTCACTGCTGCGCCCCTCGGCCGTACCGGACGCCAGTGTCATGGTCGCCAAAACCGTCACTCCGCGCCCAGGCACGGACCCCGCGGAATCGCCGGAAGCCGCGTCCTGCCCCGCTGCCGTCGGCGGGCCGTTGTCAGTGGTGGGAGGCAGGATGACAGCCATGACCACACCCACTGCTCAGATCGTGGATGCCGCCGCCTACGCGCAGGCGGTCGAGGATGCCGTGAAGGCCGCGGCCGCCTACTACGCGGGCGGCACCTCACCGCTGGACGACGACGCCTACGACCAGTTGGTGCGCGGCATCGCCGCGTGGGAAGCCGACCATCGGGACGAGGTCCTGCCCGACTCGCCGACCGGGAAGGTGGCCGGCGGGGCCGTGGAGGGCGATGTCCCGCACACGGTGGCGATGCTGAGCCTGGACAACGTGTTCTCCCCGGAGGAGTTCACCGCCTGGACCGCGTCGCTGTCCCGCCGCGTCGGTCACGAGGTGGAGCAGTTCAGTGTCGAGGCGAAGCTGGACGGCCTCGCGGTCGCCGCGCGTTACACCCGTGGCCATCTCACCCGGCTGATCACCCGTGGTGACGGCACAGCCGGGGAGGACGTCAGCCATGCCATCGGGACCATGGAAGGGCTGCCCCTCGATCTGGCCGAGCCGGTCACAGTGGAGTTGCGCGGCGAGATCCTGATGACCACCGCCCAGTTCGAGCACGCCAACGAGGTGCGCACCGAACACGGCGGTCAGCCGTTCGCGAATCCGCGTGGCGCCTCGGCGGGCACGCTACGGGCCAAGGATCGCGACTACACGGTGCCGATGACCTTCTTCGGCTACGGCCTGCTGCCCCTGCCCGACACCGATACGGCGCTCGCCGTACGGCTGGGCGAAGCCGCGCACAGCGAGCTGATGGCCCAGGCTGCCGCCTACGGCGTGAACACCACCGCCACCAGCGCGGTGCCCGGCATCACGGCCACCGGCGTCGAGCAGGTCCTGGCCCGGGTGCGGGAGATCACCGCACTGCGCGCGGACCTGCCGTTCGGCATCGACGGAGTCGTCGTCAAAGCCGACCTGGCCGCCGACCAGCAGGCGGCCGGAGCGGGGTCGCGGGCCCCGCGCTGGGCTGTCGCCTACAAGCTGCCCGCCGTCGAGAAGATCACCCGGCTGCTCGCAGTGGAGTGGAACGTCGGCCGCACCGGCATCATCGCCCCCCGCGCCGTCCTGGAACCGGTCGTCATCGACGGCGCCACCATCACCTACGCCACCCTGCACAACCCGGCCGACATCACCCGCCGCGATCTTCGCCTGGGCGACCACGTCATGGTCCATCGGGCCGGCGACGTCATCCCCCGCGTCGAGGCCCCTGTCGCGCACCTGCGCACCGGTGACGAACAGCCGATCGTCTTCCCGGAGGCGTGCCCGCGCTGCGGGTCCGGCATCGACACGAGTGAGCAGCGCTGGCGGTGCGAGAACGGCCGCAACTGCCACCTGGTAGCCGCCCTGTCCTACGCCGCCGGCCGCGACCAGCTCGACATCGAAGGCCTCGGCGCCACCCGCGTCGTCCAGCTCGTCGACGCCGGCCTGGTCGCCGATCTCGCCGACCTGTTCACCCTCACCCGCGAGCAGCTGCTGGGTCTGGAGCGGATGGGCGCGACCAGCACCGACAACCTCCTGGCGGCGATCGCCGCGGCTCGGAGCCAGCCGTTGTCCCGGGTGCTGTGCGCCCTCGGCGTACGGGGCACCGGCCGCTCCATGTCCCGCCGGATCGCCCGGTACTTCGCCACGATGGACAACATCCGTGCCGCCGACGCGGAGGAGATGCAGCAGGTCGAGGGCATCGGCACCGAGAAGGCCCCCTCCATCGTGGCCGAACTCGCCGAACTGGCCCCGCTCATCGACAAACTCGCCGCCGCCGGGGTCAACATGACCGAACCCGGCGCCACCCCGCCCGCCCCCACGCCTGTCGACGCCGACGGCAGCGCGGAAGGTGCGGCGACGGCGGACGGGCCGCTGGCCGGAATGACGGTGGTCGTGACCGGTGCGATGACCGGCGTCCTGGAAAAGCTCAGCCGCAACCAGATGAACGAACTCATCGAACGGGCCGGGGGCCGTTCCTCCTCCAGCGTCTCCCGCAAGACCACCCTGGTCGTCGCCGGCGAAGGCGCCGGATCCAAGCGCACCAAGGCCGAGGACCTCGGTATCCGGCTGGCCGCACCGAACGAATTCGCCGCCCTCATCGCCGACTTCATCGAGTAGCCCCGCGAGGCCGTCCCGGGACGCCCGGACGGTCGAAGTGCAGACGGCACGCTGCCCGGAAAAAAAGGGGGCAGCGCGCCGTCGTGACTCGCTCCGCCCCTCCGCGGGCGCCGTGCCCGCCATTGCCGCCCCCCTCTTGCCATCGAACCCAGCGCGACGGAATCCATGTGCGACTCTGCGTGCCTGAACGACCTCGGCGACGCGAACCTGCGCACCCGGACCCTGCGATTCTCGACCCTCCTTGCAGCCGACCTCCAGGGCCGGCTCGCCTGGGCGGGCGAGGGTGAACTGGACACGGAGTCCGTCGGCGAGGAGACGGAGTTCTTCTGCCGGCGAGCGCTGAGCACGTCCACACTGTCTGCACCAGGCTTCGGGACGGCCTCGCGGCGGGCCTTTCGCACAACTTGCGTAGGGAACTGCGTGATTCCACGGATGCCGCACCATCCCCTGTGGCGCGTACTGTCCCGCTGTGGTCCATGCCCTTCAACCTGCACAGCCTCGGGTTTCTCGACGGCCCGCCCGTCCGCAGTGCCCCCGTCGGCACCAACCGGCCGCGGCAGCCGTGCCGCGGGACGCCCGCGGCCGGCGCAGGAGAGGCATCTTTGCTGGTTTTCCACAGGGTTTGAGCATTGGCCACTTCAACGGGCCCGGCCGGCACGGCAGTTCGGCGGGCCTCTTCATACCAGGGGTAATCACATGCGTATACGTGTCACAGCAGCCGTGTTCTCCGCCGCCGTCATTGCGTCCACGCTCGCTCTTCCGGCGACCGCGCAGGCGGCGGAGGGTTCGGGCGCTCGGGTGAGCCTCAGCGGTTTCGGCGCGAAGACGGTCCGTCCGGCGGACTCGCTCGGCAGCATGAAGTTCTCGAAGGCTGTCATCAACGGCGGCAAGGACATCGTCCTGGGCGTCACGACCAAGAAGACCGTCACCGTCACGTACGTCGCCACCAGTTCGAGCGGGGTCGCGCTCACGCAGGCCTTCCTCTGGCAGGGCACGGACAGCTCCAGCACGGACACCATCACCGGTTCCCTGGGCCCCGACGACGATCCCACGTGCGTCGAGTCCACGTCCCAGACCGGTGTCTACGCCTGCACAGCCGTCTTCCACATCAACGCGGCGTCCGATTTCAAGAACAACGGTGTCGCCGGGACCTGGAAGCTGTTCCTCGGCGGCTACGACCTTTACGCGAATGCCAGTTACGACGACAACGTCACCACCACCAAAATCAAGAGGGCCTCTCAACTGACCGTCAACGCCACCCCGGAGCCGGTGAAGAAGGGGAAGACCATCACCGTCGTCGGCACCCTGAAGCGGGCCAACTGGACCAACGGCAAGAACGCCGGCTACCCGGGGCAGAAGGTGTCGCTGCAGTACCGCAAGAAGGGCAGCCAGACCTACACCACCCTCAAGTCGGTCACCACCGGCGCCGGCGGCGCGCTCAAGTCCACCACCAAGGCAACGGCCGACGGCTACTACCGCTACTCGTTCGCGACCAACACCACCACCGGCGGATCCTCGGCGCCCGGCGACTACGTCGACGTCAAGTAGCCTCCGCCACACAGCCAGGCCGCTACGCGGGACGGCGTGCGGTGGTGAAGCGGCGCTGGTAGGCGGCGGGGCTGATGGACATCTCCCGCGCGAAGACACGGCGGAGACTCTCGTAACTCGGGAAGCCCGCCAACGACGCCGCCTGCGTCGCGGTGTGTCCCTGGTCGAGCAGCGCCTTCGCGAGGTCGAGCCGGATCGACTCGACGTAGCGGGCCGGTGTGGTGCCCAGCTCCTCCCGGAACAGCCTCGTGAGGTGACGCGTACTGACGTTGAGGGCCGTGGCCAGTTCGGCGAGCGAGTAGTTCCCGGCGGGATCCGCCGTGACCAGGTCGACGACCCTGCGCAGGGCGGCCGACCGGGGCGGCGGGCCCTGCAGGGACGCGGAGAACTGCGACTGGCCGCCCGCCCGTTGCAGGTAGACCACCAGGGAGCGAGCCACCTCCCGGCTGACCTCGGGGCCGTGATCCTCCTCGACGAGGGCCAGCGCGAGGTCGATGCCCGCGGTGACTCCGGCCGAGGTGTAGACGGTGCCGTCGCGCACGTAGATGGCGTCGGGTTCGACACGGGTCTTCGGGTGCCGGGCGGCGAGTTCGGCCGCGATCTTCCAGTGGGTGGTCGCCCGTCTGCCGTCCAGAAGGCCGGTCGCTCCGAGGACGAAGGCACCCGAGCACACCGAGGCGACCCGGCCGGAACGGGCCGCCAGCTCCCTGGTGGCATCGACCAGGTCGCGCGTGACAGGAACTCTGGGATACACGTCTCCGCCAGGCATCAGGAACGTGTCGGGGTCCGGTTGTGTGGCGGCACTGCCGTCGACGGCGATCCGCATCCCGATCGAGGAGGCGACGTCGGCACCCGTCGTCGACACCAGGGCGATCCGGTAGTCCGCACCGAGAAGATTCGCTTCCCCGAACACTTCGGCGGGGCCGACGACGTCGAGGAGTTTGACCCGGTCGTAGACGAGGATCGCCACCCGGTGCATGCCGGAGCTCACAGATCCGTCCCGCGATGACCGGATTCGAGGGGTTCCTGGCCGGACCGAGGCGGCGCGGTGGCCCCCGGGGTCGGCATCGTGGAGTACGGACGCACGCTCCACTCGCGGCACATCACACCGGAAAGCACGGACACCATGACCGACATCATCGCAGGGGTGGAAATCCCCGAAACCTCGGCTGTCGCGGAGGCCACGGAGTTTCTCCGCGAGAATACGAATCCGCTGATCTTCCACCACTCCCGGCGGGTATTCCTCTTCGGTTCACTCCATGCGCGTGCGCTGGAGCTCCAGCCCGATCCCGAGCTGCTCTACATCTCGGCGATGTTCCATGACGTGGGTCTTCTGATCCCGTTCTCCGGGACGCAGCAGCGTTTCGAGCTGGACGGAGCCGACCACGCGAGGAAGTTCCTGCGCGACCGCGGATTCTCCCGGAGTGCCGCCGAGGCCGTCTGGACGGCGATCGCGCTCCACACCACACCGGGGCTTCCCGGCCGGATGGGCCCCGAGACGGCTGCCACGAACCACGGCGTGCTGACCGACGCGGTCGGCTGGGGGCTGGACAGGCTGTCCGGCGACCAGGTGGACGACATCGTCGCCGCTCATCCACGTGGCGCGTTCAAGAAGGAGTTCCTGCAGGCATTCGTCGACGGCCTCAAAGACCGCCCGGACACCGCGTACGGGACCGTCAACGCGGACGTCCTGGAACACTTCGTTCCCGGATACCGCCGTACGTCCATGGTCGAGCGCATCATGGACGCTCCCTGGCCCCAGTGACCGGCAGAGAGCGAGCCGATACGCCCGCTCCGTTCCCGTCGTCCACGCCGTACACGTCGGCGGCCGTGCCGCGCGGGCCCCTGGCGCCAGCGGTCGCCGCCCGGCACTGATCCACGCGGCCCGGTCACCCACCGACAGACCGTGGAACGGCTCCCCCCGAAGAGCGACCGACGCTCATTCCACACCGCGACACGAAAGGAAATGCTCGTGCGAGCCATCACTGTCCGCAACCGTGAGGCCGGAGTCGCGGGACTGACCCCGGAGGACCTCCCCCAGCCCCACGCCGCCGAGAACGACGTCATCGTGCGGGTGCACGCCGCGGGCTTCACCCGGGGGGAGCTCGACTGGCCCGCCACCTGGACCGACCGCGCCGGCCGCGACCGCACCCCGAGCGTGCCCGGCCACGAGGTCTCGGGGGTGGTGACGGAGCTCGGCTACGGCACGAGGGGCCTCACCGTCGGCCAGCGGGTCTTCGGGCTGACCGACTGGACCCGCGACGGTTCGCTGGCCGAGTACGTCGCCGTCGAAGCCCGCAACCTCGCCCCGCTCCCCGCCGACATCGATCACACGGTGGCAGCCGCACTGCCGATCTCCGGACTGACTGCGTGGCAGGGCCTGTTCGACCACGCACATCTTGTCGCCGGCCAGACCACGTTGATCCACGGTGCGGCCGGCGGTGTCGGCTCGATCGCGGTGCAGCTCGCCCGCGAAGCGGGTGCCCGTGTGATCGCCACGGGCCGGGCCCCCGACCGGGAGACCGTCCTCGGCCTGGGGGCGCACGCGTTCCTCGACCTGGAGGCCGACCGCTTGGAGGACGCGGGACAGGCCGACGTCGTGTTCGACGTGATCGGCGGCGACATCCTCGACCGGTCGG
The DNA here is from genome assembly GCF_055570355.1 of Streptomyces sp. NPDC031225. NCBI lineage: Bacteria > Bacillati > Actinomycetota > Actinomycetes > Kitasatosporales > Streptomycetaceae > Streptomyces > Streptomyces sp. NPDC031225. The sequence continues at coordinate 18,828 of NZ_JBVIHJ010000016.1, read as the reverse complement.
CGTCGCTCGTGCGGGCCGGCGGCACGCTCGTCACCATCGCCCACCCTCCCACCGTGCGGCCCGCTGACGGGCGAGCCCTCTTCTTCGTCGTGGAACCGGACCGCGCACGTCTCGCCGTTCTCGCCCAGCGCCTGCGGGACGGCCGGCTCCGGGTGCGGGTCGGCGCGGTGCGACCGCTGGCAGAGGCGGCGGCCGCCTTCAGTCCACGGGAGCGCGTCCCCGGCCGCACGATCATCCGGATCACCGAGGACTGACGGCGCGAGGGCGCACTGATCGAGCAGGACAACGGGTCGGGGCCGTCCTGCCCCGACACCCTGACCGTCCGGGCGACGGAACAGGGAGGGACGGATCCTTCCGCTGTTGCAGGCCCGTGACCTGGGCGATCTCCATACGGCTTAACGATCTTCTGTTCGGACCAGTACCCTCAGTGTCCGGGGCGGGTGAGAAGGTCGGAAGGGGACCAGGTGAGGGCGGCGCGGACGCTGGCTACGTTCGACGAATTCGAGCTCGGGGACCACGTCTGCTGGCACACGGACTCAGCCGCCGCTACCCCGCCCGACGTGCTCGCCTACGTGGCCGACGGCGCTCTTTACGGCGACAAGATCGTGGTCGTCGGCTCCGCCGGCGCCGTCTCCGGTCTGACCCGTGACGCGGTGCCGTCCGCCTCGGTGATTCTCGACCTTCCCCGCGTCGCGGACCTCGACTCCTTCCTGGCCGCGGTGCGCCGGGAAGCCCGTACCGCGGCCCGGGAGGGCTACCGGGCGGTGCGCGTGCTGACCGAGCGGGTGCCTGCGACAGCGCCCAGCGGGACCGAGGACCTGCTGGCACAGGAGCTGAAGCTCGACGAGTTCGCCTCGGAGAGCAACGCCATCGTGCTGTGCGCCTTCCAGCCGTCGCAGTGGGACGCGCCTACGCTGGAACATGTGGCAGGTGTGCACCCGCACGAGATGGGCAGACGCGCTGAACGTCCGGCTTTCCGGATGTACAGCACGGGGGCCGACAGCTGGAGTGTTGACGGAGTGATCGACTCGGAGTGCGCGGACGCGTTCAACATCGCGGTACGCACGGCGGTCCGGTTCTCACCCAAGGTGAAGCTGCGCTTCGACACCCTGGACATGATCGATGCCGCTGGTATGCACGCCCTGGTCGACGCAGCCCGTCACCTGCCGGACCGCCGGATCGTCGTGGAAGGCGCCAACGAGACCGTGCGCCTGTGCTGGGACCTCGCAGGCTACGCGGCCCCCGGCCTGCCGGTGGTGATGGCCGCATGACCTCGCTCTCTTCCCCGACGCCGTCCGGACAGGCCCAGCCGTTCTTCCGTCACGAGCTCTACCCCTACCGCGGCGACGCGCAGTTCCTGTCCGGGACACTGGGATACATCCACGAGGCCCTGGAAGGCGGGGAGGCCGTGGTCGTCGCCGTCCCGTCGGACAAGGTGTCACTCCTGCGCGACGAACTCACCGACGAGCCCGCCGTCACCTTCGTCGACACCACGGCGCTCGGCCCCAACCCCGGCCGGCTCGTCGGCGCCTGGGTGGCGTGGCTGGAGGAGCGCGGTGCGGGCAACAGGCCGGTACGGGGCATCGGGGAGACGGCTTGGCGCGAGGCCCGCAACGCCGCGCACCTCTCCGAGCTGCGCTACCACGAGTGGCTCCTGAACCGGGCCTTCGCCCGCAGCTCCGCCTGGTCGATGCTGTGCCCCTACGACGATGCCGACGACGACCAGAGCGCCCTGCAGTCGTTGTCCCGCTGCCACCCGCTGATCCGCCAGGACAGCCACTACGTCCGCAACCAGGGCTACCTCACCGCCGACGCATACCCCTTCGACGCCCTGAACCCCCCGTGCGATCCCTTCCAGGAACTGAGCTACACACATGGCGACCTGGCCGCGATCCGCGCGAAGGTCACCCAGTGCGCATCGGACGCGGGCATCCGGGAGGAACAGCGGCAGAAGCTGGCCGTCGCCGTCACGGAGATCGCCACGAACAGCATCCGGCACGGCGGGGGCAGCGGGACCCTGCGCACCTGGACCCAGGACTCGACGTTCCTGTGCGAGTTCCGCGACGCCGGCTACATCGCCGACGTGATGGTCGGCCGTGCCCGCCCCACCACAGACCAGATCGGCGGCCGCGGCCTGTGGCTGGTCCACCAGCTCTGCGACCTGGTCGAGATCCGCTCCACCCGGGATGACGGCACCACCATCCGCCTCCACATGAACGTGCCTCACCACAGCTGACGGTCAGCCATGCGGTGCGGGCCGTCCCCTTCGGCTTCGGCACCGCCGTCGGCTGGAGTGCCGCGGCGGCGACCGGGAATGCGGTTGTTCGGGCTCACGCAGCAGCCCTGATGTTCCTTCTTCATGGCCCAGTTGGAGATTCGGCGTGACACTCGGCGGTAGACCTGCACCCTCTGCTCGCGACACCGTGCCCGACACGGAGGCGCGCAAGCAGCGCCTACGGCGTCGCCTTGAGCGGCTCATCGGCGTGGCCGCCACCGAAGGCAACGCCTTGGTGCCCCTGCGCAACGGGGATGAGATCTTCCCCGCGATGCTCGGGGCGATCCGTTCGGCTCGGCACACCATCGACATGATGACGTTCGTGTACTGGCGGGGCCAGGTGGCCCACGACATCGCCGCCACCCTGGCCGACCGCGCCCGCGCGGGAGTGCGGGTACGCCTGCTGCTCGACGGCTTCGGCGCCAAGGAGATCGAGCGGCAGTTGCTGGACCTCATGAGCTGCGCGGGCGTACAGGTGGCCTGGTTCCGCAGACCAGCGTGGCTGTCGCCGTTCAAGCAGAATCACCGCTGCCACCGCAAGGCTCTCATCGTCGACGAGCACACCGCGTTCACCGGCGGCGTCGGCATCGCCGAGGAATGGTGCGGCGATGCGCGCAACCCGGCCGAATGGCGGGACACCCACGTCCAGGTCCGCGGTCCGGCCGTCGACGGCATCGCGGCCGCGTTCGCGCAGAACTGGGCGGAGTGCCACGACGAACTCTTCGACGACCGCGACCGCTTCACGGAACACCAGCAAGCCGGATCATCGGTGGTCCAGGTCGTCCGCGGCTCCGCGAGCATCGGCTGGCAGGACCTGCAGACCCTCATCCGGGTCATGCTCAGTTCCGCCGAGGAACGTTTCCGGCTGGCCACCGCCTACTTCGCTCCGGACACCTATTTCATCGACCTGCTGTGCGAGACCGCTCGTCGGGGCGTGAGCGTCGAGATCCTGTTGCCGGGCCCGCACACCGACCAGCGCGCCTGTCAGTTGGCCGGTCAACACCACTACACGCGCCTGCTGCAGGCGGGTGTGCACATCCGTCAGTACCAGCCGACGATGATGCACACCAAGATCATCACCGTTGACAAGGTCGCTTCCCTCATCGGATCCACCAATTTCAACCGTCGGTCCATGGACCACGACGAAGAGGTGATGCTCGCCGTACTCGACGAGGAGTTCACTGCGACACTCGACGCGGATTACGAAGCGGATCTGAAGCGCAGTGTGGACATAGATCCCACCCGGTGGAGACGGCGGGCGGTGCTGCAACGCGCAAAGGAAGTCGCCGTCACCCCGATCCGGCACTTCCTGTGACCGAACGGCACCCCTGACACGAGTGTGAATCCCAGCGAGGAATCGCATCGGGACCGGTACAAGTGTCGAGTGACAGAACCACTTGCTCCCCACCCGGATGCCGTCGCCGCGAGGTCGGGTCGGTGGACCAGGCAGTCAGCGGGTGCGATGTTCGCCGCCGTCGCAGCGTTCACCATCACCCGTGACGCCGTGTTCGGATTCTTCAGCCACAGGCTGCCCGAATACGCGTACACGTCTACGACCCTCGCGGGAGTCGCCGTGGCGGCTGTCGCCTACGGTCTTGCCACGTTGTGGCTCAGGCGGTTGCCCCAGTAGGGCTCGCGGCACCGCGTCCGCGGCAGGGGTGCACCGGCAGCGGACTTCGGCGACGCCGGGGGCGGGTGCAGGGCAGGAGGTCGCGCGGGTTCCGTCGCGCGTGCCCGCACCCGCCCCCGGCTGCAACCCGCCTACCCCTGCTGCCGTTTGTGACTCCTATGGGCGGTATGCCTTCTCCTCGCGGCACCGCACGCGCCCGGGGCCCGGCCGTCAAGACGGCCGGGCCCCGGGATGCACCTGCACGTGCCGGTCAGATCACCATCGGTACCAGCGGCCCCGGCCACCACCGGCTGTGGTGGAACGCATGACGAAGCCGAGAAGCCACAGCACCAGGACGGCGACTGCAACCCACCAGAGAATCTTGACGGCGAAGCCCGCCCCGAAGAGGAGCAGCGCGAGAAGCAGAACTATCAGCAGGGGAACCATGTTTATCGACCTCCTGCACGTCCGTCTGCCCGGCAATTCCAGCGCCATTCACCGGCGATGCTCCGTTTGTGGAGGCGGCCCCGGGGAACCAGCCGAATATCGCGCGTCTCCAGGAAATTGCTGTGCCTTCTCCACCGAGCGCCACGAAATGGTCCCGGCCCGAAGCGCTTTCGGGAAGTCCCTCTTTCGAAAGCGTCGCCCAGTGATCCGGTGACCCGGCACACCCGGCAGGGTCCGAGGACGGAGAGTGAGAACATCCGCGTCATGGATGATGCAGGCAGTCGCACGGCCCGCTGGTGGGCGGCACTACGGCGGACACCGGTGACCGTCTGGGACGACGACGTCACGGACTGGGCTGCCGCGCTGACCTATTACGCGGTTCTGGCCCTGTTCCCGTTGGTGCTGGTCCTGCTCTCGATCCTGGGGCTGACCATGCCCACGGCCAGGCCGGACGTCATCGATCGCATGGTGCAGGCCGCGCCGACCGCGTCCCAGGCTCTGCTGCGCAGCACCCTGCAGCAGATGGCGGAACAGTCGTCGACGGCATGGACGTTGATCTTCGTCGGAGGCACGGGCGCCCTGTGGTCGGGGTGCAGTTATCTGAGCGTCTTCCGGCGTGCGCTGTACGCCATGGAGCGGACGAACGCCGCCCGGCCGGTCTGGCGTACCGCTCCGCGCATCATCGCCACGGCACTGGTCCTGATCGCCCTGCTCCTCACATCGACCCTCGCGTTGCTGCTCACCGGTGACCTGGCCCGGCGTCTGGGCAGCGTGCTGGATCTGGGCACCGGGCCCCGGTCGGCATGGGACGCACTGCGCTGGCCCGTCATAGCGGTGGTCGCCGTCGCCCTGGTGCTCGTTCTCTACCGTTCAGGCCCGGCCGCCTCGCGTCCTGTCCGGCGGATGGCTCCCGGGGGCGGCTTGGCGGTGGTGCTCCTGTTGGCCGTCTCCTTCGGATTCGCCATCTATACGTCACACGTCAGCACCTACAACCGTCTGTACGGTTCGCTGGCGGGTGCCGTGATCTTCCTGATCTGGTTGTGGCTGTCCAACCTGGCACTTCTGGTCGGCGCTCAGTTCAACGCGGAGTTGGCGAAGTCCGTTCGCAGGGACTGAGCCGAAAACGCCCCCACCGGAGGCCGTCCTGTCGCAGGTACGGCGGTGCGGTGAGGGCGAACGGCGGCGGTGCCCGGCCTGGCGGCGGAGTCCCGCGAGGTGAGGCGGTCCGTAGGTCGACGCCTTCTCATGTCCCGCGGCCGTAGCGGCTGCGGCGGACTATGAGAGCGGCTCCGACCTACGCGGACCGCCACCCGTCAGTGGGTGCTGAGCATTCCCTCGCGCAGACGGGCCAGGAGGCGCGTGATCAGGCGCGAGACGTGCATCTGGGAGACGCCGAGGCGCTCGCCGATCTGGGCCTGGGTGAGCTCGTCGACAAAGCGCCAGTGGATGATCTGCCGGTCGCGTTCGTCGAGTTCGGCGATCATCGGTGCCAGGGTGTGGAAGTCCTCGACCAGGCCGAGGGCGGCGTCCTCGTTGCCGATGAAGTCGGCCAGCGCGGCCTCGCCGTCCTCGCTGCCGCTGATCGCCGCGTCCAGGGAGGCCGACTTGTATCCGTTGGAGGCCAGTTGGGCCTCGATGACCTCCTGCTCCGGAAGGCTCATCAGCTCGGAGAGTTCCCGGACCGTCGGCGTACGGCCCAGGCGGGTGTTGAGTTCTTCACTGGCGCGCGCCAGCTGGACGCGGGCCTCCTGCAGTCGCCGGGGCACGTGCACGGCCCAGGAGGTGTCGCGGAAGAACCGCTTGATCTCGCCGACGATGTAGGGGACCGCGAAGGAGGTGAACTCCACCTCGCGAGTCAGCTCGAACCGGTCGATCGCCTTGATCAGACCGATCATGCCGACCTGGACGATGTCCTCCATCTCCTCCGGACCACGGCTGCGGAACCGGCCGGCCGCGTAGCGGACGAGGGACATGTTCATCTCGATCAGCGTGTTGCGCGCGTACTGGTACTCGGGCGTCCCTTCGTCCAGCACCGCGAGCTGGTCGAAGAACACCCTCGACAACTCTCGTGCGTCCCTGGGCGCGACCTTGGACGGTTCCGCGATCTCAGGAACCTCCAAGGTCTGCTGAGCGGCTTGCACGGTGGCCGTCGTCATGATGCGCCCCTCCCGGCTGATCGGTGTCTTCCTCGCCGGACCATCATCCGGCAAGCACCCGCATACCCCGGTCCCTGAACGACATTCCTCGAACTTTCGAAAAACATCGCGAGGTCTCTGACCTGCCCGACAGCGACCCTTGGTACGGACCATGCGGCGCATGCTGCGGAGCCACGCCTCACCGGAGCCAGGGGCGGTCCAGAGCGCCACGAAGATCTGGAGCGGCGCCGCCGGGCCGGCAGGAGCCTGTCGTCCTCTCCGCTTCTCAGCCGCCGCTCCAGGGATCCGCCCTGCGCGCCAGTTTCTTCGCCCGGCGGCGTACGTCCGGGGGGAGTTGATCGAGGACCGTACGGGCCGCTCGGCGCATGTGCGGGGCCGATGTGGCGCGCAGGAGGATGCGGTGCGGGAGCGTGGCCCGGCCCGGTGGGCGCACGGAGAGGCGAAGTTGGCCCGCCGGACCACCGCCCCAGCCCGAGATCACCAGGTGGGGCGGACTGCCGACCCTGACCGAGCCGAAGCCCGGACCTAGGCCCGCCCCGAAGCCCGGACCCGCACGGCGCGTTGCGTCGTCGCCACGCGTCACCCGCGCCCTGCGGCCCACCCCGAGGAGTTGTGCACTCGCCCACACCAGGTGCGTGCCGGGTTCCATCGGCCGGCCGCCGACCAGGGTGAGGGGGTCGATGACGGTTTCGCCGGTGAGCACAACACGGTGGCGGCCGCCACCCAGCGGTTGCGTGCACGGGATCAGGTCGGCATCCGGATACCACCACAGGTCCTGGACCGTGTCGTGGACGAGGAGTTCGCCGTGGGCGTGGCCAAGGGGGTGCGGCGCCTCCCAGCCCCGGGCGCCACGGATGCCGGCCAGCAGGTCGGGGTCGAGGAGCATACGGCCGTAGCGCTCGACGAGGGTGAGGGGTTCACCGTCGGCACGGCGCATGCCGATCGTGGTGGTGACATGGAGCTTTCCGTCACGCCAGCGGACGTCGTCGACGGTGACCTCGGGCCTGATGCCCTGGACCCGGCGGGCCAGTTCGACGAGGGATTCCAGATGGCCCTCCTCCAGCAGGTGCCCCCGCAGTCTGGTGAGGGCGGGGAGGCCGTCGCGGACACCGGGCGGGTAGGCGTCGAGGGCCATGCCGCGTACGACTTCGAAATGGCGTTCGAGGTTCTTGCCGGTGCGCTTGAGGACGCGGGGTTCGCCCACCGGGCGCAGGAGTTCCACGCGGTAGGAGCGGCGCAGCAGGTGGTCCTGCAGGGGGCCGGACCGGGTCTCCTGCTTGATGGCGTCGACGACGGTGCGCAGGTGACCGTAGTAGTCCTCCGGGGTGGTACCGCGGCTGCTGGTGTTGCCGCCGTCGTCCCGGCGCTTCCACACGTAGCAGGGGTGGTCGGCGAGGATCGAGACCGTCTTGGCACGCAAGTAGGCGCGGACCATGAAGAGCTGGTCCTCCAGCCGCACCGGGCCCTCGGGGAACCTGAGGTCGTGGGCGAGCAGGAAGTCGCGGCGGAACATCTTGTGCGGGGTGAGGCTCTCGATGAGGGGCGCGTCCTCGACCGTGCAGCGCTCGACGGTGCGCTTGAAGACGTTGCTCGGGCCCTGCATGGTGCCGATGACCTTGCCCAGGACGATGTCGGAACGGTTGCGGGTGGCCAGTCGATGCAGGTGTTCGAGGGCCGCCGGAGTCAACTCGTCGTCCTGGTCGACGAACTGGACGTACTCGCCGCGAGCCTCCCGGACGCCGACGTTGCGGGGTTTGCCCGGCCAGCCGGAGTTCTCCTGGTGGACCACGCGTACGTGCGCGTATGCGCCTGCCAGCGCGTCGAGCCGCTGCGGGGAGTCGTCGGTCGAACCGTCGTCGACGTAGATGATCTCGTACGCACCCTCCCCCAGCGTCTGGTGTAAGAGTGACGGCGCGCACAGGTCGATGTAAGGGCCCGCGTTGTAGACGGGTACCACGATGCTGACCTTGAGCATGAACGTGAACACTCCCCCCGGCGGAGACAAAGCGTCTCCTGTTGTTCTTTGGACGTTCAGGCTCTGGCAAAGGTTGTCCTATGCGAAACAATCCGGGCGAATGCCTTCAGGGGTCGCCTGTCCACCGTGCTGGTCAGGCACGGGATCAACGGAATCGACGGGATCGAACGGGAGCCCCGGTGGGCCCAGCGGCAACAAGCCGGCCTCGCCGGGCTTGGCGCCACGTGCACCGACCGCTCACTCGCTCACTCACAACGGGGCCGTGAGCTCCCGATTGCGGCAGCGACCGTTCCGCTCAGATCTTCCAGGAACGGATCTGGTCGGCGACCTCGGGGACCCGCAGGCGTGTGTCGCGGACCTTCCGCACGAGGTCGGACAGGGCACCGTAGGGCGGGTCGATGCCCTCGCCGGACTGGTCCATGTACTGGGCCGTGACGAACGCGGCGTAGAGGCTGTTGCGGTGCGGGAGCGGCTCCAGGCGCACGATGGTGTGCATGAGCGCGGCCGCACGCCACGCGGCGTCCGGATCGGCGGCCTGCAGGGTGGGGAGCTTGGTCCTGTGCCGGGCCACGGCGGCGACCAGGGCGGAGTAGTCAGCGACCGACATGTCCTCGGAGCCGAGGGCGGCCTCCTGGACATCGAGGAGCCAGGAGACGTCGACATGCAGGTGCATCAGGCGGCCGCAGCCCCACCGGGACGCTCGGACGGGGGCACTTCGTCGGGGAAGGCGTCGTCGAACTCCTCGCGCAGCCGGTCGGCCCAAGCGCTCGCGCCGGTGATGAACTGCTTGCGCTGCATCTCCCGGACCCCGAGGTCGTGCAGGTACTGCTTGAGGCTCTTGCCCTCGGCGGCCGCGGCCGCGCGCACGCCTTCGAGCTCTTCCTCGGTGAACGGCACGTTCAGGGATGGCATACGACCCATGGTACCTAGTAGGTACCGGACGTGTGAACCGGCAGCGGAACCGACCCGGGTCGTAGGCGCGGTCCACCGAGGCGCGGTCACCGCTGTTGCCGACGCCGCTTGCGGCCCGTGTGAGAGGGGCGGATGACCCTCAACTCCCCGTGAAATGTGGTCCACGCCACATACCTGGGGTGCATAGCGGGGTGGGGTCCAGTGTCTTGGTGAAGGGTGTAGGGGGTCCGCGGTCGCACCGCGGCGCGTGGTGGCGATCAAGGTGTGCGTCGCCGCCACGACGACGCGGTAGAGGCCGGTGAGTCCGGCAGGGGGCAAGGGGCGACGCTGATGGGGCAGTTGCGGGCCGATGGGTTCGACCGCTTCGTTGCGGATCGGTGGTCGGTGTTGCTCCACCTGGCGCGCCTGCTGACCGGCGGAGACCGGCACCGGGCCGAGGATCTGCTGCAAGAGGCGCTGGTCAAGCTGTGGTTCGTCTGGCCGAAGGTGGCCGAGCAGGCGCCCGAGGCGTATGTGCGCAAGGTACTGGCCCGTGCCGCGGCCCGCTCGGCACGGCGTCGCTGGTGGGGCGAGCGTCCCGTGGATCAGCTGCCCGATCCGCCCGGGGTGGCGGACGAGACCGCGGCCGTGGACGAACGGACCCGGCTCGAAGCCATGTTGGCATTGCTGCCGGCACGCCAGCGCGCTGCCGTCGTACTGCGCTACTACCAGGATCTGCCCGAGCAGCAGGTCGCCGAGGTGCTGGGGTGTCCGGTGGGTACCGCCCGCTCTCTCACGGCACGCGGTGTCGCGCGATTGCGGAGGCTGCTGCCCGATGCCGTCGAACCAGTGGAGTGAAGAGGGAGCCATGGATCACTTCGAGCAGGACCTGGCGCGGATGATGCGTGACAGCCGACAGGACATACCGTACGAAGACCGGCACCGACACCGCCTGCGAGCTGCCGTGCGCGCTCGGCAGCGGTCCCGGACGGCGTGGATGGCCACGGGCTCCGCGCTGGTGATCGCCGGCCTCGGGGTCGGGCTGATGGCTCTGTCGGGCTCCTTCGCTCATGGGGGCACCGCGCCCAGGCCTCGCCCCGGCATCTCTGCCGAGCCGGTCCCGGGACCGTCGATGGTCCGCACCGCGTCGACCGCCCAGGAGGGTTCGGCATCCACCGTCACCTCGACCTCTCGGCCGCTGCCGATGCCGTACCGCCTCACCGCGAGCGGAAAGCCCACCACGTGATCCACGGGAACGCGCCCGTGTCATCCGGCCCCGTGACACGGAACACGGCGGATCGCCGGCCGATCTCCTGGCAGCGGCGACTGCGCGATCTCGGGTACGTCCGGCGCCCCAAAAGCGCGCACACGTCCGTGCGGGACCGCCTGATCGCACCGTTTCCCGCACCACGGCCGCAGCTGTGGCACGCGCTCGGGCTGTCCCCGGCGGCGGCACGCTGGTCGGGGTGGGGCGGACCACTGCTTGTGACATTGCTCGCCGGGCTGCCGCGCTTCTGGCGTCTGGGCAGCCCACACGCGGTGGTGTTCGACGAGACGTACTACGCCAAGGACGGCTGGTCCTTGCTGCGGCTCGGTTATGAGGGCACCTGGCCGGACCGCAAAATCGCCGACCCGCAGATCATGGCCGACCCGCAGGTGATTCCCCTCTCCGACACCGGCTCCTTCGTCGCACACCCGCCCACGGGCAAGTGGGTCATAGCCGCCGGTGAGTGGATGTTCGGTCTCACCCCCTTCGGCTGGCGCTTCATGACAGCGGTACTCGGCACACTGTCGGTGCTGATGCTGTGCCGGGCAGGACGCCGTCTGTTCCGTTCGACCCTGCTGGGATGCCTCGCCGGGGCACTGATGGCGGTGGACGGCCTGCACTACGTCATGAGCCGCACCGCTCTGCTCGACCTCGTCGTCATGTTCTTCGTACTCGCGGCGTTCGCGAGTCTGCTCATCGACCGCGACCACGCACGCGCCCGGCTCGCGGCAGCCCTGCCCGCAGACCAGGACGGCTGGGTACGCCCCGACGCGCACACCGGGGACCACGCCGGAACGGGAGTACGGCCCTGGCGAGCCGCAGCCGGCCTGTTCCTGGGGCTGGCGGCCTCGACCAAGTGGAACGGTCTGTACTTCCTCGTCCTCTTCGTGATCCTCACCCTGCTGTGGGATGTCGGCGCACGCCGCGTGGCGGGAGCGCGCCATCCCTACCGCGCGGTGCTGCGCAGAGACCTGGGCCGGTCGGTGCTGACCATCGTCCCGGTCGCCGGCGTGACGTACCTGGCGACATGGACCGGCTGGTTCCTGTCCGACGACGGTTACGGACGCCACTGGGCGGATGGCCGCGGCGGCGCATGGTCGTGGATTCCGGCACCGTTGCGCAGCCTGTGGCACTACGAGTCGGGGGTGTACCGGTTCAACATCGGTCTGCACATTCCGCACAAGTACGAGTCGAATCCGTGGAGTTGGCCGGTCATGGGCCGGCCCGTGCTGTTCCACTACCAGTCACCCCGCCCGGGCGCCGACGGCTGCCACACGGCGACCAACTGTTCGCAGACGGTCCTCGCCCTGGGCACACCACTGCTGTGGTGGGCGGCGTGCTGCGCGCTCGGCTACCTGCTCTACCGGTGGGCCCTGCGACGCGACTGGCGCGCCGGTGCCATCCTGTGTGCGGTGGGCGCCGGTTATCTGCCGTGGTTCCTGTACCAGGACCGCACGATCTTCTCCTTCTACGCGATCGTCTTCGTGCCGTACCTGTGCCTGGCCGTCACCATGATGTCGGCAGCCCTGCTGGGACCGCCGGGAGCAGCCCACGGACGCCGGGTACGCGGCGCGGTGGCCGCGGGTGTGCTCGTCCTGCTCATCGCCTGGAACTTCATCTATTTCTTCCCGATCTACTCCGGGCAGACGATCCCGTATGCCGACTGGCACGCCAGGATGTGGCTCGACACCTGGATCTGAGGCCTGCCGGACCGGACGGCGACGCCGCATGCAGCCATCCCCGTGCTCCCGTGCTCGCGGTAAGCGGTTTCAGGGGGTGGTCCGCCCAGGGGCGTGAGGACAGGCGCGCGACGGTTGCGGGTGCGGCCGTAGCCCGTGACCTGCGTCCACGTCCGGGCATGTCGCGCGCACGCGGTGCCGGGGCGGCGGGCGAGCGTCAGGCCAGCAACCTCTGCGCCGCCGCCCCAGGAACGCGTCATGACCGACGACAGTGGTTGCCGGCGACTCCTAGCGGCGTACCGCCGAGATCAACCCGCCCGGGCCCTCGTCCCGCTGCGGCGGGGTGCTGATCGGGCGGCCGTAGGCGGCGGCGCGGTCGCGCAGGGTGAAGGCCTCCGCGTCCCAGCCGAGCCCGGAGAGCCAGCCCACCGGGTCCTCGGGCATCTCCGAGACCCACATGGAGGCGGGCGAGCCCGATGCGGCGTCGTCGGCGAAGCGGGCGAGCACACCGCGCGACCCCAGAGTCAGACCCATCCGGCTGCCCGTCGCGGACAGCTCACCGACCCGGTCGAGCAGCAGTTCCACCGCGTCCTCGGGAAGGTAGATCAGCAGTCCCTCGGCGATCCACACCGTCGGCAGCGCCGGGTCGTGCCCCGCGGCGGCCAACGCACCCGGCCAGTCCTCGCGGAGGTCCACCGCGACGGTGATCCGCTCACAGCCGGGTACGGCACCCTCCTGGCGCAGCACCGATTCCTTGAAGTCCAACGGCTCGGCGGTGTCGACCTCGAACAGCCTGGTGGCCGCGGGCCAGCTCAACCGGAAGGCCCTGCTGTCCATTCCGGCGCCGAGCAGAACGACCTGCCGGATACCGGCCTCGGCGGCCCGGTCCAGCAGGTCGTCCAGAAACTTCGTCCTGATGATGATCGAGGAGGCCACCCCGAGCCAGCGCCGCCGCTCGGCCTCGTTGCCGCGCTCGGGCCGCCGCGAACCCGGGCCGACTCCCCCGGCGGTGGCGAAGGCGAGCGCCAGCGGATCCCGGAACAGCGGGTCCTCCCGTGCCGTCTCCAGGGCCCTCACCCGCGCCACGCCCACAGCCGTCGCCCATACACCGGACGGCTCCACCCGGCCCCGTGCCTCTGTCATGCAGGCAGCCTAACTCGCACGATGCGGCCGACTTCGCCTGGAGCAGCCGCAGTTGGGATGCGCTCGTGCCGGCTGACCGCCCACATCTCCACCAAGCTGAACCGGTCCCACACCGTCTGCGGTGATACGGCGCTGATCCTGCCGACCCTCGGCCGCACCGAGCGGGACATCCAGGCCAACGGCGAACAGTTCGTCACGGTGGAGAACTCCATGAGCGAGGTGCACACCTCCACGGGGCGCCTCGCACCGGCATCCCATCTGCTCCTCAGCGAGGTCGCCATCCTGTGCCGGCTCGCCCGCCGCACCCTCGACGGCAAGGCGGACATCCCCTGGGACCGGTTCGAAGGGGACTACGGCACGATCCGTGACCGTATCTCCCGTATCGTGCCGGGGTTCCACGACTTCAATGCGCGGGTGTCGCGTCCGGGCGGCTTCCAACTGCCCAACCCCGTCAACGAGGGCGTGTTCAACACCTCGGCGGGCAAAGCGCTGTTCACCCGCAACGAGCCGGTGGTCCCGAAGGCGCCCGAGGGGCATCTGCTGTTGCAGACCCTGCGCTCGCACGACCAGTGGAACACCATCCCCTACACGCTCAACGACCGGTACCGCGGCGTCCACGGAAGCCGCCACGTCGTCCTCGTCAACCCGGTCGACCTCTCCGCACTCGGCCTCGCCCAGGGCGACCGCGTCGACCTGGTGAGCGTCTGGGCGGACGGCGTCGAGCGCCGGGCCGAGAACTTCGAGGTCGTTCCTTATCCGACCGCGCCGGGCTCCGCGGCCGCCTACTACCCCGAGACCAACGTCCTGGTGCCGCTGGACAGCGTCGCCGACATCAGCAACCAGCCGACGTCGAAGGGCCTCGTCGTCCGCCTTGACCCCAAGCCCGACCGGGCCACACCGGCTCGCACCTGACTGAGGCCGAAGGAATGGTGCGGCCCGCGGCGACCGCGGGCCGCACTCGACATTCCGGACGCGCCGGTCCATCACCGGACCGCACAAGCTCAGTGTCCGCGCCCGGGGCCGGGCAAGAGCCCCTACGGCCCGGCCGCGAGCGCCCCGCTCGACACCAACACCCTCGCAGCCCCGCAGCCCCAAGCGGTCGGCCACCCGCCTGCGGCAGCAACTCCCATTCCGACAGACGCAGTTGTTCATGACACCGCCGCGCGCAAGCGACGCCCCGCGCTACATCGCACAGCGCCGTCCGTGACCGCAGGCGAACCGAATGCGCTCGCGCCTCCAGCAGCCCCACGCCCCTCGGTGGTCGCCACGATCGGCCGAATGAGGTCTGTCCACGGCCCGTGAAGGCCAATAGCGTGTGCGGCCTTCGCGCTCTGGGAGGTCCCATGAACGGTCTCCGTGCGGTCGTCCTCTGTCTGGTGATCGCGTGTGTCGCGGCGGTGTCGCCGGCTGCGGCCGTGACCCCGGGTGCCGCAGTACCGCCGAGTTGGTCGGCGCTTCCAGTGCCCGCCGCGACCCCGCCGGTGACCGTGTCCGATCTCGCCGCCCGCGGGCCGGGTGAGGCGTGGGCGACCGGGTACGAGCAGGCCGCCGACGGGCTGCGGCCTATGTTGTACCGGTGGGACGGCACGGCGTGGAGCCGGGACACCACGTTCCCCGGCGCCGGTGAACCGGGCTGGCTCGGCAAGGTGCAGTTCGTCGGCAAGGAAGTGTGGATCTTCCACAACCGCGCGGGGAACGGCGAGATCTTGCGCCGGTCGGCGGGAGGGTGGAGCACCGTCCCCGTGCCGCAGACCCTGTGGACCTACCAGGACTTCACCGCGGTTCAGGGTGCCGCGTGGGTGGTCGGTGAGGACGACACCGGGCTGAAGGTGTTGCACTACGACGGCTCCGGCTGGACCGCACAGACCACCCCGGACGGAGTGCTGTTCCTGATGGGGATCACCGCGCGGACCGCCGACGACGCCTGGGCCTGGGCGGACACCAGCAACGGGACGGCCGTTCTGCGCTGGGACGGCACGGCGTGGCGGGACGCGAAGGTGCCGCTGCCGTCGAACAGCAACGTGCACACGATCCTGCTCGAACCGTCCGGCCGGATCACGATCGGCGGCAGCCAGTACGTCGACGGCGCGGCCCGCACCTACCTGATGACCAGGACCGGGCACCGAGCCTGGCGCACCACGTACCCACCGCTGGGCGACACCTATACCGAGGGCATGGTGCGCGGCCCGGACGGAGCACTGTGGCTGCCCGTACGCAGCGACCGCGCGTTCCAGTCGAAGTACGCGCGCATCGACGGCCCGCGCACCACCTTCTCCTACGGCCCGGAGCGCACGAACGCGATCGACGTCAAACCGCGTGTCCTGGCGAGCACCGGACGCTCACTCCTGTCCTTCGGGACCGTCGAGATCTACGGCTCGAAACCGAACCTGATGAGCGAGCGCCTGGGAGGCTGACCATGGCACGAAGACTTCTCGTCGCGGCCCTCACTGTCGTCATGACCCTGGTGGCGATCATGAGCTCGGCCGCGGCGGACACCCTGTCCTGGCAACACGTCCCCGTACCGGCCCAGGTGCGCCCACAGGCCGGGCTGAACGAAGCCGTGGCCTTCGGGCCGGACCGGGCATGGGCGGTGGGCACCGACGCTGTGGGCCGCGAGGCACCGGGCTTTCCGCTGGTGCTGCGCTGGGACGGATCCGCGTGGCAGCGCCAGAGTCTGCCAGGGATCGGCTGGCAGGGAGAACTGCTGTCCGTAGCCGCGACCTCACCGACCGCGGTCTGGGCGGCGGGCCGTGACGCGGCGAGGGGCGCCCGTCTGCTCCGCTTCGACGGAATCGCCTGGTCCGAGAGCCGGCCGCCCAGCGGTGTCGTTCCGACGAAACTCGTCTCAGGCGGCGATGAGACCTGGCTGATCGGGTCGCGCGACGGCGCACAGGTGCTGCTGCGCTGGGACGGGAACGGCTGGCGGGACCTGCCCGTGCCGCCCGGGTCCGTGTACGGACTGCACATCCTGGCGGCGGCCGACGTCTGGGCGGCGGGCGCCACCGACTCGGGGGCGGCCGTGTCGCACTGGAACGGGCAGGTGTGGCAGCAGACGATCGTGGACGGGTTCCCGCGGTCGGCGGTGGGCAGTGTGCTGGCGGTCTCGCCGACGGAGGTGTGGGCGGGTGGCACGGCCGGGTTCGTCGGCGGCCCGCCGGGCCGGCCGGTCCCGCCCCTGCTGGTCCGCTGGGACGGACAGAACTGGAGCCGGGTGACCGTGCCCACCGATTTCGGCTCGATCAGCTCACTGGCACCCACCACGTCCGGCGAGCTGGCCTGGGTCGCGGTGGGCCGCTCGCAGAAGTGGGGCCCACCGGGCAGCACTCCCCCGCTTGTCTCCGGCCCGGACTTCCTCGCGTGGAACGGACAGTCCTTCACCGAGTACAGCGAACCGGCGGTGGCCGGAGAGGGGGACTCCTGGGCGCCACGGCTGGCGCCGGTGCCGGGCACCGCGACGGTGTGGTCGGTCGGCCGCGCCGACGGTCCCGAAGGCACCTTCGCCCCGCGCATCCTGCGGTTCGGCTGAGCCGACGCAGAGGGAGGGGCGGTGGGCCGGTCGAGGTGCGGCCGGTTTTAGGGCGGTTCTGCGCGAACGCAGGACACGGTCGCTCATGGCATCCGGGCCGGCACCTGAACCGGCAGATGTCAGAGGAGGAAGCCCAGGCGGGGGACGTCATATCCGGTCGGGCGTTCGCGATGTTGAGCGTGTCCGGGTCCTGCGTACCGCTCCCCCACGGTGATCAGACATGGGGGAGATCACGGTCCACCGCGCGGGGACGACGGCCGTGTCGTCGCCCGGCGCGCAACGCGATGTGTCCAGGGGTCGGTCCGGGAGCCGCGGTCCGCTCGCGTGCGCAGACGATCCGTGCCGGCGAGGCGTGGGCAGAGGGGTGTGGAAGTTCTTCACCCAGTTCTGACCGCCGACCGCACCTTCCGCGGTCGTCGCCCCACAACCAGAGGAGTCATTCCATGACCATCCGACAGTGGTTACGCCGCTCCCCGCGCGCCCTCCTGGCAACAGGAGCGGCAACCGCGCTCGGCACCGGCATCCTCGCCGGCACGGCCCCGGCCTCCCAGGCCGCCGGCTCTCTGCCCTGCGACCTCTACGCCGCCGGCGGCACCCCCTGCGTGGCGGCCCACAGCACCACCCGCGCGTTGTACCCCTCCTACAACGGCCCCCTCTACTGAGCCGCGTACGGAGGCCGTCTTCGTCCTGCGTCGACCGATTGAGGGAAAGCCGACTGTCCAATTGATCCGCGACATTCCGTATGAAGTGACAGCATCGCGCTGTCTCTGCGAGGACTTACCCTGGCCGCGTGATCAATGGCGGACATGTCATCATCTACAGCCGTGACGCGGAAGCGGACCGGGCCTTCTTCAAGAATGTGCTGGAGTATCCGCACGTTGACGCGGGAGGCGGCTGGCTGATCTTCAAGCTTCCGCCGGCCGAGGTCGCCGTGCATCCCACGGACGGCCCGGAGACGCAGGAGCTCTACCTGATGTGCGACGACGTCGATGCAACCGTGGCGGATCTGACCGCGAAGGGCGTCGAGTTCACGCAGCCACTCACTGATGCGCGCTGGGGACGGCTGGCCAGGTTCCGTCTGCCGGGTGGCGGCGAGGTGGGCTTGTACGAGCCCCGCCATGAGCGGGCCACCGACCTGTAAGGCCCGACAAGCTGTCTCCAAGACCTGTGCCCGAAGGTGTCGGCGAGGCGACGTTGCCGGGACTCGCATCCACATCAAATGCTTCGCCGCCGCCTTCGAGATCCAGGCTCAGATAAAGAATCACATACTTCCGTTCCTGTCATGCCTGATATTCTTCCGCTTCATGGAAGGCGAAATTTACACAGGAAATGCGGGCGAGGACGCCCCCTTGGATCGAGGGTGGATTCTCGGACACTTCAAGGACATCGATGACCCTCGTCACACCCAGGCGGTGGAAGTCAAGTGGGGTATCCACCCGCGCGGCGACGAGCGTTTGGAGTGGGTGAGGGGCGAAGAGCGCACCGCTCTCCTCGTACTCATCAGCGGCCAGTTTCGCGTGGATTTTCCAAACCGCAGCATTGTTCTGGAAAAGCAGGGAGATTACGTTGTCTGGGGGCCTGGAGTCGACCACTCCTGGTTCGCGGAAGAAGAATCCGTGTTGTTGACGGTTCGATGGCCGTCTGTGCCCGGTTACGCGGTCTCACAGGAATAGCCTGTTTTTCCATCCACCCCTCTTTCCGCTACAGGGCTCCGCTCATAGTCATTTCCAGCGAAGGTGCTCCGGTCGACCGGAGCACCTTTCGTCGTCAGTTGGTGGTGGGGTTGCCGTAGTAGGCGTTGGGTCCGTGTTTGCGGGTGTAGTGGCGGTTGAGGAGGTGGGGTGGGGGTGGGGTGGTGGG
>NZ_JBVIHJ010000015.1:125413-254888 GCF_055570355.1 Streptomyces sp. NPDC031225 | reverse complement strand
GGAGGGCCCACGAAACATCGGGGGGAAAAAGAGCGAATACACCACCGGCATGTGGGCCCCCCTGCGCGGAGGGGGGGGGGGGGGGCCCGGGGGCCCCCCCCCCCCCCCCCCCCCGCCCGGAGCACACGGTGCCTGCGTGTGCTGACGGTTACTCAGCCGACCCGGCAGGGAAGGGTCGTTGCCGTGTCGCCGCCGGAGCCTGTGACGACGTAGCCGAACGTCGAGCTCTGCCCGGGACTGAGCGAGCCGTTCCAGTCGGCGTTGTGGACCATCACGTTCTGGCCCGTGTAGGTGGCGTTGCCGTTCCAGAGACTGTCGACCTTCTGTCCGGTCGGCAGGGTCCAGTCGACCATCCAGCCCAGCATCGGGACATCGCCGGAGTTGGTGACGGTGACCTCGGACTGGTAGCCGCCGCTCCAACTGCCCGTGGTCCTGCGGGTGGCGGTGCAGGTGCCGGGGACCGGGTCGGTGGGGTTGCCCGGGTCGTGGATGCCGGTGACCTCGCCGTTGCCGCCGTCGAAGACGACGTCGGAGCACGAGTAGAAGGTCTCCGCGCTGTCCGAGCGCTGCCAGACCATGTAGATGATGTGGCGGCCGGACTTGTTGGCCGGAAGTTGGCCGGTCCAGGAGTAGTTGGCCTCGACCGTGCCCGGACTGCCGTTGAGCGGCGGGTGGTCGACACTCAGGAACGGCTGGGCCTCCATGTCGTCCCAGGTGAGGGTCTTGGTCGGGTCGAAGCCGTCCTTGGTGACGTAGACGTAGAACCAACCCGGGTGTGCGGCCCAGGCGTTGTAGGAGAAGTCGACCGTCTTGCCCGAGGTGAGATGGGTGAGCGGCCAGTCGCTGCGGGCCGCGTTGAAGCCGGTGAAGTTGGCGTTGCCGCCGCTGCACAGCTGGCCGTCCGGGACGAAGCCGCGGGTGCGGCCGGCGCCGTCCGAGCGGAGCACGGAGAACCAGTTGTAGAAGGGCGTGGTGCCGCTGACCGCCTGCGCGTTCTTGCAGGCCGGGTTGACCGGCTTGATCTCGCCGGTGCTGGTCAGCGCGTCCTGCCAGCACAGGAAGGTACGGCTTGCGGGCTTCATCGGGGTGCCGTGGGCCTCGGCCTTGCCGCCCGCCGTGACGACGAGACCGAGGGCGGGGATGGTGGCGAGCAGGGAGACGAGGACCAGGAGGAGGGCTCTGGTGCGTGACACCCTCGGTAACTTTGTCAGGATCATGACAGTCCAGTCCGTTCCTTGAGGTACGGGCCGTGCGGGTGTGGGGTTGCGGCGGAGTGGGAGCGGCATACGGGCGGGTTCCGGTCCGTCCATATGGGAGCGCTCCCACTCCGCCTTCTGCGGAAGGTAGCGGGATGCGGCCCACTTGTAAACGTCTGCCGCTTCCGTCAAGGGCGTGCCGTGGCGTCACCGGTTCGGACCGGGACCGAAAGCTCGCGGTGCACGAGTACCGGCTCAACGCGGACACGCGCGCGATGCCTCCCCCGCGCCGCCTCCCCGCGCCGCCCACCCGGTGCACCACGACAAGCCGGTCACCGAGCCGCCGTTGCTCGTCGAGGTCGTTCTGGACGCGCTCGCCGGGTTCCGACAACGGCCCCCGCGCGGACACCGGTCACACCGGGTGGGCCGACTGGAAGGCCAGCCGCTCGTCCGCGTCCTCCCCTATGGCCGTCAGCACGTCGTCGAAGTCCAGGAACTCCTCCCACACCGTCCGCCCGCTCACCTCGGCCAGTCTCCTGACGACGAGGTCCTCCAGTTCCGGGACGCGCTTGTTCTTCCAGATCTTGTCGGCGACGCCGACCAGCAGGTCTTCGAGGCCGATGGCAGGCAGCGTCCAGGTCGCATGGGTCGCGGCGAAGCGGGCCAGGTGCGGGGCCACACCGTGGGCGAGGAGCAGTTCGCGGCCGCTCTCCTCGTGCGCCGAGCCGGGGCCGGAGAGTTCGCCGACGTGCACGGTCTTGCCCACGTCGTGGGTCGCGGCGCCGAACAGTACCGCCTCACGGTCGAGCCGGAGCGTCGGGTGCCGTCGCCGCAGCCGGTCCACGAGCTCGTACGCCACGTCGTGCACGAGTCTCAGGTGAGCTGCGAGGCGGGGTGGGGCGTCGATGGCGCGGAGGATACGGGCCGCCGCGTCGGGGAGGAGGCGAGGGCCGGGGGCGTGGAGAGCTCGATGGAGGAGGTCGTTGTGATCCACGGAGCAAGGGTAGTTGCCTGCAAGGGAGTTGGACGGGATGAGTTGGACGGGATCACCGGGTTCACACAGGCCCGGCACTCCCCCGAGGCCGTCACACCGCCGCCCGCTTCGCGGATACCGCCCGTTCCTCCATGCCGGTTTCCGTGACCGCCGGAAGCTCGATGGTGAACTCCGTGCGGCCGGGGACGCTCTCCACCCGGATACGGCCCCCGTGCGCCGCCGTGATCGCCGCCGCTATGGCCAACCCCAGCCCGGATCCACCGGACTTGGCGTCGGCACGGGAGCGGGAGGTGTCCGCTCGGGTGAAGCGTTCGAAGACGGTCGGCAGGAGGCTCGGCGGGATGCCCGGGCCGTCGTCGCGGACGCGGATCACGCAGTGGGCGTCCGTGGACTCCACCGACGCCACCACCCTCGTGCCGGCCGGTGTGTGCATCCGCGCGTTGGCCAGCAGGTTGGCCACCACCTGGTGCAGCCGGGTCTCGTCGCCGGTCACCGACGCCGGGGAGTCCAGGCTCAGTTCGAGCTGCCAGTCGTGGCCACCGCCTGCCGCCCGTGCGTCCCACACCGCCTCCGCGACCAGTCCCGCCAGGTCCACCTCGCGGGAGTGCAGGGGGCGACCCTCGTCGAGGCGGGCGAGCAGCAGCAGGTCCTCCACCAGGCCCGTCATACGTGCCGACTCCGCCGAGACCCGCCGCCAGGCCAGCACCGGCTCGATCCGGTCGGTGCCGCGATTCATCAGCTCGGCGTATCCGGCGATCGAGGCCAGCGGCGTACGGAGTTCATGGCTGGCGTCGGCCAGGAACCGCCGCATCCGCTCCTCGCTGCGCTGCCGTTCGGTGAGGGAGGACTCCATGTGGTCGAGCAGATGGTTGAGCGCGGCGCCGACCTGTCCTGCCTCGCTGTCGGGGTCGGTGTCCCGCTCGGGCACCCGGGTCAGAGCGGTGACCTCGCCGTGGCCGAGTGGTGCCCGGGAGACCTCGGCGGCGGTGGCGGCGACCCGGCCGAGGGGGCGCAGTTGCCGTCGTATGACCACGGCACAGACGCAGCCGGCGACGGCGAGCCCTGTGCCCGCGACTGCCGCCTCGACCACGACCAGCCGGCTGATCATGTTCTGTACGTCGCCCATCGGCAGCCCGGTCAGGACCCGCACACCGTCGCTCTCCAGGACGGTGACCCGGTAGGTGCCGAGTCCGGGGACGCTCCGGGTGTGCTGCGAGCCGTCGGCGTGAAGGCCGGTCAGTGCGGTGCGCTGGGCCGCGCTGAGGCCCCGCGTCGTCGCGTCCTGGTTGACGACGGCCGCGGAGAGGATGTCCCCCTCGCCGTCGAGCCGGGCGGCGAGCATGCCGGACGGGTGCCCTCGCTCGTGGAGGAAGGCCAGGTCCCCGGCCGGCTCCCGGTGCACCGAGGCACCGCCCAGGCTGCGCTCGGCGGCGTTGGTGACCCGGTCGTCCAGGTCGCCCATCAGATAGGCGCGCTGGAAGAGCGCCGTGGTCAGGGCCATCGCCGCGCACACGACGACGAGCGTGACGCTGACGAAGAGCAGCAGCCGGGTGCGCATCGCGCGCGTGGGCAGCCGGAGGCCACGGAGGTGGCGCAGCCGCGCTCGCCCGGTCATCTCCCGTCCTCCGCGGCCCTGATGGCGTACCCGAGGCCGCGCACGGTGTGGATCATGGGTGCCCGTCCTCTGTCGATCTTCCGGCGCAGGCTGGAGATGTAGACCTCGACGAGGTTGCCGCTCCCGTCGAAGGAACCGCTCCAGACATGGCCGAGGATCTGCGTCTTGCTGAGCACCTGCCGCGGGTTGCCGAGCAGCAGTCCGAGCAGGTCGAACTCCTTCGCGGTGAGGTGGACCGGCGTGCCCGCCCGCCGCACCTCGCGGCTGTCGGCGCTCATGACGAGGTCGCCGAGGACGCGTACGGAGTCGTCGGCGCGGCCCTGCACGGCCCCGGCCCGGCGCAGCAGTCCGCGCAGCCTCAGCACGACCTCCTCCAGGGAGAACGGCTTGGTGACGTAGTCGTCGGCGCCTGCCTCCAGGCCGTCGAGGCGGTGTTCCAGGGCGTCGCGGGCGGTGAGCATGAGGACCGGCAGCTTCGGGTTCTCGTGGCGCAGCCGCCGCAGCACCTGGAGGCCGTCCAGGTCGGGCAGCATCCCGTCGAGCACGACGGCGTGCGGGGCGCAGCCGCGGGCGGTCCGCAGCGCGCTTTGGCCGTCCAGCGCCGGGTAGGGCCGCCAGCCGGCCTCGGCGACGGCGACGGACAGCACTTCGTTGAGGGCCGGCTCGTCGTCGACGATGAGCACCCGTACGTGGCCGGTTCGGGACCCGGAGGTTCCAGTCATGTCCCGATCCTGTCCCCGCCCGCTGAGGGAACCCTGTGTTCCACCTGAGGGTGGGTGATGACCTGGGCTTTCCGAGCCCGGCACACGGCGAAGGGCCGCACCTCCGGTCACCGGGGATGCGGCCCTCAACTGCCCTGCCGTACCGCTTACTTGCGGATCAGGCTGCGCAGCACGTACTGCATGATGCCGCCGTTGCGGTAGTAGTCGGCCTCACCAGGGGTGTCGATGCGGACGACCGCGTCGAACTCCACGCCCGTGTCGGTGGAGACCTTGACCGTGCGCGGCGTGGTGCCGTTGTTGAGCTCCTCCACACCGGTGAAGGAGAAGGTCTCCTCGCCGGTCAGGCCGAGGGACTCGGCGGTGGCGCCCTCCGGGAACTGGAGCGGGAGGACGCCCATGCCGATGAGGTTCGAGCGGTGGATGCGCTCGTACGACTCGGCGATGACGGCCTTGACGCCGAGGAGCGCGGTGCCCTTGGCGGCCCAGTCGCGGGACGAGCCGGAGCCGTACTCCTTGCCCGCCAGGATCGCGAGCGGGGTGCCCTGCTCGATGTAGTTGCGGGAGGCGTCGTAGATGAACGACACCGGACCGCCGTCCTGGGTGAAGTCGCGGGTGTAGCCGCCCTCGGTGCCCGGCGCGATCTGGTTGCGCAGGCGGATGTTGGCGAACGTGCCGCGGATCATGACCTCGTGGTTGCCTCGGCGGGAGCCGTAGGAGTTGAAGTCACGACGCTCCACACCGTGCTCGGTGAGGTACTTGCCGGCCGGGGTGTCGGCCTTGATGGCACCGGCGGGCGAGATGTGGTCCGTGGTCACCGAGTCGCCCAGCTTGGCGAGGACCCGGGCGCCGGTGATGTCGGAGACCGGGGTGGTCTCCATCGTCATGCCCTCGAAGTACGGGGGCTTGCGGACGTACGTCGACTCCGCGTCCCACTCGAAGGTGTTGCCGGTCGGGATCGACAGCGCCTGCCACTGGGCGTCGCCCGCGAAGACGTCCTGGTAGGACTTGTTGAACATGTCCTCGCCGATGGCGTTCGCCACGACGTCGTTGACCTCGGCCTCGGAGGGCCAGATGTCCTTGAGGAAGACCGGGTTGCCGTCCTGGTCGATACCCAGGGCGTCCTTGGTGACGTCGACCTTCATGGAGCCCGCGAGGGCGTACGCGACGACCAGCGGCGGAGAGGCCAGGTAGTTCATCTTGACGTCGGGGTTGATACGGCCCTCGAAGTTCCGGTTGCCGGAGAGGACCGAGGTGACCGCGAGGTCGTGGTCGTTGACGGCCTTGGAGACCTCCTCCGGCAGCGGGCCGGAGTTGCCGATGCAGGTGGTGCAGCCGTAGCCGACGAGGTTGAAGCCGACCTTGTCGAGGTAGGGCGTGAGGCCCGCCTTGTCGAAGTAGTCGGTGACGACCTTGGAACCCGGGGCGAGGGTGGTCTTGACCCACGGCTTGCGGGTCAGGCCCTTCTCGACGGCCTTCTTCGCGACGAGCGCGGCGGCGACCATGACGTACGGGTTCGAGGTGTTGGTGCAGGAGGTGATGGCCGCGACCGTCACCGCGCCGTGGTCGATCTCGTACGTCGAGCCGTCGGGGGCGGTCACGGTGACCGGGTTGGACGGGGCGCCGTTCGGGGCGACGGCCGGGGAGTCGGAGGCCGGGAAGGACTCCTTGCCCGCCTCGTCCACGGCGTCGACGTAGTTGAGGACGTCCGTCTTGAACTGCTCGGCGGCGTTCGCGAGGACGATGCGGTCCTGCGGGCGCTTCGGTCCTGCGATGGAGGGGACGACCGTGGAGAGGTCGAGCTCCAGCTTCTCGGAGAAGTCCGGCTCGGCCTTCGGGTCCAGCCAGAGGCCCTGCTCCTTGGCGTACGCCTCGACGAGCGCGACCTGCTGCGCGTCACGGCCGGTCAGCCGCAGGTACTTCAGGGTCTCGTCGTCGATCGGGAAGATCGCGGCGGTGGAGCCGAACTCCGGCGACATGTTGCCGATGGTGGCGCGGTTCGCGAGGGAGGTGGCGGCGACGCCCTCACCGTAGAACTCGACGAACTTGCCGACGACGCCGTGCTTGCGGAGCATCTCGGTGATCGTCAGCACGAGGTCCGTGGCGGTGGTGCCGGCGGGCAGCTCGCCGGTCAGCTTGAAGCCGACGACGCGCGGGATGAGCATCGAGACCGGCTGGCCGAGCATCGCGGCCTCGGCCTCGATGCCGCCGACGCCCCAGCCCAGCACGCCGAGGCCGTTGACCATGGTGGTGTGCGAGTCGGTGCCGACGAGGGTGTCGGGGTAGGCCTGGCCGCCCCGGACCATGACCGTGCGCGCCAGGTGCTCGATGTTCACCTGGTGGACGATGCCGGTGCCCGGCGGGACGACCTTGAAGTCGTCGAACGCGGTCTGGCCCCACCGGAGGAACTGGTAGCGCTCGCGGTTGCGGCCGTACTCCAGCTCGACGTTCTGGGCGAAGGCGTCGCTGGTGCCGAACTTGTCGGCGATGACGGAGTGGTCGATGACCAGCTCGGCCGGGGAGAGCGGGTTGACCTTCGCCGGGTCGCCGCCGAGCTCCTTGACGGCCTCACGCATGGTGGCGAGGTCCACGACACAGGGCACACCGGTGAAGTCCTGCATGATCACGCGGGCCGGCGTGAACTGGATCTCCTGGCTGGGCTGGGCCTGCGAGTCCCAGCCGCCGAGGGCACGGATGTGGTCGGCGGTGATGTTCGCGCCGTCCTCGGTGCGGAGCAGGTTCTCCAGCAGGACCTTGAGGCTGTAGGGCAGGCGAGCCGAGCCCTCCACCTTGTCCAGCCGGAAGATCTCGTACGACTCGTCGCCCACGCTCAGCGTGCTGCGGGCGTCGAAGCTGTTCGCCGACACGACAGTCTCCTTCATTTTGGTGCGCTTACCACCGCATCCTGCCGCCACGCCGCTTGGCGGATCCGGTGAGGTAAGGCTAAGTTAGGCATGCCTTACTGCCGGGTCCGGGGGAAGCGTGCGACTGCGGTACGCCTCGGCAGATATCTCGATGTCGAGATAACTCTAGTACATGAGGCCGGGATGGTCATGCCCAGCCTCGCTTGATCTCTCGCAGCGAAGGTTGAGCACCGTTACGCGCGTACGGCGATCCCGTGCTGGGCGCCTTTGACCTGGACTTCTTCGACAGCGGCGAACGAACTCCGGACGTGACCGACGCTGGGCCCCTTGTCCCGCTCACCGGCTACCAGACCCGGCGGCCATCCGCCGCACCGATGCCCGCCGACTGGAGACGTGGCTGCGCAACCGCAAGGTCCGCGGCGCCGCCCAACCGGCGCAGGTCGCCGTGGAAGCTGCCGAGCGCCGGCACACCAGCGTGAGCGGGGAGAAGCCGACCGCCCAGCTCGTGCACACCCTGGCGAGGGAGGGGATGCGCCTCAACGAGCAAGTCGCCGAGATCGACAAGCTCATCGAGGCCCTGTTTCGCGAGCACAAACACGCCGAGGTGATCGCGAGCATGCCCGGCACAAGCCCCCTGCTGGGCGCCGAATTCCTCGCAACCACCGGCGGAGACATGACGGTCTTCGGCACCCCGGACCGGCTCGCCGGGTTCGCCGGCGTCGCCCCGGCTCCCCGCGACTCGGGCAAGATCAGCGGAAACCTCCACCGGCCCAAGAGATACAGCCGCAGCCTCCAACGCGTCTTCTGCACCTCCGCGTTGATCAGCATTCGCTGTCGCGAGGAATCACGCCGCTTCTACGACCACAAGCGCGCCGAGGACAAGCGGCACACCCAGGCCGTGCTCGCACTCGCCCGACGACGAGCTCGACAACTCCGCGAGGAATTGCGGTCGACGGGCAGACATGGACGCGGGAAGATCCGCAGACCGAGGGCCGAAGGCGGGGAGTCCGGTGATCACTCAGGGCGTGAAGGTCACGACGCGCTGTGATCACTGCGGCGGTGTGCTGATACGCGACATCGGCCAGTTCATTGACCGCGGGCAGGTGTGGTGGGGCACCGAAGGGAGATGCCGGACCTGTCCCACTGCGTGGTGCGAGCAGGACAGCGGCGGAACGACTCCCGAGGAGATCCGTCAGGCGCTGCCGGCAGAGCACGGCCCTGCTCGACTTCGCCTTGCAGGGCCCGAGTCGAGTCTTGTCCCTGTCTTGCACGCGCTGCGGGAGACACACGGGCTGTCGCTTGCGCAGGCGCGGGCAATGGCCGACGAGCTGCGGACGACCGGCCTGGTGGGCACGTTGGTCGAAATGGAGCATGTGGCCGCAGGACTCCGCAGTCGCTCAGTTGCAGCGACCATTGAGCCGGCGGCCGACTGACGGCCAGCGCCCCAGCCAGAACGGCTTGACAAGAAGATCAGGAATCATCCACCGCTCTGGCGAGCGGCTTTGCGAAGCGAGTCCCACAGGGTGTCGATGTGGTCGGGCAGCGTCGTCGTCGCGCCGATGGCGACGCGAATCGCGAAGTGACCGTTGACCGATGTGTGCGTGAGGAAGGAATGCCCTTCGGCGTTGACCGCCTCCATTGCTGCCTTGGTAGCGGCGTCGTCGGGGCGCCCTTCCCGGTCGACGAGGTACAGACATACGAGTGCCAGTGATGGCGGGGTGGCCAGGGCGAAGCCCGGCTCGCTCTCGATCCGGCCGGCCAAGGAGTCGGCCATGGCGACGTGGCCGCGGATGCTTTCGCGCAGGCCTTCCAGTCCGGCGCCGTGCACCACCGACCAGATCTTCAACGCACGCATACGACGGCCCAACGGGACCTGCCAGTCGCGGTAATCGATGACTTCGCCCGATTCGGTCGCAGCGTTACGCAGGTACTCCGGTGTGATGGACAGCGCTGTGGGCAGCGCTCGGGCATCCCTCACCCACATGAACGAGGCGTCGAAGGCGGTGTAGAACCACTTGTGTGCGTCGGTGCAGAACGAGTCGACAAGGTTCACGCCGTCCAGGAGCCAGCGGAACTCGGGACACAACGCCGCGACTCCTGCCCACGCGGCGTCGACGTGCACCCACGCCTCGTACGCACGCGCTGCCAGCGCGACGTCTCTGACGGGGTCGATGGCACCCGTGCCGGTTGTTCCCACGGTCGGACAGACCATGACCGGCCTCTTTCCGGCGGCCGCGTCCTTGGCCAGCATGTCTGCCAGGGCATCCGCCGACATGGACAGCGTGCCCTGGGTAAAGGGGACGATCCGCAATGCTCGCGCGCCGAGCCCGGCCACACGCACGGCCTTGGCCAGTGACGAGTGGGTCTCGGCAGTGACGTACACCGTCTCGGTGCCGTCCACGCCGTCTTCGCGCCAGTCCGGGTTGCTGCGCTGCAGCGCAGCCAGCAGGGCGGCCAGCGATGCCGACGAAGCCGAATCCTGCAGCGAACCGCCTCCGCCTCCGGCGAAGGTGAACTCGCGACCAAGGCCCAGGGCATCCGCCAGGCCGTCGAGCAGGACCTGCTCGATCTCCGTCCCGGCCGGCGACGTCGACCAGAGCATTCCCTGTGCCCCGATCCCGCCCGATGCGATGTCACCGAGGAGCGACAGCAGGGACGCGTTCGCCGGGAAGTAGCCGAAGAAGCCCGGGTGCTGCCAGTGGAGCGACGAGGGGACGACCACGTCGTTGAGCAAGGCGATGAGATCATCGCCCAGCGCCTGGGACGGCCGCTCAGGCAGTTCACGAGGAAGCTGCGCCTTCACGGAGCCCGGTGAGACCTTCGGCCGCACGTGCAGGGAAGGGAGCGAGGTGCGGTATTGGGCGACCCAGTCGACCAACTGGTGGCCCTGGCGGCGGAATTCGTCTGGCTCAAGATCAGGCATGCTCTGTCCTAAGAGGTGGTGTTGGTCATGACGAGGGCTGAGCGCCCACCTGAGCGCTGGGGACGATCAGGTGTCCGGGGCGATCCGGCCGCTGCCGGATTCAGGGGGCCTCGATGCCGCGTACCGACTGGTGCCGCACCAGAGCCTTGGGTCTACAGTTGTAGATTAATAACTCCAATGTAATCCCTTATGGGGTCGCTGGGAAGGGGGGCGCGCCGGGGACCACTCTCACGGCGACCGGGAATGACAGCTCTTCGCCCTCGCTCCGTGCGCCCCTGCCGCGAGCACGTGGCGTAAGAGGTTCACCAGGTCACAGCGTTGGGTCTGCGGGTCACACGACCCCTCGGACTCATCCCCGGTGAGGCCCGCGAGTGCGACCACAGCCCTCGGTATTCGGGCGTCTACCCGTTGGTAAGGTGTCACCATGCCCAAGATCGTGGACCACGACGCGCGGCGTGAAGAGATCATCGAAGCCGTATGGCGCCTTGTCGCTCGGCGAGGGTTCGCGGCGCTGAACATGCGGGATCTCGCCGCCGAAGCTGGATTCACCAACGGTGCGCTCGCACGATACTTTCCCACCAAAGCGGCGATTCTGCGGGCCGCGCTGGAGCGCGCCAATGCGGCCACCGAGCAGCGGGCCGCCCGCACCATCGCCGGCGCCGACGGCCTGAACGCGTTCCGCAAGTTCTGCGTCGAGATCATGCCCCTGGACGACGAGCGTCTCAACGAGGCCCGCGTGGTCATCGGCTTCTGGAATTACGCGGTAGCCGATCAGGAACTGATCGGCGTCTACGACCAGGCGATATCGCGCTGGCGCGATCAGATGCTCTCGTATCTGCACACTGCGGCTGAAGCGGGAGAGATCAACCCGTCCTGCGATCTCGATGCGTTCTTGGACCTTGCGATGGCCACGCTGATGGGACTCCAGATCAACGCGATCTTCGCGGCTCGCCTGACCACACCCTCCCGCCAGTTGCGGATACTCGACGGACTCATCGCGGGGTTGCAGACCGGCACCTCATGATGTGAGCACGCAGGCGCAGAAGTACTCACCTGTGGGTGGCGTGGACCACCGCCGTCCCGGCTTCGCGCCGTCTTCCGCCCTGCAGACGTACGAAGGGGCGAGAACCGAATGCGCCGGGCTTCTCGGCAGCGGCGGCGTAGGCAGGTGCCGTGTACATCGGCGGCCGATGGCCGAGCGCTCCCTCACTCGGGCTTCGTACAATTTGGGTCCGAACGGAAATGTCGATCCAGTGCGTCGCAGAGACGTCGAAGGGGTGTGCCCGTGCCCGGCCATCGATCCATCACCGAAGCCGAGAAGCTGGCCGCTGCGAAGCTCGGCGGCATCCCGATCCGCCATGAGCAGATGGCTGTGGTGGCCAATATCCACCGGGCGGCCTCGGCGGTCCGGCAGCATCTGGAGAACTCCGTGCTCCGCGGATCCGATCTCACCTGGACGGCGTTCGTCGTGCTCTGGGTGGTCTGGATCTGGGGCGAGTCGGAGACCCGGCACGTGGCTGAGGAAGCGGGGATCTCCAAGGGCACACTCACTGGGGTCGCGCGCACGCTGGAGGCTCGGGGGCTGCTGCGGCGGAGCGGTCATCCCACCGACGGGAGGCTGGTTCTGCTCAGCCTCACGGACGAGGGTGAGGAACTGATGCGGCGGGTGTTTCCGCAGTTCAACGAGGAGGAGGCATTCGTGGCCGAGCAGCTGGACGACGACGAGTGCCGCAGCGTCGCGGACGGACTGCGGCGAGTCGTGCTCCAGGTCGAGGAGCACGGCGAGGAGCGTCGGCGCGCCCTGCTGAACGGTGCCGAGCCCGCCCTGCGTCGCAGTGGTCGCCGTCCGAAGCCGAAGGCGTGAAGGGGAGCCCGCGCAGCGGGGCAGGACTCAGAGAGAGAACGCCTCCACCGCGATGACGGCCGGCGGCGCTCGGAGCCCCCGCGTTACCGGTGACGCGGTTGCAGCGATCCCCCTCCCCCGCCGGTGGACCGCGGCAGCTGATCGCATCGGGCGATGGCGATGTCCTGCGGTCCCAGCCCTCGGGCGGCGGTGATGCGCCGCAGAGTCATGCCGGGAGCGAGGTAGCCGCGGGGGCAGGACTTGTGCGGCGTCCGACGAGGAGGACGGCGGTGAGTTCTCGTGCTGTCAATGGCGGTCGCGTGCGGCGCCCACAAGGGCGTCGAACAGTCCCTGCTGGGCGGGGTCTTCATGAGCGGTGTCCTCGGGATGCCACTGGACCGCGGCGAACCAGCCTGGAACTCCGGGCAGTTCGAGCCCTTCCACTGTGTCGTCGGCGGCCCGGGCGGTGATCGTGAGGCCGGCGCCCGTACGGTCGACCCGCTGGTGGTGGTAGCAGGATGCCTCCACCTTCTCGGCGCCGGTGGCCTGTTCCAGCAGCGAGCCGCGCCGGATCGCCATCGGGTGCACGACATGTCGGTGCTCACGGTCCGGACCGCCCATGTCCTGGTGGAGGGTGCCGCCGAGGGCGGTGTTGACGACCTGGAGGCCGCGGCAGATCGCGAGCAGGGGCAGGCCCAGGTCGAGGGACTGGCGGGCGACTTCCAGGTCGAAGGCGTCCTGGAGGTCGTCGACGTCGTACACGCTGTCGTGGGTGTCGGTCGCGCCGTAGCGGTACGGGGCGAGATCGCCGCCGCCGGGGAGGAGGACGCCGTCGAAGCGGGCGAGGCGGGCGGCCACGCCGGCGGCGGTGGGCTCGGCGGGGTGGATGGTGGCCGGTTCGCCACCGGCCCGCCAGACCGCCTCGACCAGCGCGCGGGCGTTGACCTCGGCGGCGTGGCGCAGGGCGGAGGTGGAGGCGGCGAAGCGGGCGGGGATCGCGATCAGCGGTCGCGCGGGCGTCGTCACAGCTGGATCCAGGTGGTCTTGAGTTCGGTGTACTTCTCGATGGCGTGGGCGGACTTGTCGCGTCCGTTGCCGGACTGCTTCACGCCGCCGAAGGGCACGGTGAGGTCACCCTCCTCGTAGCAGTTGACCCAGACCGTGCCGGCCTTCAGCGCGCGCGAGACCTGGTGGGCGGTGGACAGGTCTGAGGTCCACAGCCCGGCGGCCAGGCCGTACTCGGTGTCGTTGGCGAGCGCCACGGCCTCGTCGAGGTCGTCGAAGGTGAGCACGGACAGGACGGGGCCGAAGATCTCCTCACGGGCCAGCCGCATGCCCGGATCCACGTGGTCGAAGACGGTGGGCTGCAGGTAACTGCCGCCGGTGTCGGTGAGTGTGCGGCTGCCCCCGGCCCGCAGCCGAGCGCCCTCGTCGAGGCCGGTGCCGATGTGCTCCAGTACGCGCTGCAGGTGGCGCTCACCGACCAGCGCCCCCATCTCGGTCGCCGGGTCGAGCGGGTCACCGATCCGTAGTTCCCGGGCCCGCGCCACGATGGTGTCCGTCACGCGCTCGGCAATGGAGGAGTGGACGAGCAGCCGCGAAGGGGCCGTGCACATCTCGCCCTGGTTGAAGAAGATGCCCCAGGCGGCGGTTTCGGCGGCCTTCTCCAGGTCGGGTGCGTCCGGGAGGATGATGTTGGGTGACTTGCCGCCCAGCTCCAGCCAGACGCGCTTGAGGTTGGAGTCGGCCGCTTACCGCAGGAAGTGCCGCCCGACGGCGGTGGATCCGGTGAAGGCCAGCACGTCGACGTCCGGGTGGAGGCCGATCGCCCGTCCGGCGGTGGGCCCGTCGCCGGTGACGACGTTGAGTACGCCCGGCGGCAGCCCGGCCTCGGTCGCCAGCCGACCGAGCAGCAACGCGGACAACGGCGAGTTCTCCGACGGCTTGAGCACCACGGTGCAGCCGGCCGCGAGCGCCGGAGCGGCCTTCCAGCTCGCCAGTGTGAGAGGGAAGTTCCAGGGGACGACCGCGCCGACGACACCCGCCGGCTCGCGGGTGACCAGGGCGAGCGCGTCGGGCGCGGTGTGCGGCGACTCGTCGGTGAGCTTGTCCGCCAGCTGCCCGTACCACCGAAAGGTGTTGATCGCGGCGCGCAGCTCGATGTCGTACGCGTCCGTGATCGGCTTGCCCATCTCCAGGCTGACCGTCAGCGCCAGCCGGTGACGCTGCTCCTCCAGCAGATCGGCGATCCGCAACAGGACCCGGCCCCGGTCGGCAGGTGCGAGGCGTGGCCACGGCCCCGAGTCGAAGGCCCGGCGCGCGGCGGCCACAGCGGCGTCCACCTCGGCGGGCCGGGCGTCGGCCACGTGAGCCAGCACTTGCCCGTCGCGGGGCGAGACGGCCGGGTAGGACTGCCCGCCGCCGGGTTCGTCGGCGCCGTCGATGTGGTGCGCACCTGACAGGTCCAGTGCCGTGGCCCGGCGCAGCCAGTCGTCGTGGGTGATGTCCAGCATGCGTAGCCTCCAGGTCATGGCGTTACGTTTGAATCCAAACGATAAGCCGTGGGCGGTCCCCGCAGGGGAGACCGGGGTCTCGACCGGCTTGTCGTTCGGTCGTACGGTCAACGGGTCATGGACATGCACGGGCGAACTCGCGCCCCTGCGCATGGATCACCACCTCGACGTACCGGTGCTCGGTGTCTGCTTCGGCGGCCGGGGGCCGACCACCGCGCTCGGTGGATCGGTCAATGCGTCATCGCGCCCGGAGATCGGCCGGCGTTCCAGGTGGGGCGCTTTCCGGGGATGCCGATCCGGAGATCACCAGGGCTATGACGCGCGACTGCCTCGACCTCGGCGGCGCGGAGCGGTGCGTACGGCCGGCACGTCGGCCGCCTGGCACAGCGGCCGCCTGACGGCTTCTTCACGCACCCCGGGCTCAGGGCAAGCCCTCCCCCGGCCCGGTGAGGTCGGTGTGACCGGTCCGGGCCCGAGGGGGAGGGCAAGGACCGGGCCGGACACACCGCGGGGCAGGCTCAGACGTCGGCCGTCGCCCTGCCGCGAGTCAGTCGCGCGGCGATGACGCCCAGGACCAGGACCGCCGGGACGGTGAGCTCCAGCCACATCGCCGTGCCCTGGTCCCCGCCGATGAGGGTGGTGAAGTTGGCCAGGATCAGCCAGATGGCACCGGCGATGCCGAGCGCACCCAGGACGGGGGCGATCAGCGTGTTCCAGGCGCGAGTGTCCAGCCGTTCCCGGCGGAAGAACACGACCACCGAGACGGAGGTCAGGAAGTACAGGAGCATGACCGCCAGCACCCCGACCCCACTGAACCAGGAGAAGAGGCTCAGCACCGGGTCCTTGCCCAGCAGCGCGAAGGGCATGACCAACGCGAGCGAGATCACGGTCTGCACGCCGCCGGCCGCCCAGGGCGAGTGGCGTCGGTTGACCGCGGTCAGCCCGCCCGGCAGCAGGCCGTCGCGGCCGAGCGAGAACAGGTAGCGGTTGGCGGAGTTGTGGAAGGCGAGGACG
Organism: Streptomyces sp. NPDC031225; assembly: GCF_055570355.1. Classification (NCBI taxonomy): domain Bacteria; kingdom Bacillati; phylum Actinomycetota; class Actinomycetes; order Kitasatosporales; family Streptomycetaceae; genus Streptomyces; species Streptomyces sp. NPDC031225. Next base: position 239,207 of record NZ_JBVIHJ010000015.1, on the reverse strand, counting down.
CCGGCGAAGAGGGAGGTGACCAGCAGGATGGGCAGCGCGTCGCCTGCCCAGCCGCCGAACTGCGCGGTGATCGGCGCGAAGACCCAGGACGTGGCGTCGCCGCTCTCCAGTGCCTTCCCGGCGGCCGCGGTGGCGTTCGAGGCGCCATGGGCGGAGACCAGCATCCACGAGGTGAAGGCGAAGAAGGCGGTGATGATCATGACGGACAGGTACGTGGCCCGGGGGACGGTCCTGCGGGGCTCCCGTGCTTCCTCGCCGTAGATCGCTGTGGCCTCGAAGCCGAACATCGACGCCACAGCGAACATCAGCGCCACGCCCGGTGCCCCCTGCAGGGCCGCATGGGGCGAGAAGCTGTGGGCGAAGCCCAGCCCCTCGGGACCGCCGCCCTTGAAGAAGGTCACCAGGGCGAAGGCGAACAGGATGCTGAACTCGGCCAGGACGAAGACGGCGAGGATCTTGGCGCCCATCTCGATCCCGGCGGCACCGAGGACCTGGACGATCACCATGGTGACGAGGACCCAGACCCACCACGGTGCGCTCAGCCCTGCGTACTGCTCGACCAGGCCGCTGACGATGAAGCCGTACAAGCCGTACATGGCGGCCTGGACCGCACAGTAGGCGAAGAGCGCGACTCCTGCGCTCCCGGAGCCGATGGGGCGGCCGAGCCCCTTGCCGATGTAGGTGTAGAAGGCGCCGGCGTCCACGACATGTCGCCCCATGGCGACGAAGCCGACGGAGAACAGCAGGATGACGGCGCCGACCGCGGCATACGCGGCGGGCGCACCCGCGCCGCTGCCGATGGCGACGGCGATGGGCACGGCACCGGCTATGCCGGTCAGCGGCGCCTGCGCGGAGAGAACGAAGAAGAGGATTCCCAGAACACCGAGGGAGTTGGGTTTGAGCCTGCCTGCAGCGGAGGGGCTCTGCACGGTCTGTGTTGGTTCGACCGTCTGACTGTCCACGCGGATCACCTGCCTGGAAGGGGGAGAGGTTTCGTTTCGAGCCAAACGAGTTGCTTCATAGTGGGCTGGAACTATCCAGATGGCAAGGGTTTGTGTGGTGTTTTTAGGCCACCGCATCGTCGGTACGAGGCCGCGGCCGAGGTGGCATCCGAGCCGAACGAGGCCCCGGGCGCCAAGCGTCCGGGGCCTCACAACAGGCAGGTCGGCGAGTCAGGCGCCGCTGTCGCCCGCACTCTCGCCGTCTGCGTCGGCGTCGAGCAACCGCAGCAGGGAGCGGAGCTCCTCGATGGCCGCGTCAGTGACCTCGGGTCCGCCGCCCAGAACGAGCTGGTGCAGGACGAGACCGTCGAGGGCGGCGAAGACCAGCCGCGTCATCGCCCGGTTCGCACCCTCGGGGAGCATCCGGGACAGCTCGCGCTCGGTGGCATCGAAGTACTCGTCGTACAGCCCACAGATCAGCGGCAGCAGCTCCGGCCTTCGCCGGGATTCGAGCAGCAGCTCGTACTGGAAGACCTGGGTGTCCGGATCGGCCGTGACCATCTCGGACACTCCGGCCGAGAAGTCGGACACCTTGCCGGTCCCCGGCTCGACCGCGCTGACGCTCAGGCTGGAGCGTACGGTGTGGGCGAGCGCCTCCTCGATCAGCGCGTCACGGGTGCCGAAGTGGTGGACGACAAGACCGTGGGTGACCCCTGCCTCCTCCGCCACCGCGCGATAGGTGAGCTTGCGCAGACCACCCCGGGCCACCACCCGCACGGCCGCGTTGAGCAGGGCCTCCCGGCCCTCCCCGTAGTTCACCCGCTTGCGCGGCCTGCGGCCCTCAGGGGTCCCGGTGGCTTCGGTCATGGGTGCGACCCTACCGGCCCGTACACGCACGGCGGCCTCTCCCCTGCCCGGCCGCACGGGACGGACAGGTGAAGCACCACGCCGGGCACCCGTCGCGGCAGGCCAGGTGCCGGTTCCGCCTACGGTGGGCATCAGCGCTTGGGGGGCCGGATACCGCGGAACTCCCAGTCGCCGCCGAGCGCGGTGGACAGGACCTCTTCCGATTCGGTGGGCTGGGCTCCGACGTCCGTACGGATCGAGGTGGGGCCGGTGACGATGTGGTTGGTGAGCCGCCCCAGGCCCTCGACCTCGACCTCGACGACGTCACCGGGCTCGACAGGGCGGGAGTTGGCCGGGGTACCGGAGAGCAGCACGTCGCCGGGGTGGAGAGTGATGGTGCGCGCGATGTCGGCGACGAGGTAGTGCATGTCCCACTCCATCTCATCCGTCGAACCGTCCTGTACGACCTCGCCGTTGACGTACGTCCGCAGGTACTTGCCGTGGAAGTCCCAGTCGGTGACCAGGCCCGGGCCGAGCGGACACAGGGTGTCGGAGCCCTTCACCCGCAGCATCGAACCGGCGTCGGTGTCGCGGAAGTCGTGCAGACCGTAGTCGTTGGCGACGGTGTAGCCCGCGATGTACTCGCCCGCCTCGGCAGGGGAGATGTTGCGCGCGGTCCGGCCGATGACGATCGCCACCTCTCCCTCGTAGTTGAGCCACTTACAGCCCTCGGGGCGGACGATGGCGCCCTTGTGGGAGTTGAGGGCGGAGGTCGGCTTGTGGAAGTACGTCGGCGTCGGGGTCAGCTGGATCTGGAACTCGTCGACCCGGCTGCGGTGGTTGAGATGCACGGCGACGACCTTGGACGGTACGACCGGCGGCAGGTGCTGGGCGTCCTCGATCTTGACCCGGCGGCCGTCCCCGGCGACGAGTTCGTCACCGTCACGGACGGTCTCGACGGCGGCTCCGTCGAGGAGGACACGGCGGTATTCGGGCATGGCGGGGCCTTTCTAGGAGCGGCTGTGCGGGGTGCGCGGGGAGGCGGACGCGGGCGCGCCGGTGCCGGTCCAGCCCTCGGCCGGGCGGTCGAACCAGAGGTGGACCTGGCCGGTGCCGATGGAGTTCTCGTACTCGCCGTACTGGCGGGCCTTGGCGACGCATGCCTGCTCGCCGAGGGCGCCGGCCATCATCAGGTAGTGGTAGAAGCGGGCCTCGGGCTTGTACTTCCAGAACTCGTCCATGGTGTCGAGGACCTTGTCGTGGCGGCCCTCCTTGAACCAGGCGATGCGTTCGTAGTCGGCATCGCGGGCCTCGGACGTGAAGATGTGGCCGGGGTCGCTCGACTCGTGGTCGCGAAGCTCGCGCAGCGGCCAGAAGGTGTGCGACAGCGCTCCGGAGGCGATCAGCAGCACGCGGCGGCCAGGAGTGGCGGCGATACCGTCCGCCAGGGCGCGGCCGAGCCGCAGGTGGTCCTCCATGTCACCGGTCTGGCAGACGCCGATGGTCACCCATCGCTTGTCCGGCAGCCCCTCCCCCAGGAACTTCCAGAGGTTGATGGTGGCGTAGTAGATCGGCAGGTACTCGTCCTCGATCGCGGTGATCCAGGTGCCGTGCTTGTCGGCGAACTTCTCGATGTTCTGGGCCAGTTCGGGATCACCCGGGAAGTCGTACGGCATCCGGCACATGCCGCGCGGCAGTTCCTCGGAGGTGAACAGTCCGGCCCTGCGCTGCTGGGCGGTGACGACGAACTCGACGGTGGTGGCCCAGTGCGAGTCCAGGACCACGACGGTGTCGTAGTCGTCACTGTCGAAGACGTCCTCGCGGAGCTGTCGCAAGCCGGTGACGAGGGTGATCTCCTTGCCCTGGTTCAGCTCGAGCCGGTCCCCCTCCGGCAGCACGATGGTGGGGACGTGGGCGAGCAGACCCGCCCCGACGATTTCACCCATGGTCCTGCCATCCGTTCGGCGCGGTGACGGTGTTCTTGACGTCGCAGTAGAAGTCGAAGCTCCATGTGCCGCCCTCCCGGCCGACGCCCGAGTGGCGGGAGCCGCCGAAGGGAGCCTGGAGGTCGCGTACGAAGAAGCAGTTGACCCAGACCGTGCCCGCGACGAGCCGCGCGGTGACGCGCTCGGCGCGCTCGTGGTCGCCGGTGACGAGGGTGGCGGCCAGACCGAAGCGGGTGTCGTTGGCGAAGCGCACGGCCTCTTCCTCGTCGCCGAAGGTCTGGAGCGTCAGGACCGGACCGAAGACCTCCTCCTGCACGATCTCCGAGTCCTGGGCGACGTCGGTGAGGAGGGTCGGCTCGTAGTACAGAGCGTCCTTGCGCCTGCCGCCGATGACCGCGCGAGCCCCGTCGTCGAGCGCGCGACGCACGAAGCCGTCGATCTTCTCCAGCTGGCGCGGGTGGATGTTGGGGCCGAGGTCGGTGCCCTCGTCACGTGGGTCACCCTGCCTGAGCCGGCTCGCCTTTTCCACGAACCGGCGGGTGAACTCGTCCGAGACCGTCTCCTCGACAAGGATTCGGGTCGCGGCCAGGCATACCTGTCCGGCGTTGTCGTACTGCTCCACCGCCAGGTCCACGGCGAGGTCGAGGTCCGCGTCGGCGAAGACCAACAGCGGTGACTTTCCGCCGAGTTCGAGGCTGAGAGGGGTGAGGTTGGCGGCGGCTTCCCGGGCGATGTGCTGGGCGGTGGGCACGGAACCGGTGAAGCTGATCCGGCGGACGTCCGGGTGCGAGACAAGAGCGTTGCCGACCTCGGTGCCGTATCCCTGCACTACGTTGAGGACACCGGCCGGCAGCCCTGCCTCGGCCGCGATGTCGGCGAGCAGCGAAGCAGTGAGCGGGGACCACTCGGCGGGCTTGAGGATCACCGTGTTCCCGGCGGCCAGCGCCGGGGCGACCTTCCAGGTGGCCAGCATCAGCGGGGCGTTCCACGGCGTGATCAGCAGGCACGGGCCCGCCGGGTCCCAGCTCACGTGGTTGGTGTGGCCGCGGGTGTCGAAGTCCTCGTGCTCCAGCTTCAGCAGCCAGTCGGCGAAGAAGCGGAAGTTGTGCGCCACGCGCGGCATCACACCGCGGCGGTGGGAACGCAGGAGGGCGCCGTTGTCGAGCGTCTCGACATTGGCGAGGTCCTCGATGCGCTTCTCGACTCCGTCGGCGATGGCGTGCAGGATGCGGGCGCGCTCCGCGCGCGACGTGGCGGCCCAGGCGGGAAAGGCGGCGCGAGCGGCGGCGACGGCCGCCGCGGCCTCCGTCGCCGTGCCCCGGGAGATCTCCCCGAGGGTGCTTCCGTCGATCGGCGACACGTCGGTGAACGTCTCGACGGACGCCACGCGTTCGCCGCCGATCCAGTGCCGGGTGTCGACGGCGACCCCAGTCACCGTGGTGATGTGCTCGGTCATGTCCGGTCTCCAGGTCTTCTGATGTGCAAGGGGGGTCACTCGGCCTCGGAGGTGCCGGATTCCAGCAGTCGGCCGCCGTCCCAGACGACGCCCACCTGCCGGTAGTACGCGGCGATCGGCTCTCGGATCTCCAGCCGGGCCAGCTCTTCCGTCGGCGCCTCGAACAGCTCCAGTTCCGCATCGCCGACCCACGGCTGTCCGGCCTCGAAGGACGCGGCGCCGGTCTCGATCAACTCGTCGAGCGCGAGGCCCTTGCCGTTCTCGATGGAGGGAAGCCAGCGGTGGTGGGCCATCGGGTGGCCGTTGACGAAGCCGTTGGTCTCGGACGGCTCGCGCAGGGTCACCACCGTCTGTGCCAGGCGTCGGTCGGCTGCGGCGAGGGTGGCGCCGAAGCGGGCTCCGGCCTCGATGCGCGGGGCCGGACCGTACAGGTGCGGGCGCGTCTGGTGGATCGAACCGAGCTTCTTCGGGTAGCCCTGGTGCAGTCCGCGGGCGATCGCGAAGTCCTTGTCGACCCAGATGTACACGCAGCGCGAGTACGTCCGCCCCTGGTACGAGCAGCGGACGACGGCGAAGGCCTCCTTGTACTGGGCGCGCACCGGGTCCAGCAGCTCCTCCTTCGTACCGGAGCAGGACTGCCAGTCGGCCCAGATCAGCGCGACCGCGCCCGGGTCCTCCTCGGCGAGTTCCAGCGGTGCGGGCAGCAACTCCCGTACACGTGCGGGATCGGTGCGGTACTCGATCGTGAGCAGGTCGCCGGAGTAGTGCCAGGGGGGTGAGGGGATCAGGGACGACGATCCGGTCGCCGTCTTGGGGTGGAAGTAACCACGGACGCTGGCCATGACGTTGGTTCCTTACGCGGTGAGGGCGGGCTGCTTGAGCAGCTGGGCGCGGTAGCGGGCGGCGCCGGTGGCAGCGGCTGGGCCGCCGAGGGCGACGACGCCGACGAGCTGCCCGCCGTCGGTGTGGTAGCCGACGATCATGTCGCCGCCCGGATCGCCGGCCAGGACGCGGATGTCGGCGAGGCCGAGTACGGGGGAACCGAAGGACTGCAGCCGGAAGTCGTGCTGGTCGCTCCAGAAGGTGGGCAGCGGCGCGAACGGCGGCAAGCCGGCTTCCGCACCCGTGAGATGAGCCATCAGTGCTTTCGCCGCATGCTTCGCGGTGTCGCCGGGGATCGACCAGTGCTCGACCCGGCGCGGTACGCCGTCGTAGCGGGCGTTGGGGAAGCGGGCGACGTCGCCGACCGCGACGACGTACGGCAGTCCGCCGACCCGCAGCTGCCCGTCGGTGAGCACGCCGTCGGTCAGGTCGAGACCGTTGCCGTCGAGCCACTCGGTGTTGGCGACGGAGCCGACCGACTCCACGACCGCATCGGCCGGGAGCACCGTCCCGTCGCTCAGTACGACCCCGGTGACGTGTTCCTCGCCCTCGAACCCCGAGACACCCGCACCGAGAGCGAAGCGCACACCGCGTTCCTCGTGCCGGCCCAGCAGCGCGCGGGCCGGCAGCTCGCCGAGTGGTCCGACCATGGGCAGCGGCAGCGGGTCGACCACGGTGACGTCCGTGACGCCGAGACCGACCGCGGTGGCGGCCACCTCGCAGCCGATGAACCCGGCACCGATGACGACGACCCGGGCGCCCGGCCGGACCAGCTCCGCACGCAGGGCCTGAGCGTCACGGAAAGTCCGTACGGTGTGACGGCCGACCGCCGGGCCCTCGCAGCGCAGGCGCCGGGGACGCATACCCGTGGCGACGACCAGTCCGTCGAAGGGCAGCTCCTCGCCGCTGTCGAGCACGACGACCCGCTCGGCGAGTCGGGCGCTCGTGACGCTCGTACCGAGCCGCCACTCCACGTCGGCCGCGCTCGCCTTGGGAGTGAAGGCCAGGGACTCGAACGACGCCTTTCCGGCCAGCGCTTCCTTGGAGAGAGGCGGCCGGTTGTACGGCATGTGGGGCTCGTCACCGATCACGGTGATCGCGCCGGTCCACCCGGCGCCGCGGAGTTGTTCGGCCGCGCGCAGGCCGCCCATGGAGGCCCCGGCCACGATGATGCGCTGCGTCGTCATGCCGCTCAGTCCTCGATCCGGATGGCCTGCAGCGGACAGACGTCCGCGGCCTCCTCGACCTCGTCGCGCAGGGTGTCGTCCGGGTCGCTGACGTAGGCCAGCCGTCCGTTGTCGTCCAGCTGGAAAACGTCGGGGGCCGCGAAGACGCACTGTCCGTGGTCCTTGCACTTGTTCATGTCGACGACGACCTTCATGGCCGGTCCTCCTGGAAGGTGGGTGCGCCGGAGCGGGCGGGAGCGAGGGGCAGGGGCGGGATGGAAGGCCCGGCTGGTGGCCGGGCCCCCAGCCACAGGGGTGCGGGAAGCCGAACCCCTGACTCGTTTGGCTTCAAACAACATAGGAAGCCGCCACGCTCTGGTCAATACCTATCCGGATGGATAAATTCTTTGGCACACCCCCTTGCGGGAAGGTGGCCATCTCCATACCGTTTGGCTTCAAATGATTGACCGGGGCTTCACGACCGCGGCATCGCCCGGCGCCCCGACCAGTCTTCGCTCCGCCACCCTCCCCCCGGGCTCGACGCCCGAGAGGTGCCCCGAATCCGCCGAGGAGACATCGGTGAGCGCTCACGACACCCCATCCGTCCGCCGGCACCAGGACCGGCTCGCCGCCGAGGGCATCGACGTGGTCCGGGTGACCTACCCCGACCTCATCGGCACCGACCGCGCCCGCGACGTGCTGCTCGACCACCTGCCGTCGGCCTGCGAGCACGGCCTGGCCTTCTGCCGCGCCGTCTACCACACCACCCCGCGCGGCGACGTCGTCGCGATCCAGGGCGGCATCGATGCCGGCCTGCCCGACATCTCCGTGCGACCGGACCTGAGCACCCTCGCGCGCGTGCCCTGGGAGCCCGGCGTTGCGTGGTGTCTCGGTGACACGACCGACCCGGCGACCGGCGGCCCGGCCGCGGAGTCGCCGCGCGATCTGCTGCGCTCGGTGCTGGCCCGATGTACGGACGCGGGTCTGAGCCCGGTGGTCGGCCCGGAGCTGGAGTACTTCCTCCTCGAAGAGGACGCCACCGCGCCGAACGGCTGGCGGCGCAGCCCCACCGTCACCGGGTCCGTCTACACCGCCGGCCTGCGCGCCGACCCCGACAACCACCTGCTGCGTACCCTGCGGCAGCTGCGCGACCTCGGCATCGGCGTCATCACCGGCAACCACGAGTTCGACGGCGGCCAGTACGAGATCAACCTGACCCACTCCGACGCCCTGGACGCCGCCGACCGGGCGTTCCGCTTCAAGGCCGCTGTCAAGGAACTGGCTCGCAAGGAAGGCAAGTTGGCCACCTTCATGGCCAAACCCTCCAACGATTCGGGTGGCTCCGGCTTCCACCTGCACTTCTCCTGCGTCGACGCCGACGGCCGCAACGTCTTCGACGACCCGGCCGGCGCCTTCGGTCTCTCCGGCAACGCCCGGTACGCCATCGCCGGCATCCTCGCGCACGCCCCGGCGCTCGCCGCGCTGCTCAACCCGACCGTCAACTCGTACAAGCGCTTCGGGCCCGACACCCTCGCGCCCTGGCTGATCAACTGGGGCCTGGACAACCGAAGCGCCATGGTCCGCATCCCGCCCGAGCGCGGCTCCGGCGCCCGTCTGGAGGTACGGCTCGGAGACGCCGGCGCCAACCCGTATCTCGCGATCGCCGCGCTCACCGCCGCCGCCCTGCTCGGCGTCCAGGAGGGCAAGGAGCCGCCCGCGCCGCTGGAGGGCTACGGCTACGACCTGGAGAAGTCCCAGGTCCTGCCGATGAACCTGACCGCCGCGCTCGACGCCCTCGAAGCCGACGAAGCGCTCATCGAACTGCTGGGCAAGGACTTCACCGCGTCCTTCCTCGCCTACAAGCGCGACGAGGCCGAACGCTTCCAACGACACGTCACCGACTGGGAGTTCGCCGAGTACTCCTACCACCTCTGAGCACCCCGCAGGAGCACACCATGACGAGCACCCTGAACACCACCGACACCCACCACGCCCCCGACGACCCGATGCCGCTGGACGAGGTCGACCTCGCCGACAACGACAAGTTCCTCGACGGCGTCACCCCCTGGCGCATGTTCCACACCCTGCGCCACCAGGACCCGGTCCACTGGCAACCGGAGCCCGAGCCCAACCACGGCTTCTGGGCCGTCACCCGGCACGAGGACATCGCCCGCGTGGGACGCGACCCGCAGACCTTCACCTCCACCAAGTTCGCCAACCTCGAAGAACTCGACGACGACCAGATCAAGAAGCGCGCCTCCATCCTGGAACTGGACGGCGTACGCCACCGCGCGATGCGCAGCCTGCTACAGCGTCAGTTCGGCCAGGGCGTCATCAACGAGTACGCCGACTTCCTGCGCGGCCTGACCGCCAGCACGCTGGACACGGCCCTCGCCAAGGGCACGTTCGACTTCGTCGCCGACGTCGCCGCCGACTTCCCCATCAACGTCCTCGCCCGGCTCCTCGACGTCCCCCCGGAGGACAACCAGCAGCTCATCGACTGGGGCAACCGGATCATGGGCAACACGGACCCCGACTACGCCGATGTCCTCCTCCACAGCGAGGAGAGCGAGCAGTACAAGGATCTGCCCTTCCGCAGCCCGGCCTCGCTGGAGGTCTTCGAGTACGGACGGGACTTGGCCCGGCAGCGGCGGGGCGGCACCGGCACCGACCTGGTCTCCAGACTCATCAACCAAACCCCGCGCGACGGCGTCCCGCTCTCCGCGCAGGACTTCGACAACTACTTCCTGCTGCTGGTCGTGGCCGGCAACGAGACCACCCGGCACACCATCTCGCACTCCATGCTGGCCCTCATCCAGCACCCCGAGCAGCTGGCCAGGCTCCAGGAAGACCCCTCTCTCATCCCGGTCGCCGTCGAGGAGTTCCTGCGCTGGGCCACGCCCGTCTACCACTTCCGCCGTACCGCGACACGCGACGTCGAACTCGGCGGCAAGCGGGTGAAGGAGGGCGACAAGGTCGTCATGTGGTACGCCTCCGGCAACCGCGACGAAGAGGTCTTCGGCAACCCGTACGACTTCGACGTCACCCGCCAGGACAACGACCACCTCACCTTCGGCAAGGGCGGCCCCCACCTGTGCCTGGGCAACCTGCTCGCCCGCACCGAGATCCGCATCATGTTCGAGGAACTGATCCCGCGCCTCGCCGGCATCCGCCTCGCCGGCGACGTCCCCCGGGTCCGCTCCAACTTCGTCAACGGCATCAAGAAACTGCCGGTCGAGGTCACCCTCGCCTGACCGCCTGTACACAGAGCTGTGGCCACCCGGACGCCGGGTGCCCACAGCTCTGTGCGTTTGAGCGGCAACACTCTGATCGCGGCCGTTCGCCAAGGGCATGGTCGCACCAACTGGTCTTGCCGTTCGGGGCTCTGCCGGTCTTCCATCTCCCGGTGAGCTGGGCGACCAAGCCCGGCTCCAGCACCCCGCCACGGCACGCCTTCACCGCCTCACGGGACTCCCCCAACTCCCGTACGGCAGACCGGTCGACCCGGCACCCATCAGTTCGCCGTACCGGGGTATCCGAACGAGGCCGAAAGCATCTGACCGACCTCGACGGGAGGCCACCATGCCGCTCACGTTCCGCAAGAGTTTCCGGATCCTTCCCGGAGTGCGCCTGAACATCAACCGGCGTTCCTGGTCCATCACGACCGGTGGCGGCAGCCACGGGCCGAAGCACACCCACAGCAGCTCGGGACGTCGTACGACATCGGTTGATCTGCCCGGACCCTTCGGGTGGCGTCGGACCCGGACCGCCAAGCGTCACTGACGTTTCCACAGGTCCGTCCGGGTCCTTCACCCGAACGGACCTGCCGGAATGCGCCATCTCATATCTGAGATAGCCTCAACCTCATGGCAGACGACTACCTCGTACGCATCGGCAAGCTCATCCGTGACGCCCGGCAGCATCGGGGCTGGACACAGTCACAGCTTGCCGAGGCGCTCGGCACCAGTCAGAGCGCCGTCAACCGCATCGAGCGCGGCAACCAGAACATCAGCCTTGAGATGATCGCCCGTATCGGTGAAGCACTGGACAGCGAGATCGTCTCTCTGGGCTACGCGGGCCCGATGCATCTGCGCGTGGTCGGCGGTCGTCGGCTGTCCGGCGCCATCGACGTCAAGACGAGCAAGAACGCGTGCGTGGCCCTGCTCTGCGCCTCGCTCCTCAACAAGGGGCGCACGGTGCTGCGCAGGGTCGCCCGCATCGAGGAGGTCTACCGCCTCCTGGAGGTGCTGGGCTCCATCGGTGTCCGCACCCGGTGGATCAACGGCGGCGTCGACCTCGAACTCGTCCCGCCGGCCGAGCTGGACATGGACGCGATCGACGCCGAGGCCGCCGTCCGCACGCGCTCGATCATCATGTTCCTCGGTCCGCTGCTGCACCGCATGGACCACTTCAAGCTGCCCTACGCCGGTGGCTGCGACCTCGGCACCCGCACCATCGAGCCGCACATGATCGCGCTGCGGCGGTTCGGTCTGGAGGTCGCGGCGACCGAGAACCAGTACCACGCGCAGGTCAACCGCTCGGTCCACCCCGACCGTCCGATCGTCCTGACCGAGCGCGGCGACACGGTCACCGAGAACGCGCTGCTGGCCGCCGCCCGGTACGGCGGCGTCACCGTCATCCGCAACGCCTCCTCCAACTACATGGTCCAGGACCTGTGTTTCTTCCTGGAGGCGCTGGGTGTGCGGGTCGAGGGCATCGGCACCACGACCCTGACCGTGCACGGCGTGCCGGTCATCGACGTGGACGTCGACTACTCCCCCTCCGAGGACCCGGTCGAGGCGATGAGCCTGCTCGCCGCGGCCGTGGTGACGGAGTCGGAACTGACCGTGCGCCGGGTGCCGATCGAGTTCCTGGAGATCGAACTCGCGGTCCTGGAGGAGATGGGCCTCGACCACGACCGCACGCCGGAGTACTTCGCCGACAACGGCCGCACCCGTCTGATCGACCTGACGGTCCGCCCCTCCAAGCTGGAGGCGCCGATCGACAAGATCCACCCGATGCCGTTCCCCGGCCTGAACATCGACAACGTCCCGTTCTTCGCCGCCATCGCGGCGGTCGCGCAGGGCCAGACCCTCATCCACGACTGGGTCTACGACAACCGCGCGATCTACCTGACGGATCTGAACCGGCTGGGCGGACGTCTCCAACTCCTCGACCCCCACCGGGTGCTGGTCGAGGGGCCGACCCGCTGGCGCGCCGCCGAGATGATGTGCCCGCCGGCCCTGCGCCCCGCCGTGGTCGTCCTGCTGGCGATGATGGCGGCGGACGGCACGTCCGTACTGCGCAACGTCTATGTCATCAACCGGGGTTACGAGGATCTCGCCGAGCGGCTGAACTCGGTGGGGGCACAGATCGAGATCTTCCGGGACATTTGATACGCGGATGCCGTCGCACCCTGTCTGACCTGCCACTTAGCGGGTCAGGGAGGGGTGCAGCGGCATCTCTGGGACTTCGGGCCCGCGGTGGGCTACGGGCCACGCTCCACGGGCCCTGCCGACCGGCCACGGCTACGCGAAGATCGCGTCGATGGCGGCGCTGCCTCGTGCGCCCGCGCGGGGCAGGAAGTGGGAGTACTTCCGCAGCGTGAACCCGGGGTCGGAGTGCCCCAGCCAGCGTGCCAGGGAGACGACCGATTCGCCAGCCTCCAGTTCCTCGGAGGCGCAGAAGTGGCGCAGGGCGTGGAAGCCGTGCTCCCGGGATGGCTCCCACACGCGAGCGCCGTTTGTGTTGCCCTCCTCCAGCGGAGCGATCACGTCGGCCTCAGCCAGAGCGGGCTTCCACACGTAGGAGTTGAGGTAGTTCCGGTTGATGGCCTTCCGTTCGCGTCCTGTCACCAAGAGGCTGTAGGTCCTCGGCCGCCGGTGTTTGGCTTCCACCGCCGTCTCGGCAGGAGTCGGGTCGTCCCAAGGCAGCGTGACCGGGATCGGCGCGAACTGCTCCGTGTGCTGCTGGATGGCCCGAGCCACGCTGGACGGCAGCGGCACATCCCGTACCTTGCGGCCCTTGGGGAGGCTGAAACACAGCCTCGCCCGCACCATCTTGACCTGCCGCCGGACGTGGACGACATCCTTGGCGAAGTCGATGTCCTCCAGGGCAAGCCCGAGCGCCTCCCCCTGCCGGAGCCCAGGGCCCGCTCCGATCACAAGGAGGAGCTGTTGGCGGTCGGGCAGGGCCGCCCGTACCGCCAGCACTCGTTCGGGTGGCCATGCCTCGACCCTGCCGGGGGTGGCGGCCGGAGGACCAACCGTGCTGGACCGACATGGATTGCGTCCGAGGCGACGGTCCTCGACGGCGGCCTGGAGGATGCTGGAGAGCGTCGCCCAGACGAGACGGATCGAGGTCGGACCGAGGTCTTTCTCCGGCCGTTTCTTCCAGTGGCGCAGAGCTTCCGTGCCGATGGCGTTGAGCGGCTGGGCACCCAGGTGGGGAACGATGTGCCGACGTACCCTCTGCTCGATCCGCTCGATCCGCTCGATCGTGGACGGGTCACTGCTCTGGGTTGGCCACCAGTGGGTGGCGATCCCCCATGGTGACGCTGAGCTCGATCTTGTGGCCTCGCTCGGGCCGTCGACCAAGCTGGGCTCTGCATCGTGATCGTCGCGGCATCTCCAGCGCCGGCAGGTTTCGGGGTTCAGCTGCTGTGACTCCGAGCAAGATCGGCCGCTACGAAACTCGGGGCCAGCTCACTACGTCCTGCCCCGGTCCGGCCACTCCCATGGGAAGAGGGCCCCAAGTGGCTGGAAGGACCCCTCTTCACGAACCTGCCTCAGGACTTGGCCGCGGCGGGCAGGTCCGGTTCCGGTGTCGGAGGCAGGTTCGCCGCCCTCGGCAGGCTGAGCACCATGGTGAGGCCCCCGCCGGGTGTGTCCTCGGCGTCGAGGGTGCCGCCGATGGCCTCGGCGAAGCCGCGGGCGACCGCCAGACCGAGGCCGACGCCGGTGCCGCGCGGCGAGTCGCCGTAGCGCTGGAAGGGTTCGAAGATGCGGCCCTTGGCCTCGTCGGGGACGCCCGGACCGCGGTCCACGACGCGCACCTCCACCCGGTCCGCGATGGCGCTCGCCGACACCAGCACCGGGGTGTCCGCCGGGCTGTATTTCACCGCGTTCTCGACGATGTTGGCGACGGACCGTTCCAGGAGCCCCCGGTCGACGTCGACCATGGGCAGCGTCTCCGGGATGTCGAGTTCCACGCTGTCCGCGGGCACACCGCCGAGCGCCATGGGCACGACCTCGTCGAGGTCGGTCTCGCGGATGATCGGGGTGACCGTGCCGGTGTGCAGACGGGACATGTCGAGGAGGTTGCCGACGAGGTGGTCCAGGCGGTCGGCGCCCTCCTCGATGGCCTCCAGAAGCTCCGCCTGGTCCTCCTGCGACCACTCGACGTCGTCCGAGCGCAGGGAGGTGACCGCGGCCTTGATGCCGGCGAGGGGGGTGCGCAGGTCGTGACTGACGGCGGCGAGCAGGGCGGTGCGGATGCGGTTGCCCTCGGCCAGTTCCTTGGCCTGGTCGGCCTCCTGCCGAAGGCGTCGGCGGTCCAGGACCACGGCGGCCTGGGCGGCGAAGGCGGCGAGCACCCGCCGGTCCTCGGCGGGCAGGACCCGTCCGGTCAGCGCCAGTGCCATGTGGTCGCCGACCGACACGTCGACGTCCGCCTCGTCGGGGGTGGCGGAGGGCCGTGGGCCGACACTGCCCGCGCAGGTCCAGGGCGCCAGCTCGCTCTCCCGTTCCAGCAGGGCCGCCGACTCCATGCCGAAGGTTTCCCGGACCCGGTCGAGCAGCGCTTCCAGGCTGGTCTCGCCGCGCAGGACGTTGCCTGCCAGGAAGGAGAGAATCTCCGACTCCGCCCTCAGACGAGCGGCCTGGTGGGTGCGGCGGGCGGCCAGGTCGACGACGGAGGCCACGGAGACTGCGACGCCGACGAAGATCGCGATGGCGACGATGTTCTTCGGGTCGGCGATGGTCAGGGTGTGGACGGGTGGGGTGAAGTACCAGTTCAGGAGCAGGGAACCGGCCGCTGCCGAAGCCAGGGCGGGGAAGAGCCCGCCCAGCAGGGCCGCCGCCACCGTCATTGTCAGGAACAGCAGCATGTCGTTGGCGAGCCCCACGTCCGGGGACACACCGCTCAGCAGCCAGGTCAACAGGACGGGGCCGCCGAGGCCGACCAGCCAGCCCCACATCAGACGGGATCGTCCGAGGCGTGCGCCCCGGTTGACCGGGAGCCCGCGCCCCTTTCCGGCCTCGTCATGGGTGATGAGGTGGACGTCGAGGTCGGGTCCGGAGTCACGGGCGACCGTGGCGCCTACGCCCGGGCCGAAGGCGTACTGCCAGCCCTTGCGGCGGGAAACGCCCAGCACGATCTGGGTGGCGTTCACCCCACGCGAGAAGTCGAGCAGCGCGACGGATACGTCGTCGCCGACGACGTGGTGAAAGGTGCCGCCGAGGTCCTCGACGAGGGTGCGCTGGACGGCCAGTTCCTTCGGGGAGGCCGCGGTCAGGCCGTCGCTGCGGGAGATGTAGACGGCGAGTACCTCGCCGCCCGCGCCCTTCTCCGCGAGCCGGGCCGCGCGCCGTATCAGGGTCCGTCCCTCGGGGCCCCCGGTGAGCCCGACGACGATCCGCTCCCGTGAGCCCCAGATGGTGGAGACGCTGTGCTCGCTGCGGTACTCGGTCAGATAGGCGTCGACCCGGTCGGCAACCCACAGCAGCGCCAGCTCGCGCAGGGCCGTCAGATTGCCGGGCCGGAAGTAGTTCGACAGGGCCGCGTCGACCTTGTCCGGCTTGTAGATGTTGCCGTGCGCCATACGGCGGCGCAGCGCCGGCGGGGACATGTCGACCAGCTCGATCTGGTCGGCCCGGCGTACGACCTCGTCCGGCACGGTCTCCCGCTGCCGTACGCCCGTGATCGACTCCACGACGTCGCCGAGCGACTCCAGGTGCTGGATGTTCACCGTGGAGACGACGTTGATCCCGGCGGCCAGCAGCTCCTCCACGTCCTGCCAGCGCTTGTCGTTGCGTGAGCCGGGGACGTTGGTGTGGGCGAGCTCGTCCACGAGCGCGACATCGGGGCGGCGCGCCAGTACCGCGTCCACGTCCATCTCCGTGAAGACGCTGTCCCGGTACTCCAACTCCCGTCGCGGGATCTGCTCCAGACCGTGCAGCATCACCTCGGTGCGCGGCCGGTGGTGGTGCTCCACGAAGGCGACCACGCAGTCGGTGCCCCGCTCCACACGGCGGTGCGCCTCGGACAGCATGGCGTAGGTCTTGCCGACGCCCGGTGCCGCGCCGAGGTAGATCCGGAGCTTGCCGCGTGCCATGTTCACCCTTCGAAGCGGTAGCCCATGCCGGGCTCGGTGATCAGATAGCGGGGGTGGGCGGGATCCGCCTCCAGCTTGCGCCGCAGCTGGGCCATGTAGACCCGCAGGTAGTTGGTCTTGGTGCTCTGGGAGACGCCCCAGACTTCCTGGAGCAGCTGCTTCTGGGAGATCAGCCGTCCCGGGTTGGTGACCAGGATCTCCAGCAGATGCCATTCGGTGGGCGTGAGCCGGATGTCGCCCCCGCCCCGGCTCACCTTCTTGGCCAGCAGATCGATGGTGAATTCGGCCGTTTCGACGAGCGTCGTCCCGGGGGCGAGCGGCACCTCCTCGGTGCGGCGGACGGCGGCCCGCAGCCGGGCGAGCAGCTCGTCCATGCTGAACGGCTTGGTGATGTAGTCGTCGGCGCCCGCGTCGAGGGCGGCGACCTTCTCGTCGGACGCCTGCCGCGCGGACAACACCAGGATGGGTACGCGGGTCCAGCCGCGCAGGCCCTTGATGACGTCGACGCCGTCCATGTCGGGCAGCCCGAGGTCGAGCATCACCACGTCGGGCTGACGGGCGGCCGCGAGCCGGAGCGCGGTGGCGCCGTCGGGGGCCGCGTCGACCCCGTACTGGCGTGCCTGGAGATTGATGATGAGGGCCCGTACGAGCTGCGGGTCGTCCTCCACCACCAGCACCCGTGTCATGGGCGTGCGCCTTTCCTGTCGTACGTCGTCGGGCCGTACCGGCTTGATGACGGCGGGAGTCGGCGGGCCCGGATCGCTCCCGGACCGCCAACTCCCCTGTGGGACGTGTAACGCCATCAGCTCTTCGCCAGGAGTTCCTTGAGCGCGATGTTGAGTTCGAGCACGTTCACCCGGGGCTCGCCGATGAAGCCGAGGGTGCGGCCCTCGGTGTGGTCGTCGACCAGCTTCTGCACCTGGGCGACGGTCAGACCGTTCTTCTCGGCGATCCTGTGGACCTGGATGTCCGCGTACTGCGGGGAGATGTCCGGGTCGAGGCCGGAACCGGAGGAGGTCACCGCGTCGGCAGGCACGTCGGAGGGCTTGACCGTGTAACCGTTCACGGAGTTGTCCTCGATGACGGCCTTCTTGGCGGCGGTCACCCAGTCGATCAGGTCCTTGTTGTCGGCGGAGCGGTTGGTGGCGCCGGAGAGGATCAGCTTGTACCGGGTGTTGACGCTGTTGGTGCCGAGGCCGTTCTGCGGGCGGCCCTGGAACCACTTCAGGTCCGGCTCCGGGGTCTCCTGGCCCTTCTTCAGCGGCAGGTTGTACGCCTGTCCGATGAGGGACGAGCCGACGACCTTGCCGTCCGACGTGATCTCGGAGCCGTTGGCCTTGCCGTGGAACAGCCCCTGGGCGATACCGGTCACCACCAGCGGGTAGAGGACGCCGGTCACCAGGGTCAGCACGAGGAGGGCGCGCAGGCCCGCCCACAGCAGCCGGCCCGTGTTCGATACGGAGGTGTTCATGGCGTTCAGCCGATCCCGGGGATGAGGGAGATGAGCAGGTCGATGAGCTTGATGCCGACGAAGGGGGCGATCAGGCCTCCGATGCCGTAGATCGTGAGGTTGCGGCGGAGCATCTTGTCCGCGCTGACGGGCCGGTACTGCACGCCCTTCAGGGAGAGCGGCACCAGCGCGATGATGATCAGCGCGTTGAAGATGACCGCGGACAGGATCGCGGAGTCCGGCGAGGACAGGCCCATGATGTTGAGCTTGTCCAGGCCCGGGTAGACCGCCGCGAACAGCGCCGGGATGATCGCGAAGTACTTCGCGACGTCGTTGGCGATCGAGAACGTCGTCAACGCGCCCCGGGTGATGAGGAGTTGCTTGCCGATCTCGACGATCTCGATCAGCTTGGTCGGGTTGGAGTCGAGGTCGACCATGTTGCCGGCCTCCTTGGCGGCCGACGTACCGGTGTTCATGGCCACGCCGACGTCGGCCTGCGCCAGCGCGGGCGCGTCGTTGGTGCCGTCCCCGGTCATCGCGACGAGCTTGCCGCCGGCCTGCTCCCGCTTGATCAGGGCCATCTTGTCCTCGGGGGTGGCTTCGGCGAGGAAGTCGTCCACGCCCGCCTCCTCGGCGATCGCCTTGGCGGTGAGCGGGTTGTCACCCGTGATCATGACGGTCTTGATGCCCATGCGCCGCAGCTCGTCGAACCGCTCCCGCATGCCCTCCTTGACGACGTCCTTCAGGTGGATGACGCCCAGCACGCGGGCGCCCTCGGCGTCCTCGACCGCGACCAGCAGCGGGGTGCCGCCCGCCTCGGAGATCCGGTCGGTCAACTCCCTTGTGTCCGGGGCGACTTCGCCGCCCTGCTCCGCCACCCAGGCGATGACGGAACCGGCCGCGCCCTTGCGGATCCTGCGCACGTCGACATCCACGCCGGACATCCGGGTCTGCGCGGTGAACGCGATCCACTCGGCGCCGACCAGCTCACGCTCGCGCAGGCCGTACTTCTCCTTCGCCAGGACGACGACGGAGCGGCCCTCGGGCGTCTCGTCGGCCAGCGACGACAGTTGGGCGGCGTCGGCGAGTTCGGCCTCCGTCGTGCCGCTCACCGGCACGAACTCGGACGCCTGACGGTTGCCGAGGGTGATGGTGCCGGTCTTGTCGAGCAGCAGGGTCGACACGTCACCGGCGGCTTCGACCGCCCTGCCGGACATGGCCAGTACGTTGCGCTGGACGAGGCGGTCCATGCCCGCGATGCCGATCGCGGAGAGCAGGGCGCCGATGGTCGTCGGGATGAGGCAGACCAGCAGGGCGACCAGCACGACCATCGTCAGGTGGGTGCCCGCGTAGTCCGCGAACGGCGGCAGGGTCGCGACCGCCAGCAGGAAGACGATGGTCAGCGAGGCGAGCAGGATGTTCAGCGCGATCTCGTTGGGTGTCTTCTGCCGGGACGCGCCCTCGACCAGGCTGATCATCCGGTCGATGAAGGTCTCGCCGGGCTTCGTCGTGATCTTGACGACGATCCGGTCGGAGAGGACCTTCGTCCCGCCGGTGACAGCGCTCCGGTCCCCGCCGGACTCCCGGATGACCGGCGCCGACTCACCGGTGATCGCCGACTCGTCCACGGAGGCCACACCCTCGACGACGTCCCCGTCGCCGGGGATGACGTCGCCGGCCTCGCAGACGACCAGGTCACCGATCCGCAGCTCGGTGCCGGGCACCTGCTCCTCGGACTCCCCCACGAGCCGCCGGGCGATCGTGTCGGTCTTGGCCTTGCGCAGGGTGTCGGCCTGCGCCTTGCCACGGCCCTCGGCGACCGCCTCCGCCAGGTTGGCGAAGACCACCGTCAGCCACAGCCAGGCGCTGATGGTCCAGCCGAACCAGTCACCCGGGTCCTTGAAGGAGAAGACGGTGGTCAGCACCGAGCCAATCCACACCACGAACATCACGGGCGACTTGACCATCACTCGCGGGTCGAGCTTGCGGCAGGCGTCCGGCAGCGACTTCAGCAGCTGCTTGGGGTCGAAGAGGCCCGCGCCGACACGGCTCTCCTTGTGACCGGTCGGGACGTCCTGGTGGGGTGCGCGGGTCGGGGTGGCTGTGGACATCGAGTCCTCTTGCTTCTGCGTGTCGGTCGTCATGACGCCAGCCCCTCGGCAAGCGGACCCAGCGCGAGGGCCGGGAAGTAGGTCAGACCGGTGATGATCAGGATCGCGCCCACCAGCAGGCCGGTGAACAGCGGTTTCTCGGTGCGGAGCGTGCCCGCGGTCGCCGGGACCGGCTTCTGCTCGGCGAGCGAACCCGCCAGCGCCAGCACGAACACCATCGGCAGGAAGCGTCCCAGCACCATGGCCAGCCCCAGCGTGGTGTTGAACCACTGCGTGTCCGCGTTCAGACCGGCGAAGGCCGAGCCGTTGTTGTTGGCGGCCGAGCTGTAGGCGTACAGGATCTCGGAGAATCCGTGCGCGCCACTGTTGGTCATCGAGTGGCCCGGGGTGGGCAGGGCCATCGCGGCGGCGGTGAAGATGAGCACCAGCGCCGGGGTGATCAGGATGTAGCAGGCCGCGAACTTGATCTCACGGGTGCCGATCTTCTTGCCCAGGTACTCGGGCGTGCGGCCGACCATCAGACCGGCGATGAACACCGCGATGATCGCCATGACCAGCATGCCGTAGAGGCCGGAACCGGTACCGCCGGGCGCGATCTCGCCCAGCTGCATGCCCAGCATGATGATCCCGCCGCCCAGACCGGTGAACGAGGAGTGGAACGAGTCCACCGCTCCGGTCGAGGTCAGCGTGGTCGAGACGGCGAAGATCGACGAGGCGCCGACTCCGATGCGCTGCTCCTTGCCTTCCATCGCCCCGCCCGCGATCTGCAACGCCGGTCCGTGGTGGGCGAACTCGGTCCACATCATCAGGGCGACGAAGCCGACCCAGATGGTGGCCATGGTGGCGAGGATCGCGTAACCCTGCTTGATCGAGCCGACCATGATGCCGAAGGTGCGGGTCAGCGCGAACGGGATGACCAGCAGCAGGAAGATCTGGAAGAGGTTGGTGAAAGGGGTCGGGTTCTCGAAGGGGTGGGCGGAGTTGGCGTTGAAGTAGCCGCCGCCGTTGGTGCCGATCTCCTTGATGGCCTCCTGCGAGGCGACCGCGCCGCCGTTCCACTGCTGGTTGCCACCCATGAACTGGCCGACCTCGTGGATGCCGGCGAAGTTCTGGATGGCACCGCAGGCGACCAGGACGATCGCGGCGACGACGGAGAGCGGCAGCAGGATGCGGGTCACTCCGCGCACCAGGTCCGACCAGAAGTTGCCCAGCTCGCCGGTGCGGGAGCGGGCGAACCCACGCACCAGCGCCACCGCGACGGCGATACCGACCGCGGCCGACACGAAGTTCTGCACCGCAAGACCAGCAGTCTGCACGACGTGGCCCATGGCCTGCTCGCCGTAGTACGACTGCCAGTTGGTGTTGGTGACGAAGGACGTGGCGGTGTTGAACGCCTGATCGGGGTCGATCGCCTTGAAGCCGAGCGAGCCGGGCAGGTGGCCCTGGAGCCGCTGGAGCAGGTAGAGAAAGACGACGCTCACGGCCGAGAAGGCGAGGACGCCACGCAGGTACGCAGGCCAGCGCATCTCGGTGTTCGGGTTGGCACCGATGCCCTTGTAGATCCACTTCTCGACGCGCCAGTGCTTGTCGGAGGAGTAGACCCTGGCCATGTAGTTGCCGAGGGGGACGTAGGCGAGAGCCAGTGCCGCTATGAGCGCGAGCAGTTGGAGCACGCCGGCGAGTACGGGACCCATGCTGTGTCTCAGAACCTCTCGGGAAAGATCAGCGCGAGGACGAGATAGCCCAGCAGGGCGACGGCCACGATCAGGCCGACGATGTTCTCGGCGGTCACAGCTTCGTCACCCCCTTGGCGACGAGGGCCACCAGCGCGAACACCGCGACTGTGGCGACGACGAAGGCCAGATCGGCCATCGCGAACTCCTTGGAGAGGTTCGGAAGAGAAGCGGACAGATAGAGGAAACCCCGCCCCTGGCCGGAATCGGCCGGCCGTTGACGAGTCCCTTACGCCAGCCCCCGCACCCTTGACGCGACTCTTACGGCGGCACCTACGACGGGCTCTTACAACAGGCGGAAGCGCAGTCGGCAAATGACCGCGTCGGTCTCCCTGCGCACGGCGTGGGCGACGACCGCGCCCCGCTGGTTCTGCAGCAGCCGCTGCCACAGCCGCTCCGGCTCGGTCTCCGGGATCAGGACGGTGACCTGGGTGGCCGGCTCCGCCGCCGCGACCTCACGGACGTAAGCGGCGATGGGCCGGCCCAGGCTGCGGTGCTCGCAGGACAGCCGGACCAGCGGTACCCCGGGGTCCCACTCCGCCCAGGAGCGCTCCAGCGCGTGCAGCGCACTCCGGTCCTCGGCGTCGGGATAGCAGACGGTGACCGCGCGCACCTCGTCGCCCAGGGAGGCTGCCGCGGTCAGCGCCTCGGACGTCAGGCGGGACAGGGACGACACCGGCACGATCACCAGGGAGCGCTCGCGGTGCGGGGGCTCGGGGATCCTCCCCAGACCCAGCCGCTCCCCGATGCGGGCGTAGGCGCGGTGGACGGCGACGAAGGCCGCCACCAGCAGCGGGAGCGCAACCACGACCAGCCAGGCGCCCTCCTCGAACTTGCTGGCCGTCACGACGATCGTCGCCACACCGGTCAGCAGCGCGCCGAAGCCGTTGAGCAGCGCCTTGCCCCGCCACCCCGGCCCTCGCTCGCCCCGCCAGTGTCGGACCATGCCCACCTGCGCGATGGTGAAGCCGACGAAGACACCGATCGCGAACAGCGGCACGAGCGTGTTGGTGTCGCCGCCGGAGAACACCAGCAGCGCCGCCGAGACCACGGCCAGGGCCAGCACTCCGTGCCGGTGCACCTGACCGTCGGCCTTCAGGGCGAAGACGTGCGGGAGGTAGTTGTCGCGGGCCAGCAGCTTCAACAGCACCGGCAGACCGCCGAAGGACGTGTTCGCGGACAGCGCCAGCAGGATCATCGTGGCGAACTGGATGACGTAGAACGCCCAGTTGTGGCCGAGCGAGGCGTCCGCGAGCTGGGCGAGGACCGTGACGCCCTCCACCGGCTGGAGGTGGAAGCGGGAGATCAGTACAGACAGACCGATCAGCATCACTCCGAGCACGGCGCCGAGGGCGACCTCCGCCCGCTGGGCCCGCTTGACCCGCGGACGTCGGAAGGACGGCACCGCATTGGCGATCGCCTCGACGCCCGTCAGCGCCGAGCACCCCGAGGCGAAAGCCTTCAGCAACAGCAGCACGCCCACCGTGGTCGCGTTGTCGGCCAGGACCGACACATGCCCGTCCGCGGTGGCCGTGCTGACCGGGGCCGACCGGAACAGCCCGACGACGATCAGGACGAGGATCGAGCCGACGAACACCACGGTCGGCACGATGAACACCTTCGCCGACTCCACGATGCCCCGCAGGTTCACCGCCGTGATCAGCACGAGCACCGCCAGGCACAGCCACAGGCGGTCGCCGTACAGGGCCGGGAAGGCCGACGTCAACGCGGCCACCCCGGCGGTGACGGCGACGGCGACGTTGAGGACGTAGTCCAGAACCAGGGACGCGGCCGCCACCAGGCTCGTGCGCGCGCCCAGATGCGTCTTCGCCACGGCGTACGACCCGCCGCCGTCCGGGAAGGCCGCAATCACCTGGCGGTACGAGGCGACCAGCACCGCCAGCAGACCCGCGATGGCCAGCGTCACCGGCAGGGTGAAGCCGAGGCCGTGCCCGCCGGCCGCGGCGAGGACGAGGACGATCGCCTCGGGGCCGTAGGCCACCGACGCCATGGCGTCGAGTGAGAGGGCGGCCAGGCCGGTGACGGCGGTGAGCCGGTGGCGTTCGCCGGTATCGGGCGGCTCTTCGTCGGCGGGGGTCGCGCCCGGGTCGAGGGTCAGGACGGACATCGGTGCGTGCTCCTTCTTCCAGGGCCACGCACGAGGGCTGAGGTGCGCGCGGCGCACTCAGGGTGGGTCCGTTTCCGGCCGAGGCCGACCGTCCTTGGCGGTTTCTTCACACCGAAGCGGCCGACTTTGACGGGACCTTGACGGTGATGTGATCCAGGTGACAGAGCCGTCAGAGTGGCGTCAAAAGGGAGGCGATCCAGCCTTCCGGATCCCTACGGTCACCGTCATGGCACCCCGCAACGGCGCGCGCGGCCCCGCTGACGTGGCGTACGACCTCCGCTGGGCACGGGACGTGCGGGACTCGGTGCGCTGCGCCGGCGTGCTGCTCGTCCTGCTGCTCCTGCTCGACCGGGGCACGGGCCGGCTCACGCTCTGGCGCGGCGCCCTGTGGGTCGCGTTGGCGCTGCTGCTCTTCCTCGTACTGTGTCCCGCCCGCGTCCGGGCCGGCGAGGACTGGCTGTCCGTACGCCGGCTGCTGCGCGAACGACGTGTCCGTACGGATCTGCTGGTGTCCGTCCGCTGTCTCGACGGCGTCTCCCAACGGCTCGTGTTGCGGGACGCGTTCGGAGGCCGGGTGGAGATCGACCCCGAAGTGCTGGTGAGGAACCCGCCGTTGTGGTTCCGTCTGGAGGCGGGCGCCCATAAGGCGGCGGCCGGCGGCACGCTGCTGTGCGGGGCGACCGCGTTGCGCCGCCTTTCCCTGCGCATCGACCGCGAGACCGCACAGGCCGTCTTCAAAGTCTCCGGACTGGAGTGACGCCCCCGCAGTCATCCGGAGTCGTCCCGGCCTGTTCCGCGCAAGGCAGCGATACGACCATCGTCAGGCCGCCACCCGGGGTGTCCTCGGGGGCGAGGGTCCCGTTCATCGCCTCGGTCAGGCCCCGGGCCAGGGCGAGCCCCAGGCCGAGTCCGGTGCTGTTGTCGGTGTCCCCGAGCCGCTGGAACGGCTCGAAGAGCCGCTCCCGGCCGTCGGCGGGAAGGCCGGGCCCCCGGTCGACGACCCGTAGCTCCACGCGTCCCGCCAGGGCGCTGGCCGTGACCAGTACCTTCTGCCCGGGCGGCGTGTGCCGGGCCGCGTTGCCGACCAGGTTGGCGACGACGCGCTCCAGCAACGGCGGATCGGCCAGCACCGCCGGGATCCGCTCCACGTCCCGCGCCTCGGCCACCGGCACGTCCGCAAGCGCCGTCGGGAGCACCTCCTCCAGGGTCGTGGCCCGCAGGGTCAGCGTGAGGACGCCGGCCTCCAGGCGGCTGAGGTCGAGGAGGTTCTCCACCAGGCGGCTGAGCTTGGCCATGGACTCGTCGGCGGTGGCGAGGAGTTCGTCGCGGTCCTCCGGGGTGAACTCCACGTCCCGGCTGCGCAGCGAGGTGACGGCCGCCCAGCCGGCGGCGAGCGGGGTGCGCAGATCGTGTCCAACGGCCCGCAGCAGCGCCGTACGCATCCGGTCGGCGGCCTTCACGGGCTCCACCTCGGCCGCCGCATCGGCCAGCCGGGCCCGCTCGACGGCGGACCCCACGTGCGCGGCGAACGCGGCGAGCACGCGCCGCTCGGAGGACGACAGCGTGCGCCCTCGCAGCAGCAGATACGCACCGGGACCGGCGGGCACAACGGTCGCGCGGTCGCTGTCGGGTGGTTCGTCGACGAGTTCCGCCGAGTCCATGCCGAAGGTCTCGCGGGTACGTTCCAGCAGGGCCGGGATGGTCGCGCCGCCGCGCACGATGCTGCCGGCCAGGGACGACATGGTCTCGGCCTCGGCGGTGGCCCGGGCCGAGCGGCGGGACAGACGCAGCGAGCGGTCGACGACGGCGGCCACGGTGACGGCCACCGCCGCGAACACTCCGAGCGCGAGGAGCGCGTTGGGGTCCTCGAGCGTGAACTCGCCGATGGGCGGGATGAACCAGTAGTTCAGCAGCAGGGACGCCGTCACCGACGCGATCAGCGCCGACACGACCCCGCCAATGCAGGCCACCCCCACCACCGTGAGCAGGAACAGCAGCGCCTCGCTCGTCAGGTTCACCGTGCCCCGCACCTGTGCGAGGACGAGCGTCAGCAGCACCGGCAGCGCCAGTCCCGCCACCGGCCCCGCGATCAGCCGGGCGGTGGACAGGGTGCGGCGGCGGGACGACAGCAGGGTGCCGCGGCCGGCGCGCTCGTGGGTGACCCGGTGCACGTCGATGTCCCCGGACAACTCGGTCACGGTCTCCCCCGTGCCAGGTCCGGTCAGGAAACGCTCGAGGCGGCCCCGGCGGCTGGTGCCCAGCACCAGCTGAGTGGCGTTCTCGGCGCGGGCGAACTCCACCAGCGTGGTGGCGACGGCGTCCCCGACGACGGAGTGGTAGCTGCCCCCGAGGTCCTCCACCAGCCGCCGCTGCCGGGCCAGCGAGGCGTGCGAGACACCGGCGGCCAGACCGTCGCTGCGGGCCACATGCACGGCGAGCAGGTCGCCCCCGGCCGACCGGGCGGCGATGCGGGCGGCCCGCCGGACGAGCGTGTCCCCCTCCGGCCCGCCCGTGAGCGCGACGACCACCCGCTCCCGGGTCTCCCACACGCCGCCGATGGAGTGCTCGGCGCGGTAGGTCTGGAGCGCCTCGTCGACCCGGTCCGCCACCCACAGCAGGGCCAGTTGCCGCAGCGCGGTCAAATTGCCCGGCCGGAAGTAGTTCGCGAGGGCCGCGTCGACCTTCTCGGGCGTGTAGACGTTGCCGTGGGCCATACGGCGCCGCAGGCCCTCCGGGGGCATGTCCACCAGCTCGACCTGATGGGCCCGCCGGACGACGTCGTCGGGCACCGTCTCGTGCTGCGGCACCCCGGTGATCTTCTCCACGACGTCGTTGAGGGAGGCCAGGTGCTGGATGTTCAGCGCCGTGACGACGTCGATTCCGGCGGCGAGCAGCACTTCGATGTCCTGCCAGCGCTTGGTGTTGCGGCCGTCACCGGGGACGTTGCTGTGGGCGAACTCGTCGACGATCGCCACCTGCGGGCGGCGGGCCAGCACCGCGGCGAGGTCCATCTCCTCGAACCGCCCACCGCGGTAGCGGCAGCGGGCGCGGGGAACGACCTCCAGGCCGTCCAGCATCGCCTCCGTGCGCGGCCGGCCGTGACACTCGGCGAAGCCGACCACGACATCCGCACCACGGGCGGCCCGACGCCGCCCCTCGTCGAGCATCCGGTAGGTCTTGCCCACCCCTGGGGCCGCCCCCAGGTAGACCTTCAGCCGTCCGGCCCGTACGTCACCACTCATCGCCGCCGACGTGCTCCGCTCACTGGCTCAACTCCCTCGGGAGGCGGGTTACTTCTCTCTACCGAAGCGTTTCCGGTGACCGCCCGGGGCGGTTGTTAGCGCTTCCTTGGCGCCGATCACGGCGACCTTGACACTGTCTTGACATCCCTTGGCCGGATAGGGTGAAGGCGGTGTGCCGGGAAGTCTGGTCGGCCGGGGAGCCACGGTGGCTCTCTTCGAGGCTTCCCGGGGACGGTCAGCATGCGCAGCGTGGGTACGGTTCTGGCACTGGTCGTCCTGGCCACGGTCGTGGCGACTTTCGCCCGCCGGTGGCGCATTCCCGCGCCTTCCCTGCTCGTCGTCGCCGGCCTCGCCGTGGCACTGCTGCCGGGCACCCCGGAGATCGGGATCAGCCCGGAGATCATCGGCCTGGTCGTGCTGCCTCCGCTGCTGTACGCCAGTGCGGAGGAACTGTCCTGGCGTGAACTGCGCGCGGTGTGGAAGCCGGTCGGGATCCTCGCGATCGGCCTGGTAGTGGCCTCTGCGGCGGCCGTCGGCTGGGTGGCCTCGCTGGTCACTCCCCTGTCATGGCAGATGGCGTTCGTGCTCGGCGCGATCCTGGCCAGCACCGACCCGGTCGCGGTCACGGCCCTGGGCCGACGGCTCGCGCTGCCGCCGAAGGTGCAGATGCTGGTGCAGGCGGAGAGCCTGTTCAACGACGCGACCTCGCTCGTCCTGTACCGCGTCGCGGTAAGCGTCGCCGTGGCCACCGCGGCGGTCGGCTGGGACTCGGCAGGCAGTGAGTTCGTGGTGCTCGCGGGCGGCGGCACGCTCATAGGCGCCGCGATCGCCGGGGTGGTCGCGCTGATCCGACGGCGCACCGAGGACCCGGTGCTGGAGACGGTGATTGCCCTGGTCACGCCGTACGCCGCCTATGTCCTCGCGGAGGTGGCGCACACCTCCGGGGTCACGTCCGTGGTGGTCGCGGGCGTGGTCCTCGGCGGCCGCGGCGACCGGCTGACCACCGCCCGCATCCGGCTCCAACTGCACGCCGTCTACGGCACCGTGGTGTTCCTCTTGGAGAGCGTGGTGTTCTCGCTCATCGGCCTGGCCCTGCCCGCACAGGTGCAGGCACTGGACGACGGCGACCGGGCCTGGCCGCTGTACGCCCTCGCGGTGGCGGGCACGCTGATCGCGGTACGGCTCCTGTGGCTGGCGCCGCTGTCGGCCGTGGTCCAGCGCAAGGGCGGCATCCAGCGCATGAACTGGCGGGTCCCGCTGGTGCTGACCTGGGCCGGCACCCGGGGCGTCGTGCCACTCGCGGCGGCCCTGTCCATCCCCGAGACCACGAAGGCGGGCGCGGCGCTGGCGGACCGCCCCCTGGTCCTGGTCCTGACCACGTCGGTCGTCGTCGTCACCCTCGTCGTCCAGGGCTTCACCCTCGCTCCCGTCGTGCGCCGCTCCGGCATCGCCCTGGAGCCCGACCACACCGAGCGCGAGGAAGCCTCCGCCCGATGCCGCCTGGCCGACGCGGGCATCCGCCGTCTGGAGGAGCTCTCGGAGCTCGAAGCCGTACCGGACGTCGTCCTCGACCGCCTCCGCAGGGGCCTCACCGCCCGCCTCGACGACGCCCGCGACCGCCTCACCGACGACCACAACACGGCCGAATCCGCCGACCTCGTCTACCGCCAGCTGCGCCGCGACCTGATCGCCGTGGAAGCGACGGAACTGCAACGCCTCTACGACGACCACGCCATCAGCGACACGACGCGGAGAAGGCTCCAGCGCTCCCTCGATCTGGAAGAGGCACGGCTGGCGGACGTCTGAGCAGCGCTCAGCGGAACTCGGCCAGCCGGGGCCGAAGTCCGAGTGCGGTCAGCAGCATCGCGGCAAGCAGCAGCCCGCCCGCCCACGGCAGCGACCCGCCCACCGCCGACCGACCGGCCCGCCCGCACGGACGGACAGTTGGAGATCCGCCACGCGCGGCGTCGAGGCCCATCCGCTGGAGACCCCCGTACGGCCCAATCCTCACCCGCACCGCCGAAACAGCCACTCCTTGATGTGCCACCGGCGTTCGCGCGGCCGGTCTTAACGCAACCCTGACGCGAACGTGTGATCCATCCCCCGGCCTTCACGTCACGCTCTGCATACGCTGATGCCGCCGTCCGCGTGATGGCCGAAGCCCACGCCGAGCCGCACACCAGGAGAGCACGCCGATGGCCGTCACCGAACACCCACCGTCGAGCCGTCTGCGGACGTGGATGCTTCAGGGCCTGTCCGACATGGGCAGGAGTGGTGGCCACACGGGCCCGCACGCGGAACCAGAGCCCCCGCACAAGGGCCAGCGCTGGTGGCGCGTGATGTGTCTGACCGGTGTGGACTACTTCTCCACCCTCGGTTACCAGCCGGGCATCGCTGCCCTGGCAGCCGGTCTGCTGTCGCCGGTCGCGACCATCGTGCTCGTCATAGTCACCCTGGCCGGCGCCCTGCCGGTCTACCGGCGCGTCGCCGAGGAGAGCCCGCACGGCGAGGGTTCGATCGCGATGCTGGAGCGGCTGCTGTCCTTCTGGAAGGGCAAGCTGTTCGTCCTGACCCTGCTGGGCTTCGCCGCCACCGACTTCCTGATCACCATCACCCTCTCGGCGGCGGACGCCTCGACCCACCTCGTCGAGAACCCGCACCTGGAAAGCACCCTGCACGACAAGCAGGTGCTGATCACCCTGATCCTGGTCGCCCTGCTCGGCGCGGTGTTCCTCAAGGGCTTCCTGGAGGCCATCGGCGTCGCGGTCGTCCTGGTGGGCCTCTACCTCGCGCTGAACGTCGTGGTGGTCATCGTCGGCGTGTGGCACGTCGCCACCGCCGGACACCTGATCACCGACTGGTCCAGCGCGCTGACCGCCGAGCACGGCAACATCTTCGCCATGGTCGGCGTCGCCCTCCTGGTCTTCCCCAAGCTCGCGCTCGGCCTGTCCGGCTTCGAGACCGGCGTCGCCGTCATGCCGCACGTGAGGGGCGACGACGGCGACACGGAGGAGCACCCCGGGGGCCGCATCCGCGACACCAAGAAACTGCTGACGGCCGCCGCTCTCATCATGAGCGTCTTCCTCATCGCCACCAGCTTCATCACCACCCTCCTCATCCCGGAGAAGGAGTTCGAGTCGGGTGGCAAGGCCAACGGACGCGCCCTCGCCTACCTGGCCCACGAATACCTGGGCAGCGCCTTCGGCACGGTCTACGACATCTCGACGATCGCCATCCTGTGGTTCGCGGGCGCCTCGGCCATGGCCGGGCTGCTGAACCTGATGCCGCGCTACCTGCCCCGCTACGGCATGGCCCCGCACTGGGCGCGGGCCGTCCGCCCGATGGTGATCGTCTTCACCCTCATCGGCTTCCTCGTCACGTGGGTCTTCGACGCCGACGTCGAGGCGCAGGGCGGCGCCTACGCCACCGGCGTGCTGGTGCTCATCAGCTCAGCGGCGATCGCGGTCACCATCGCCGCCCACAAGGCCGGCCAGCGGAACTGGACGATCGGCTTCGCCGTCATCTCGGCGGTGTTCCTCTACGTCACCGTCGCGAACGTCATCGAACGCCCCGACGGCGTGAAGATCGGCGCCTGCTTCATCGCCGGCATCATCCTGGTCTCCCTGCTGTCCCGGCTGGCCCGAGCCTTCGAGCTGCGCGTGACGAGCGTGACGCTGGACGACATGGCGGAACGTTTCGTCCGGGACATGGCCAGCCGGAAGATGCGGTTCATCGCCAACGAGCCCGACCAGCGGGACAAGGCCGAGTACCGCGACAAGATCGAACAGATCCGGGCCGACAACAACATGCCGGAGCAGGAGGACTTCGTCTTCGTCGAGGTGACGCTGACGGATCCCTCCGAGTTCGAGGCGGACCTGACGGTACGCGGCGAGGTCCTGCACAACCGCTACCGGGTACTGACCCTGGAGTCCGCCTCCATCCCCAACGCCCTCGCCGCGCTGCTCCTCCACACCCGCGACGAGACGGGGTGCATCCCGCACATCTACTTCGAGTGGACCGAGGGCAACCCGTTCGCCAACTTCCTCCGCTTCTTCCTCTTCGGCCAGGGCGAGGTCGCCCCGGTCACCCGAGAGGTCCTGCGCGAGGCGGAACCGGACCGCGCCCGCCGCCCCCGCGTCCACACCGGCTGAATCCGGCGCCCGCGTCAGGATCCCGTAAGGATTCGCCCGCACGGCGTCAGGACCCCGTCAGTGGCAGTCTCCCGGCCCCGCACAACCGCCTAGCGTCAGCGGCATGACGCAGACGGACCCGTGGGCCCCGGTCGGCGACCGCGACTGGCGCGGCAGTGCCCGACTGGCAACGACCTGCGCCCTTGTGTTCTGCGCCCTCTCCCTGCTCGTGGACTGGGACGCGGGCAGCCTGACGCTCCTGCGAGCCCTGCTGTGGCTGACCTTGTCCAGCACCGCCTTCGCCGTCCTGCTCCCGCCCCGGGTAACCGCGGGCCCCGGCTGGCTGGCGGTACACACCCCTTGGCACAGGCACATCGTGCGTACGGACGCGCTGGTGGCAGTACGGCAGTACGGCAGCGTCTCCTCGCATCTGATCCTGCGCGACACCCACGGCGGGCGCCTCGAACTCGACCCCCGCGTCCTCGCCGCCAACCCCCTGATCTGGCACGAGCTCGACACCGGGGTCCACCGCTCCATCGAACGCGGCACGCTTCTCCAAGGCGCGGACGTCCTGGAACAGCTCGGCCACCGGATCGACGACGAGACCGCGCGTGCGGTCCTGAGGGCGTCCGGGCTCTCCTGACGCCCGGCTGAAATGACACAAATAATTGTTATCTCAGTTGGAGATGGTACCTTCGAAGACGTGCCGAACGACGCTCAACTGCTCTTCGCCGACCACGTCGGCCGCTTCTACGCCCGGCAGTACGGCTTCCCGCCCATGGCCGGGCGCCTGCTGGGCCACCTCCTCGTCTGCGATCCGCCACAGCAGACGATCGACGAGCTGGGAGAAGCCCTGCTGGCGAGCCGCAGCGCCATCACCGGCGCGGTCAAACTGCTCGAGAACTACGGGATGGCCCGGCGCACCCGCACTGCCGGTGAGCGCATGGACCGGGTGAGCCTGAACCCGGACAGCCGGCAGCCGCAGAACTTCGACGCCGCCCTCCACCACGAACATGCCGCGCTGTTCCGGGAGGGCCTGGCTCTCCTCGCCGACGCCCCGCCGGAGCGCCGCGCCCCGCTGGAGGAGATGGTCGCGCTGGCCGAGTTCCTCGCCGAGCGCCTGCCGCGGCTGGTCGAGGAGTGGGAGGGACACCGCGACGAACTGCGCGCCTCGGGACAACTGGTCGACCCCCGCGAACAGTCCCGCACAGAGAGGTTCCCCTGATGACCGAGCACGACCCGACCGCCCTGTCCGCCCTACGGGAGCGGGCAGAGCACGGCGCCCCCGGAGCGGTCGACGAGCTGATCGAGCTCGCCGTCGAACTCGGCGACATGAACGAGCTGCGCCGCCTCGCGGCGGCGGGCAACTCCGACGCGACCGACGAGCTCATCCAACTCGCCGCAGAGCAGGGCGACCTCGAAGAACTTCGGCGCCTTTCCGACGGCGGCAACGCCACGGCCACCGACCAGCTGATCGAACTCGCCACCGAACACGACAACGTGGATGAGCTACGGCGCCTCGCCGACGGCGGCAACGCCACCGCGGCCGAGCAGCTCGCAGAACTGACCGCCGGCTGACGTCCGTCTGCAGGCGGGCCGTCGTGAGACGCCGGCCCGCCCAGGGATACCCAACGGCGACACCTGCACCCCTGAGACTCAGCAGGCGGCCTGCCGTGCCTCACGGATGCAGGTGTCGAGGATGTCGACGGCCGTGTCGACGTCGTCGTCGCTGTGGTCCGCCATGGCCTGCAGGCGGAAGCGGGCCGCGTCGGAGGCGACCGCGGGCTGCTCGACGAGATGCGCGACGAGACCGGCACGGGCGATGAGACCGGAGGCCGTACGGCCGGTCGGCGTGTCACCGATGAGGACCGGCACGACCGGGCAGACCACGTCGCCCATGACCTCCAGACCGCGCGCCGTCAGCCCCTCGCGCAGCCGGGTGGCGACAGCGGTGACCGCCGCCCGCCGCCGGGCGCCCTCCGGCGAGGTCACGACGGACAGGGCGGCCAGCGCCACGGCGGTCTGTACGGGGGTGATGGCGCTCGAGAAGGTCTGCGGGCCGCCGAACATCCGCACGTACTCCCGCGCCGAGGCGGACGGCGTAGCCAGGAACCCGCCGGTCGTGGCGAACGTCTTGGAGAAGGCACCGACGACGAAGTCGACCTCGCCGAGGATGCCGTGCACCTCCGGCTGACCTCCGCCGTGCTGCCCCATGGCGCCGAAGTCGTGGGCGACGTCGACCATCAGCTGGGCACCGTACTCACGGCAGACGCCGAGCAGTTCGACCAGCTGCGGAGTGTCGGAGTCCATGGAGAACACGCCCTCGGTGACGACGAGGACGGCGTTGGTGGTGTCGGTGGCGCGGATGCCCTGCAGATGGCGCCGTACGGCGTCGTTGTCGAGGTGCCGGAAGAACTCCACGGTGGCTCCGCTGGCGGCGGCGCCCTGGCGCAGCGAGTCGTGGGACAGCTTGTCGAGCAGGATGTGGTCGCGGCGGTGCGTCAACGCACGTATGGTGCCGAAGCCGGCCGCCCAGCCGGTCGGGAAGAGCGCCACGTGCTCGGTGCGCAGGGCCTCGCCCAGTCCGGCCTCCAGTGCCTTGCTGATCGGGGTGGCGCCGCCCAGGGCCGGGGAGCCGGCGGTGAGCGGGCCGTAGTCACGCAGGGCCCGGTGAGCGGCGTCGAGGACGGCGGGGTGCGCGGTGAGGGACAGGTAGTCCTGGCCGCCGAAGTTGGGGCCGTGGGTGACCACTCCGGTGTCCGACACGACGGTGGCGCGGGTGGTCAGGGCGGTGTCGTAGCGGCGGAAGTACGGCCACAGGTCCGCCTGCTGACGGTCGAGCTGCCAGGCGAGGTAGGCGTCGTTGCGGGTGGTCAGATCGGGCCCGGACACCGTGCGGAAGCGCATGATGTCCTTCTCGCGGGCATCGACCCGCCGGCTTCCGAGGGGCCCGGCCGCAGGGGTGGTGCCGGGCACAGTGGTCGTCATGGTGTCGTCGTCTCCTCGGGACGGGCAGATCAGGCCCGCTGTGGGGGGCGCCCCGATCAGGGGCTGCTACGACGCTACGACCGCAATGCCGGACAACTCCTGGCCACTGACGGTCCCTTGATCTGGAGGAGGCCTTTCCTAACGCCGGATTGACGTGCCCCGTGACACCGGGCACAAGTCCGCTCCTGTTGTGGCCAATCCGCCAACCGCCCGCTCTGCGCTTCACCGTCCACCAGTGCGCTCTGGTCCATCAGGGCTTCACCCCTTCAGATGCGCCTTGAGCTCATCCGGCGTCGGCTCTCTGGGAATCGGCATCCCCGGAAGCCGGGTCAAGGGGTCGGTCGACTTCACGTACCCCCTTGCCCACTCCACCCAGCGTCGGGCTGATTCCAGAGCCGACTCGTCCGCAACGCCGTCCAACTCGTCGATGCGACGTTCCAATGCCACGCAGTACGCACGGAGGACAGCGGTTTCATGCCGGCGCCCGGCCTCTTCGTGGAGCACCTGGGCAAGTTGTTCACGAACAGCTTGTTCCCTCGCCGCGTCCATGGCCGCTTGCCAACGAACTTCGCGTGCTGCCCTGGTCTGCTGTTCATCCTGTCTGCGCCGGGCGACTTCCACCGCGCGTGCCTCGACCCGCCGCCTCACCCCCAATAACGTCGAAAGGGCACCCGTCAGCCGTGGGAGTCACCTGGGACTTTCCTGGGACTTCCGGCCCCATCAACCGGCACGAGCCTGAAACAACCGAAAGTGCATTCGCGCAGCTCAGCGGCCCCCACGCACCCATCACGGCAGGCCACCGCACTCGCCGGTCCCTTCCGGGACATCTGAGGAACCGTCAGCAGGCGGCTGTCGCACGCTTCATGAGCCGGAGCGCCGGCGGCACACCGGTTCAGGGGCCTGATCCACTGGGTGGGTCAGGCCCCTGAACGGCTGCCGGGGTTCGTTCACGGAGCGCTCAGCCGCACACGCTCGCCACCACGAGGCTGTCGAAGGCCAGGCGGTCGGACTGCCAGGCGGTGACCCGGAGTGCGGCGTCCTCGCTCGCGTCCTGTGCGGGGAGCCTGGTCGCGGAGATGTGGCAGGGGGTGGCCAGGGCCACGGGGTGGTGGAAGGCGCTGCGCAGTTCGACGGGGAGGACGCGGTAGGGGGCGCAGGACGCCTGGACGGCCTGACGGGCGGCCTCCAGGAGGACCATGGCGGGGACGTCGGTCGTGGGGTGGTCGAAGAGCACCGGGTGGCCGGGGTCGATCCGCAGATCCCAGCTCAGGCCCGGGCCCCGGCGGCCGGAACCGGAGCCGGCACTCGAACCGGGTACGCCGAGGACGACGTCGTGTTCGTCCAGGCGGCCCACGATCGCGGGCGGGACGGGGTCGGGCAGAGGCGGGTACCCGCCGCCCTCCCCTGCGGCGGGGTCGCGAAGGTCCGACACCCGCAGGGTCAGACGCCCGGCGCCGGCGAAGTCGCCGCCGCGCAGCAGGTCCGCCTCCAGGGTGAGCGCGGTGAGGGTGCCCCGGCGTCGCCGTACCTCCGTGGCCGCGAACTCCAGGCGCATCTCGGCGGGGCGGGCTCCCAGGAGCAGGGCCCCCGGTATCACCTCGAACTCCAGTTCGGTAATGGTGACGTGCTGATCGGCCGGAACTCCGTAGTACGTCTGCCCGATCAGGACGGACGCCTGCCGCAACGACTCCGCGGCGAGCAGCGGGTCGTACCAGGTGCCGGCGACCGGTGCGTAGAAGTGGTGCCCGCGCGGCCACTGAGCGCCCAGCCGGAACGTGTCGGGGCCCAACTGCCGCCAGTCCGTGATCAGTACCTCGGCCACCGCGCTGCGGGCGACGAGATGACGCGGGGCGGTCCGGACGAAGTCGAGCTCGACCTCGCCCCTGGCATCCGGCGGTGGGGAAAGGGTGGATGTGGGGTCGGTGGGGGACACGCGGGTTGCCTTTCTCATGGGCGTCGACGCGGAGGCGCGCGTACCGGCGCGGGTGCCGGACGGCCTGGCCCGGCCGGGCCGAGGACGGCGTCGGCTTCGGTCCGGTGGACGGGCGGGCCGCGTCGGGCGGCTACGAGCAGCGACGGGCTGTGTGAGGCGCGGCGGGCCGTGTGCCCGGAACCGGATGCCGGGTCGCGCCCGGCCCGGCGGGACTCCGCCGGACCGCGCCGGGCGAGGACATGGCGGCCGTGCGTCAGGCGGCCGC
This sequence comes from Streptomyces sp. NPDC031225, assembly GCF_055570355.1. Classification (NCBI taxonomy): domain Bacteria; kingdom Bacillati; phylum Actinomycetota; class Actinomycetes; order Kitasatosporales; family Streptomycetaceae; genus Streptomyces; species Streptomyces sp. NPDC031225. The sequence goes on along the minus strand of NZ_JBVIHJ010000015.1, from coordinate 202,656 downwards.
CAGTGCCGTGAAGCGGCCGGCGTGGAACACCAGCGGTCCCGCCTGGTCCGTCAGGTCGCCCTCCAGGGCCTCGGCGATGACCAGTTCGTGGTCGCCCGCCCGGTGGAGCGTGCTGATACGGCAGTCCAGCCAGCCCAGCCCGTCGGTGGGGATGGGGTGTCCGGCCCGGGTCGTCGTCCAGCCGCCGCCGGCGAACCGGTCCGCGCCCTTGGTGCTGAACAGCCGGCACAGTTCGGCGTGCCGGTCGCCGAGGATCGTCACGGCGAAGGTTCCGGCCGCACGGATGGCCGGCCAGGTGGAGGAGGTGTCCGCGGCACACAGGGCGACCAGCGGCGGGGTCAGGGAGACGGAGGTGAAGGAGTTGACCGCCATGCCCTTGGGACCGTCGGCGGTGTCGGCGGTGATCAGCACCACTCCCGTGGTGAACCGGCCGAGTATGTCGCGGAACGAGCGTTGCTCCAGCATGAGTTCTTTCCGATCGGACGGGACGCCCGGCCGGGCCGGCGAACCGGCCCGGCGTGGCGCGGCGTGAGATGCGTCGGGCTCCCAGGAGCGCTTGCGCGAGCCGTGGGTGGGACCGGGGCGTGTGTCGAGGGTGGCGCGTCAGTCCGTGGGGCGGGCCCCGGCGGTGGCTGGAGTTCCCTCTGGGAGAGTGCGTGCCAGGCGTCGCCGGACAGGCGGGACTTGCGCCGCACGCCCTAGCGGTTGCGGCTGGCGATCGCGAAGTCCACGGCCTCCTGCGGCCGGGCGGCGGAGCCGGTGAAGCGCGGCGCGACATAGCGGGCCAGCAGCTCCATGCTGCGGTTGGTCTTCTCCCACGACGTCCAGTCGGCGACGTAGACGAGCAGGGTGCCGAAGCCGCCGGTGATCTCGTGCAGCCGCTCGATGCCGGCGACCACGTCGTCCACGGAGCCGACGAGCGCGCCGCCGGCCTCGACCCGGGCCTCCAGTGCCCGCTCCCGCGGGACGTCCGGGCTGAGCACCTCGCGGCCGGCCGCCTTGCCGAAGTACTCGAACAGCCAGCGGTCGTAGCCCTCACGGACGTCCGCGTACGCCTCCTCGCGGGTCTCGGCCACGTGCACCGGCAGGGCGATGCGCCACTTGTCGCGGTCCAGGGTCTGCCCGTGCTCGGCGGCGGACTCCTGCGCGTACTTCCACTGATGGGCGAGGTTGATGTGCGCGGGGGCACCCGGCGTCAGCAGGGCGAAGGGCAGCGCGAACGAGGTCATGCTCAGCCCGTACTGACCGATCAGGCGCGGGCTGGACTGCGAGGTGCCGGAGGTGGCGACGGCGACCTCGATGCCCTGCGGGCTGAAGCGCGGCAGCTGGATCTTGGCGTCGCGCAGGTCGTACCAGTCGGTCTGCTGGGTGATGCGCTCCTCGCCGTTGACGAGTTCCAGGACCGTCGGCAGCGCCTCCTCCAGACGGCGCCGCTGCACCGGCTGCTCCAGGCCGAACATCTTCGCGTCGAAGGGCACGCCGGGGCCGACGCCCAGGATGTACCGGCCGCGGGTGAGGTGGTCGAGGTGGACGGCCCGGCTCGCCACGTGGAAGGGGTGGTGGCCGGAGAGCGGTACGACACCGTGGGCCAGCTTGATCTGGCGGGTGCGCTGCGAGGCGGCGGCGATCAGCGTCTCGGGCGCGCCGACGAGGCCCCAGCCCAGGGTGTGGTGCTCGCCGAACCACGCCTCGTCGAAGTTGAGGTCGTCGACGTACTCGACGAGGTCCAGGTTCCGGCGTATCGCCAGGTTCGGGTCCTGGCCGGTCTCGTGGACGGGGGACAGGAACAGACCGATACGGCTGTGCACGATGAGCCTCCTGAGAGATACGAAAAGATGAGGAAGGAAGGGGAAGTTGACGGAGTGTCAGGCGACGCGGTAGACGGCGTCCTTCAGCGAGCGGACCTTCTCGTAGCCGGCCGTGAGCGTCGCCTCGTCCGCAGCCGTGAGGAACACCCGCATGGAGCTGGTCAGCAGGTCGACGGTGGGCCTGATCCGGGAGCCGGGCGCGAGCTTGACCGCCGCGGAGAAGACGCTCTCCAGGGAGCGGATCTCCGCCACAGCCGTCTCGTCGACGGACTCCACGACACCGTCGAGCTCGGTCGGGGTGTTGTAGACGACGGCCGGCTGCAGCCTGGCGTACGTCCGGCCGCCGTACTCGGCGCGGAACTCCTCGGGCCGGGTGTACGCCTGTGCGGTGAGCGCCGCCTGGTTGTGGCCCAGGCACACGTCGTGGAAGGGGGCGCTGAGGTTGCCGTTGAGGCGGGTGCCGATCTCGACCAGGACGGGGCCCTCGTCGGTGACGATGACCTCGGCGTGGGCCGGCCCCCAGTCGACGCCGAGGGCGGCGAGGACCTCGTCGACGTACGCGGTGAGCGCGGCGACGACCGGGTTGCCCGCCGGGTCGGCGAGCAGGTCGCGGTTGTAGATGTTCTTGCCGGACGGCAGCAGCGTTTTCTCGTACTCCCAGACCCCGCACACATAGCGCTCGCCGCCACTGCTGACGGTGTCGACGATGTACTCGGTGCCCTTGAGATAGGACTGCACGAGGATCTCGGTGTTGGCGATGCCGAACATGTTCGGGGCGTCGAGGACGCCCCGGGCTGCGGCGCGGACCGCGTCGGGGCCGGCGCAGACGACGACGCCGTCGGAGGCCGCCGAACTGAGCGGCTTGACGACCACCGGGTAGCTGCCGTGGTCCTCGGCCCAGGCCACCGCCGCGTCCGGGTCGTCGGTCTTGAACTGCCGTACGCACGGCACACCGGCCCGCCGCAGCGTCTCGGTCATCTCGTACTTGTCCCGGCGGGCCGGGGACAGTGCCGAGCCGTTGGACGGGACGCCGACCGCCTCGCTCAGCCGGTCGGCGAGCGGTACGGAGGACTCCTGCCCGGCGATCACGCACACCGGGTCGAGGCCGCGCAGCACCTCGACGAGCTCGGCCTCGTCGGTGGCGGCGACGGTCTGCTCGTACGCGGTGAGATCCGGCGGGGCCATCGCCGGGATCAGCTCCGGGGTGCTCTGGACGTGGACGACACCCGTACCGCACGCGGCGAAGGCGGCGGGGTAGAAGTTGCCGGCGGAGTAGCCGTCGACGATGACGGCGACGCGGCGCGGGCCGTCCGTGGGGGACGTGGTGCTCATGCGTGGGCCTCCGATGCGGACACGAACTCGGGCAGGGACGCGGACTCGAAGGCGGCCTCGGACGCGGATTCGGCCTTGACGAAGCGGGCCAGGCGGGCGATGCCCTCGCGGATCGCGGCGGGGGTGAGGTTGCTGAAGCCGAGGCGCAGGGCCCGTTCGCCGCCGCCGTCGAGGTGGAACATGCTCATCGGGGCCCAGCTGACCGCGTAGTCGCGCGCCGACCGTTCCATGGCGCCCAGGTCGGCCTCGAAGGGCACCTCGACGACCAGGAAGAACCCGCCGCGCGGCCGGTTCCAGCGCACCCCGTGCTCCGCGTACCGCTCCGGCGGGAAGTGCTCGGCGAGGGCGTCGAGGGTGGCGGCGAGCCGTTCCTGGTAGACGGCGGCCAGGTCCCGGGTGGCGGAGCGCAGGTCGTGGTCGGCGTCGACGAGGATGCCGCCGATCGCCGCCTGGGAGAGCGAGGACGAGCCCACCGTGAACATCGCCTTGGCCTTGGAGAGTTCCTGGGCGAGGGTCCGCCGGACCCCGTCCTCGCCGACGACGGCGCGGTCGCCGACCAGGTAGCCCAGGCGGGCGCCGGGGAACGCGGCCTTGGCGAAGGAGCCCAGGTAGACGACGTCGCCGCGGGTGTCCAGCGACTTCAGGGTCGGCAGCCGCTCCTCGTCGCTCGCGAACAGCCCGTACGGGTTGTCCTCCAGGATGGTGAACCCCTCTTCGGCGGCCAGCGCGAGCAGTCGCCTGCGTGCCTCCAGCGGGACGACGGTGCCCGAGGGGTTGGAGAAGTCGGGGACCAGGTAGAGCGCGGCGGGACGCCTGCCCTCGGCACGCACGGCACGCACCGCGGCGGCAACGGCCTCCGGTTCGAGACCGTCGGGTCCCTCGGTGATGCCCCGCACGGGGATGTCCAGCATGCGGGCGGCGCCCCGGATGCCGACGTACGCCGGGGACACGGACAGCAGCACGTCGTCAGGTGACCGGAACAGTCCGCGCAGGGCGACGAGCGCCGCCTCCTGGAAACCGTGCGTGATCATGATCGCGTCGGGTTCGACATCGATGTCCTCGTCCCGGACGAGCATCCGGGCGACCTCTTCCCGGATGAACCCGTTGACGGGTCCGTACTGGAAGTGCAGCCGGGTGATGCGCTGTTCGGGCACTCCCTGCCGGCGCAGGTGCGTGATGTACCGGTCGACGTAGTACGAGAGCTTCGCGAGGTCGTGGGTGCCGTCGTGCGGCGCTCCCGACGAGAACGACAGGGCTTCGGGGAACCTCATCGCCGTCTCGCTGAGCAGGCGCATCGAGTCCATGGCCGGGTCGACGACGGCGGCGTGCAGCGCTTCGCGGGGCAGGGCGGTGTCCTGCGGAACTGGCGTTGTGGACACGTCGGTTGGATCCTTCCGGGTGACGGGCGTGGGAGCGGGACGGTCGGGTGCGCGGTGTCAGGCCGCCGACGGCTCGGGCGCGGCGAGCCACGCGCCCTTGCCGGGGGCCCACTGGCGGATGCGGACGCGGCAGACGATGCCGCCCTGGACGTAGGGCTCCGCGGCCAGGATCTCCTGGAGGCGCTCGCGGTCCTCGGCCTCGTAGACCAGCAGGCCGCCGTTGGTGTCCTGGAGCGGACCGGCGAGCAGGAGCAGGCCGCTGTCGGTGAGGGTGCGCAGGTAGTCGGTGTGGGCGCGGTGCAGGGGCTCGCGGCCCGCGCGGTCGACGTTGTACTCGAATTCGACGACGAACTTCGCCATGGGTGCCTCCTGGGGCGGGGTGTCGGCCGGGCTCACATGGACGCCGGACTCACATGGAGAGCCGGACTCACATGTAGAGGCCGCCGTTGATGTCGATGACGGAACCCGTCGAGTAGCCGGCGCTCTCGGAGCAGAGGTGGAGAACGCTGCCGACGGCCTCGGCGACCGTGCCGTACCGCCCCATGGGCAGCCGGGACATGACGTCCTTCTTGGACTCCTCGGTGCGGCGCTCGAAGGCACCGGCCACCCGGTCGGTCGCGATCGGGCCGTGCGCGACGACGTTGGCCACCACGCCGGTGCCGGCCAGCTCGTAGCCCAGCTGCTTGGTCATGCCGATCACGGCGGCCTTGGCGGCGACGTACGCGGCGTTGTTGAAGTGGCTGTAGGTACGGCCGCCTGCCGAGGCGAAGTTGACGATGCGGCCGTAGCCGTCGGAGGCCATGCGCGGGGCGCACACCTTGACCGCGATCCAGCTGCTGACCACGTTCTCCAGGAAGGACTGGTCGAAGTGGCCGGCGGTCAGGTCGGCGTAGCCGATCACACGGGTGTCGCCGCCGACGCCGTTGACCAGGATCGAGGGGGCGAACCGGTCGACGATGTCGGTCAACTGTCGTTCCGCGGCGGGGATGTCGGTGATGTCACCGACGACGGCCTCGACCTTGGTGATCCGGCCCAGTTCCTCGGCGAGCCGGTTCACGGCGTCCGCGTCGCGGTCGAACAGGACGAGGGTGTGGCCCTGTTCGGCGAGCTCGCGCGAGACCTCCTTGAGGATGCCTCCGGCAGCGCCGATCAGCAGGGCGGTGCGGGTGGTCGGTGCGGACATGCTGGGTCACCTTGTCTCTCGGGTCAGCTGTTCTGCGGTGTCGCAGTGGTCACTTGAGGGAGCCGGCTCGGTGGCGAAGCCCGTCAGCCGCGGCAGCAGTGCGAAGCCGAGCGTCACGACGCATCCGAGGCCGAGGACGGACATCCACAGCGCCCCGTAGCCGTGGGAGTGGGCGAGGGCGAGGCCGGCGGGGCCGCCGACGACGAACGCCGCGTTCCAGGCGAAGAAGTAGGAGCCCTGGTAGGCGCCGCTGCGTCCGGCGGGCGCCCGGTCGGCGATGAAGGTCGCGGACATCGGGGCCCACAGCACCTCGCCGAGCGTCCACACGACGGTGGCGAGCGTGAAGGAGAGCATGCCGTCGGCCAGGACGTTGGCGCCGAAGCCGACGGCCATGAAGGCGGCGGCCAGGATCAACGGGACATGGGCGCGCATCCCGCCGACGAGCCGGGGCACGAGCGGCAGCAGCAGGACGGAGAGCACCGCGTTGGCCGCGAGGACGAACCCGATGCCCCCGGCCGTCAGCCCGCTGTCCCGCATGTCCAGCGGCAGCGCGGAGTTGACCTGGAGGTAGATGCAGGCCAGCAGGAACGTCAGCAGCAGGAAGGCGACGAGGACGGGGGTGCGGAAGGGTTCCGCGATGCCGCGCGCGGCAGATCCGAGGGCGGCCGCGGCACCGGCGGGCCGGTCGGCGGTCGGGGGCGGTGGGTCGGCGGGCACCGCGAACACCAGGGCGGCGTAGACGAGGCTGGAGGCCGCCCAGACGACGAACAGGGCTGCGGGGCTGACTTCGAGCAGGAACCCGGAGAGCACGGGGCTGAGCGACATGCCGATGTTGAAGCCCACCAGGAAGAGGCTGTACGCCTTCGAGAACTGCTCCGGTGGCACGATCGCCGAGATCAGTCCGGCACCGGCGGGCCGGTCGACGGCGGACAGGAAACCGGTGATCAACGACAGCGCGCACAGCGCGGCCACATGGTCGGCGACGGCGAACAGCAGCGCCATGCCGGCGGTGAACGGCTGGGCCGCGACGATGGTGCGGCGCGGTCCGATCAGATCGGCGACCGCCCCTCCCACCAGCCCGGACAGCACCACACCGGCCCCGAAGAGTCCGACGACGAGCGGCGTCGTGCCAGGTGCGACGAGATGGTTCTGCTCCAGGTAGAGGACGAGGAAGGCGGGGGCGAGCGTGCCGAGCCGGCTGACGGTCTGCCCCCACCACAGCAGCCAGAACGCCTTGGGGAGGGCCATCAGGAGCATCCCGTTCGTGTCGGTGTCGTCAGGGTCCGCGCGTGGCGCGGGGGCCGGCCGGCCTGTGGTCCGCGTGAGGCCCGGGTGGGGTGGGAGGGGGCCGCGGCGGCGCGGCCGAGGGTGCCGTAGGCGAAGGCGGCGGAGACCAGCGTCATGTGGTGGTGCCAGCCGGGGTACGAGCGCCCTTCGAAGGCGCGCAGTCCGAAGTCGTCGGCCAGCCGCTCCATGGTGTCGGCGGCGCCGGTCTGCAGCCGGGCCAGTGCCAGGGCCTCGCCGGCCGGCCGGTCCACGAGGTCGGTGAGCCAGAACCGGTCGCCGCCTGACCCGTCCGGCCTGCGCTCCCCCAGCAGCCTGAGGGGGACGGGGATGCCGGGGAGGCGGACCGGGATCACGGACGCCGTGGGGGGTTGGTGCGGTGACCGGGCGCCCTGCGCGGTGAGCAGGTCGCGGGCGGTCAGACCTCCGTCACCGGTCCGCTGTCGCGGTTGGAGAGCGGGCCCGGCGAGGGCTCCGGCCCGCCCGTTGGACGCTGCGGACGCGGTCCGGTCCGGGAGGACGACGAGGTCGCCGGAAGCGGCGACGACGAAGTGCCGTCGTCGGGCCACGAGCCCGCCGACCAGCATCGCGGTGTCCGCGAACCCGACCAGGTCGGCTACGACCGGCACTCCGTCCACGTCCGGTCCCGCGCCGAGCAGACTCCGGTCGGTCCCGTCGAGCAGGTCCAGCGCCTGGGCGCCGGCCGAGTCCTGGATACCGGCGGTGCCTTCGGGGATGCGGGCACGGCTGCGCACCTGCGAGTCCCCGGACCACGCGCCGGGCAGCAGCAGCCGCCAGTCGACGGGGACCGTAGCCCGGTCCGCGGCGAGGAACGCGCCTATGCCGACCTGGCAGTTGACGGTACGTCCCTCCTGCGGGACGAAGCGGCGGTGCACTCCGCAGGAGCGGTCACCGCGCTTGGGCAGCACCGCGGTGCCGATGAGCAGGGCGCGGGGGTCGGACCTGCGGACCACCCAGTCGGCCAGCCGGGCGCGGATCGGTTCCCAGTCCCACGGGCTGGCGTTGACGAACTGGTGCAGTGCCTGGGCCGCCGTGGCCGAGTCCGACCCGGAGGCCGCGAGCCGCCGTACCGTCTTGCGCCCCGGCGTCATGAGCAGGCCCCGTGTGTAGACATGGGCCCATCTGCGCTGGTCGGCGCGGGGCAGCCGCCCGAAGATCTCCGCGACGAAGGCGTCGAAGGCGGGGTGGTCCGAGGATCCGATCCGGGGACTCTGCGCGCGCACGGCCGGAATCGTGACCGTCGCCGCGGGCCCGGGAGGAGCCACCGTGGAAAACGCCCTCACCATGTCGCGCTCCCCTTTCTCTGGACTGGGCGGACCCCACCGGTTCGAGGCCCGCTCTAAAAAAATAGAGAACGAACTCTTTGTTTTCAAGACGGGGGTCGCCTCTGAGTGCGACTTTGCCGAGTCCGCACCGCCGCACCGCTGTCACCTGCGGTTTCACAAAGGCTGGAAAGCGGACCGCAACCGCGCGGCCGCGCTCAGCTCCCGCTCCGCCCTCGCCGCCCACCGCTCCCCGAGCCCCTGCGAGGTCAGGGACGCGGTCAACGCGCCCTTGAACGAGGACAGATACAGGGAGCCCCCGGGCCGGCCGGCACCGCGGGCCGCGACGGTACGGAACCCCGTGACCCTCGCGGCATGCGGACCGAGCGCGGTGTCCACCGAACCCGCGTCGACGACGCGCAACTCCGGGCCGCGGGCCCCCGCCTCCCGCTCGACGGCACGGCGGATCCCGGCGTGCGCGCGCCGCTCCGGCCGCCAGGCCCGCCCGGCCAGACACAGCGCCGCCGCGTTCTCCCGCGCCCGGCCCAGCGGATCCCCGGCCGCCCCGGCACCCAGCCGGGCCCGCACCATCCCCAGCACGCACCCCGGCTCGGCGATCAGCGCCCGCTCGCTGTACCGCCGGCGCAGGGACATCGCGGTGGCCACGGTGACCTCCGTCCGACCGGTCTCGCGGGCGAGCGCGTCCGCCAGGACGGTCGTGAGGAACCCGCTCACCGTCACCTGCCCCGCCCCGCACCAGTCGCGCAGCCGACGGCTCTCGTACGGGGTCAGCGCGAGCGTCACGGCCCCGGCCGTACGACCCTCACCGAGCCCGCGCTCGCCGCTCTCCCCGCTCCGCGGGTGCCGGTCGTCCTGGTGCGGCGCCACCGCCCGGGCCCGTCGCGGAGCCCCTGGCACGCAGACTCCGCACACACACCCGCCGCCGCCCTCGTAGGTGAGTTCGTCGGTGTCGGGCGGCAACGCCTCCGGCGAGCGGTCGGCGGCGTCGAGGCCCGGGGTGTCGAACAGGGCGTCCAGCAGGGGCCGTACGAGACGGCCGACGGAGTATCCGTCACAGATCGCGGGGTGGAGGGTGAGGCGGAAACGCGTCACGCCCGCCGGACCGGGCTCGGCCCGCAGCCACCACAGCCGCTCCCCCGCAGGCCCGTCGTCCGCCTCCGCCGCCTCCGCCGCCGCGAGGACGGAGTGCGCGGCGCTCGGCGCCCCCTGACGGAACCACAGCCTGCCGTCGGCAGCGGCGATCCGCAGCGACAGCACCGGCAGCCGTGCGAGCCACCGCTCCACGGCCCGCTCCACCCGCTCGGGCGAGAACACGCCGTGCACCGTGAAGGTGGTGGTGAGCCGTCCGCTGCCGCGCAGGAGGCCATGGGTGTACGCGAACGCGGCCTCCGTGTCGCTGAGTCCGCGCACCTCCTCGCCCCGGCTCACGATCCCTCGCGCACGGCGGCCGCGAGCTCCGGCGACGCACAGCTCACGGTGTTGGACAGGGTGACTCCGTGGCTCGCGAAGTCCAGGGTGACGCGGTCGCGGTCGGCCATGCGGAAGCCGTCGTGGAAGCTGCTGCGGTCGGCGCCGAGATAGACGTAGTGCACACGCCCCGGGGTGAGCAGGGCGTCGTGGGAGAACAGCTCGGACACGATGGCGTCGAGCCCGTAGTGCAGGGCCTTGGTGCCGGTGGTGAACTCGCCCCGCCAGCACGGCTCGCCGTCCCGCTCGATCGTCACGTGCCCGGTGACATGGCTCGGGGGTTCACCGAGGAACAGCCAGGGCGCCACGGCCGCGTCGCACAGTTTGGCGTAGGACAGGTGGCCCCGGTTGCGCCGGAAACGGCCGATGTCGGTGAGGTCGTTGCCGAAGGTGTAGCCGGCGTACCGGGGTTCGCCGACCGCGTCGGTGACGTAGACGAGGACGACCTCCGCCTCCTCGGTGAGTGCCACGGACCCGACGGGAGCGCGCAGTTCCTCCCCGGGGACCTTCAGTACGTCGCCGAGACCCTTGAGGAACCAGTTCGGCTGGGCCGGGGTGTCCGCGTCCACCTTGACGTTGTGGGTCTGCATGAAGCCGCCGACCATGGCGCCGCCGGGGTGGTCGGGCAGCAGCGGCGGCCGAAAGGAGACCGCGTCACGTTCACCGGCGGGAACGGTCGTCGCCGGCTCGTCGGCCAGGTCGGCGCCTGCGAGCAGCAGGTCTTTGAGGTCCCGGTCGCCCAGCGGTACGAGGCGCAGCGGCTCGCCCTCCTGGGGCAGGCCGAGACCGACGTGGCGGCGGCCCTGATAGGTGCATTCGAACAGTACGTTCATGGGAGTTCCTGCCTTTCGGGCATGGGTGGGGGTGGTCACAGGTCCCGGACCGCCCAGCGCTCGGCGCGTCCGGTGAGGTCCATGCCCCAGCCGGTGCCGCCCGCGGGCCGAAGGGTGTTGGTGTCCCGGTCGACGGCCGGGGGCGGGGCGACGATCATCTCCGGGAAGAAGCGGTCGGACTGCCCGGCCTCGACGGTGAGGGCGTCCGGATGGCCGAAGGCCAGGGCCCGGCCCGCGTTGATGAGCGGGCCCACCTCGGCCACCTGGACACCGAACTGGAAGCGGATCCCGTTCTCCCGGGCATACGCGACGATCCCGGCGGCCGGCAGCGGCCCCCCGTTCTTCGAGACCCGGATGTTGAACGCGTCGCAGGCCCCGGACTCGACCGCCGTACGGGCGTCCCGGGCCGTGCACACCGACTCGTCCAGCATGACGCGCACCCCGCCGTCCCTGCGCAGCGCGCGCAGCGCCTCCCAGGAGCCCTTGGGCAGCGGCTCCTCCACGTAGTCGACGCCCGCCTCGCGCAGCCGCCGGGCGTGGCCGACCGCGTTCGCCGGGGTCCAGCTCATGTTGGCGTCGACCATGACCGGTACCTCGTCGCCGAGCTTGTCGCGGAGGGTGCGGACGGTACGGGCGTCGTGCTCGATGTCGTCGGAGGCCTTGATCTTCACGAAGTGGAAGGGGCCGCGGGTGGCGAGGAACTCCTCGGTGTCCAGGCTGAGATCGAGCACCTGCGAGACGGGCAGGCTCGAAGCGGCGCCCTCCTCGGACGACCCCGGCGGCAGCAGGCTCCGCGCGCCCGCCCCCAGCCGGCGGCCCAGCCAGTCGAGGACCGCGGTCTCCAGCAGGCAGAGCAGGTTGTTTCCGCCGTCGATCCCGAAGGTACGGGCGAAGCCGTCCCGGTGCAGCAGCGCCAGCGACTCCCCCGGCTCACGGCCGGTGAGCCGGACCGACAGGGCGTCGAGGTCGACCCGTTCCAGCGCGGTGCGCACACTCGCGGTGCTCTCGCCGGTGACGTACGGCCGCGGCGCGCACTCGCCGAGGCCCGTCACGCCCTCGGCCGACAGGGCCAGGACCAGGCTGTCGGAGGTACGGCGGCGGGCGGCGGGATGGTCGAACGGCGTCCGCATCGGCAGTTCGACGTGGTACAGCCGGGCCCGCCAGGCCTCAGACGCCACGGTTCACGCCCTGGAGCAGCGTGTACGTCGACGTCCAGTCGACCAGGTCGCCGCTGACGCCGGTGTAGAAGAGGTAGTGCTTGTCGGTGGGGAACCGCATGAGCGAGCCGCGCCCGGACACCAGGTCCTGGAAGACGGACTGGGCGGCGTCGAGGTCCACGATCGGGTCGGTGATCCCGGAGACGAAGGTGGCCGCGGGCACCGGCGAGGTCACCCCTCGGCCCGTCAGATAGCGCCGCTCCAGGTCGAGCAGCACCGCCCGCGAACGGCGCGTCAACCGCCGTACGGCCAGGTCGTCGTGGTCGATGAAGTGCCGGTACTTGGCCTCGTCGGTGAAGTCGGCGGCATCCAGACCCGCGTCCCACAGCTCGCCGCTGCGGTCCGCCGCGACGGCCTCGCGGGTGGCCGGGTCGAGGGTGGCGTGCATCCGGCCGAGCCAGGAGGAGCAGAACACGGCGGCGTCGTAGGAGGTGGTGAACCCCTCGTGGCACATGAGGGCCGCCATGAAGGAGCCGCCGAGGCAGTGCCCGAACAGGGACAGGGGTACGGTGTCGCCGATCATGTCCCGGACGAACGCGGCGGCCTGCGCGTAGTCGCCGAGGACGGTGTCGGCGTCCGGTATCTCACCCCGGAGACCGGGGCTGATGCCGCTGCCGCGGCGGTCGAGGACGAAGAACGCGATGTCGTTGTCGGCGAAACGCGGGCCCACTTCCCACAGCCACCCGGCGTGGGACTGCAGTCCGTGGAAGTAGAGGACGGCTCCCTTGATGCGTTCCGGCCGCCAGACGTGCAGGGCGAGCCGTTCGTCGCCGCACGGCAGGTCGATGATCTCGCGGCGGATGTTCTGCGGGGGCCTGATGGTCTCGATCACGGTCGAACTCTCCTTGCTGGAAGGGCGGTTGGTAGTTCAGTCGGTGACGAGGGCGTCGACGAAGTCGACGTCCTTCTGGAAGGGCTTGTACTTGTACTGGGTGGCGTTGCCCTGCTGCCGCCGGGACTCGACGTACGCGGCGATCGCGCCCTGCGCCACGGTGTGCACCCGCAGGGCGGCGAGGCGGCCGCTGTCCCGCTTCGAGGCGTACTCGATGTTGATGACGGACAGCTCGCGGTCGATGGCGCCGGACAGCTCCCGGTCCAACTCCTCGGCGGGTTCCGGAACTTCGACGACGACGGTGTAGGACGGCAGTTCGTCCCAGCGCGGGCCGCACATGTACAGCCCGGTCTCCAGGCCGCCGGCCGCGAGGCCCTGGCGGATGGCCTGGGTGACCTGACCCTCGGTGATCTTCTCGCCGGTGAAGGAGTGGAAGACGCCGTCGCGGTGGGTGAAGTGCACCCAGGGCGTGCCGTCCACGATCCGGTCGACGCGGTAGATGTCGCCGGTCCACAACCGGTACAGGCCGTTGCCCTGGGACATGATCAGGTGGTAGTCGCGGCCCGCCTCCACCTCGTCGTACAGCAGCGTGTCGACCTTCTCGCCTGCGTCCAGGAGCGCGTCCAGCGGTATGTCGGCGGGGACGAACTCGAAGTACGCCTGGCTGACGGCGAGCGGCTGGCTCTCCAGCGTGTCGTCCACCGGAATGGTGGTGACGCCCTCGGTCCCGCAGCTCATGAACGGCAGCTTGGCGACGCCGGGCAGCACGGCGTCCAGACGCGGCCGGTACAGCTCGGCGGAGGCCGACAGCCAGCAGCTGTACAGGGTCAGCGAGGGCCAGACGTCGACGAGGCTGAAGTCGTCCTCGGCCAGCACGACTTCGAGGTGTGCGGCGGCCTTCTCGTCGGGGTCGGTCCAGGGCCTGCCGCGCAGGGTGCCCTCGCGCAGGTCGCGCACCAGCTCGGCGCCGTGCTCCGCGATCAGGTCGCGCAGCGAGACCAGGGTGCTGGGGTTGATCGCCGAGATGTAGTGCAGGTCCTTGCCGACGAGGTTCCGCACCCGGTGGTACATCCGCCCGGCGTGACTGGTGGGCGCGTCGGGGCCGAACCAGGGGGACTCGTACCACGGCGGGTTCCAGTCCCGGCTGTTGAGCTGCGGATGCCGGTTGCTGATCGCCTGGTGCTCCACCCCGTGCACGAAGTCGTACACGTCCTCGCGGACCGTCTGGGTGTCGAGGGTGGCCCAGGGGTGCGCGAGGATCTCGGGGTGGTGCTCCAGGCAGGTGCCCCACATGGCCTTCATCGCGGGGATCCGGTACGTCAGCAGCCAGTGCAGCGTGTACGGGACCCGCTTGGGGGTGCCGGTCGTCCCGCTGGTCTTCAGCCAGCGCAGCACGGGGCTGCACGACAGGACGCCGCCCTTGGTGCGGGTCTCGCGGTCGATCTCCTCGGCGAAGTCGTTGTAGCGCATGACCGGCAGGACCGACCGGAAGCTGCCCGGGTCGGCGGCGATCACGTCGTAGCCCTTCTCCTTCCAGTGCAGCGAGGCGGCACCGATGTCGATGAGGTCGTCGAGGACGCGGGCCTGTGCGGTGGCCGGGTCCTTCAGGTCGGCGAGCAGGCTCTCCCGTGCCTGGAGGCACTCCTCGACGAAGGGGTCCCGCCGTGCCTGCCAGTGCTGCTGCCACTGGGACGTCTGCGGGAACTGGGGTGTCTGCGGTGTGTCCACTGTCGTGTCTCCTCGGAAACCGTGCCGATGGCCCGTTTTCGGGCATGGGTTGGCACCGTGCGGCGGCGTGGCCGAACGGTTGGGCGAACGGGGGTGCGGGGTGGGATGGGGCGGAGGTGCGGTCGGTCAGGCGTGCGCGCCGTGGCGGTCTCGCCGGCGACCGGTTCGTTCAGGTCGTACAGGGCCTCGCGTCGCGTCTCGTGGCTGGTGCGAGGTGCGGTCTCGTATCGGCTGCGGGCCGATGGGGGCTGGTCGCGCAGTTCCCCGCGCCCCTGGGGGGGTGGGGTGGGCGTGGAGTGCCGTACAGGGCCCGGCGTCGCGTCCCGTGCCCGGTGGGCGGCGCGGGGTGCGGTCGGTCGTGTCGGCTGCGGGCCGGTGGGGGCCGGTCGCGCAGTTCCCCGCGCCCCTGGGAGGTGGGGGTGGGCGTGGAGTGCCGTACAGGGCCCGGCGTCGCGTCCCGTGCCCGGTGGGCGGCGCGGGGTGCGGTCGGTCGTGTCGGCTGCGGGCCGGTGGGGGCCGGTGGGGGCCGGTCGCGCAGTTCCCCGCGCCCCTGGGGGGTGGGGGTGGGCGTGGAGTGTCGTGCGGGGCCTGGCCTCGCGTCCCGTGCCGGGTGGTCGGCGCGGGGTGCTGTCGGTTAGGCGCCGGGCGCCGTGGTGGTCTCGGCGGCCACCAGCGCGGCCAGTTCGTTCAGGTCGTACAGGGCCTGGCGTCGCGTCCCGTACCGGGTGATCTTGCCGCGGCGGGCCCACTGGCGGATCGTGCCCTCGCGGACGTCGAGGGCGAGCGCCGCCAGCGAGGTGGGTACGCGTTTGCCGCGGGCGGAGTGCGTGCTGTTCATGCCGTCTCCTTGGCCTCGGACATCGATTGACGTCGGTTCAGAAGGAGCCACTGTCGTGGCGTCAGGACGTGCCCGGCACCGCACATCGGTCCGCGCAGCACGAGGTCGTCGCCGCCCCGCTCGGGCAGCGTCACCTCGGCCTCGCACCCCGGCTCGACGCATCGGCCGAGCGGTACGAGTTCGGGCCTGGGCGGTGCGACGACGAGCCGCAGGGCGGTGGCCACGCGGGCGATCTCGTCGGCCGCCGGGCCCGCGGCGGGGTGCGCGGCCAGGAGGCCGAGGTGCCGGCCGAGGAAGGCGGCCAGTTCGGGAACGGTCCGCTCCGGCGGCACCTGCCCGGGCTCTGTCTCGTCCAGCACGAGTCCGGCCCAGCAGGCCAGCCGTACGACGGCGTCGTACCGGGCCTCCAACGCCGCGTCGCTCACGGGCGGCGGGTCCGGACGGTGGCCCGTGACCCGGGCGAGGCTTCCCTGCCGGGCGGGGAGCACCAGGTGCTGCTCGCTCTCGTCGTGGAGTGCCGGCAGGGCGGCCAGGTCGGCGGCCAGGGCACGGGTGCAGGGCCCGCAGAGCCGGGCGCCCGGTTCGGCGGGCCTGCGCCGCACGGCGCCGGAGCCTGCCGCCCGGCGGCAGCGGTTCGACGCGCACTGCGCAGGGAGGGATCGTCGGGAGGTCGGGGCGGTCATGGTCGCTGATGCCTCACTTTCGTGGGGGACTCCCCGTACCGGGGCAACAAAAAAGCGCCGCTCGATGGCGGCGCTACGGTGGTGCGGAGGCTCCTGGATGAGGACAGAGTGCCTCGCGAAAGAGTGTTACACGCCGACTGCGCCGGGCGCAAGGGGCTGCCGGAAGAGAAGCAACTCCCCAGCACCAAGACGGCAGTTGCCGTCCGCCCGGCACACGCGGGGCGGACGGCAACTGCCGTCGGGAGGCACATCTCAGCGGGGCGCCGGCACGCCGAGCACCCGGTCGCGCAGGGCGGGGAACTCGGCACGCGTCTTCGCGACGAGCGCCGGATCGAGATCGACGACGAGTGTCTCCTCCCCCGCCCCGGCCTCGGCCACGACCTCGCCCCACGGATCGACCACCACGCTGTGGCCGGCCTGTTCCACACCGGCGTGCGTACCGGCCGTACCGCAGGCGACGACGTACGCCTGCGACTCCACGGCCCGGGCGCGGGCCAGCAGCGACCAGTGGGCGCGGCGGGCGGCGGGCCACCCGGCCGGGACGAGGAACAGTTCGGCACCGGCGTCCACCAGCAGCCGGAACTGCTCGGGGAAGCGCAGGTCGTAGCAGGTGGCGAGCCCCGCAGTCAGCCCGGCGCCCGCGCCCTCGCCCGCGTCGAGCACGGCCGTGACGGTTTCGGTGCCCCGGGCCAGCAGGGCCGCCTCGCCCCGGTCGAAGCCGAAGCGGTGGATCTTCCGGTACGTCCGCTGCAGTCGGCCGTCGGGGCCGAACAGCAGGGAGGTGTTGTACAGGTCGCCCCCCGGAGCCCGCTCGATGAGGGAACCGGCGTGCAGCCACACCCGCGCTTCGGCCGCGGCGGCGCTCATCGCCCGGGCGGTGGGCCCGTCCAGTGGCTCGGCGTGTGCGGGGAACGCGTCGAAGGCGAACGCCCCGACCGTCCACAGTTCCGGCAGCACCACCAGGTCGGAGGTGTGCTGCCGGCGGACGAGGTCGGACACACGGGCCCGCCGTTCGTCGGCGGATTCGTCGGGGCGTACGGCGATCTGAAGGACTGAGGCGCGCACGGGGTCTCCGTTTCGTGGTCGGTGGCGGTTGCGGTGGCGGCGCCCATCGGAGGTGGCGGCCGTGCGCACGTCAGCGCAGGTGGGAGGCTCCGTTGACGTCGAGTACGGCGCCGCTGCACCACTCGGCGCGGGCGCTGCTCAGCCAGGCCACGGCGGCCGCGACATCCGAGGGCACGGCGATCCTGCCGAGCGGACTCTGGCTGCGCACCTCCTCCTCGACGGCTCCGACGAGCATGGGTTCCGTGAGGTCGGTGCGGACGAATCCCGGCGCCACGGCGGTGACCGCGATACCGAGCGGTCCCAGCGACTGGGCGAGCGACTGGGTCAGCGCGTGCAGGGCGGCCTTGGTCGCCCCGTAGGCGGGGGCGTCCGGTTCACCCCGGTAGGCGCCGCGCGAGCCGACGTTGATGATGCAGGCGCCCTGCGGTCCCTGCAGCCGGTGCCGCAGATGGTCGACCAGGCACCAGATCAGATCGGCCGGGCCGAGCAGATTGACGTCGACCAGGCGCCGCCAGTCGGCCTGCCAGTCCTCGTAGGAGGTGGTGGCGACGGGCTGCTCGGTGTACACACCCGCGTTGTTGACGAGCACGTCGACCGTGCCGAGGCCGGCGACCGCGGAGTCGATGATCTCCCGGGCCGCGCCGGGTGTGCCGACGTCGCCGGTGACCACGATGTGGCCGGTGCCGGGCAGGGCGTCGAGCACGGCCTCCGCGGCCTCGGAATCGGCACGGCAGTGCACGGCCACGCGGTGCCCGGTGGTGGCGAGTTCGGTCGCGATGGCGGCCCCGATGCCCCGGGAACCGCCGGTGACGAGCGCGCAGCGTCGAGTCATGGATCGAGCCTTTTCGTGGAGGAGTTCAGGTGGGGGGGATCGGTCGGGGAATCGGTGGGGGTCAGGACGGTTCGCACATGGCGGAGGCGTCGGCCGGACACTCGTCGGCGTCGAGCGGTGGGTCGGGGACGAGCACCAGGGCCCACAGGCACTCCAGTTGGGTGAGCACCTCCTTGCCGGTGCGTCCCTCCCGCAGGGCCGCCTCGGCGCCGGTCGTCAGGTAGACGGCCAGCAGTTCCAGTTCCTCGGGCCGGGGCCGGAGGCCGGGTCCGGGCGGTTCGGGGGCGGCGGCCACCAGGTCACGCAGGACGGCCCGCCAGACGGTGTGCCACTGGGACGGCACGGCCCGCTCCTGGGTGAGCCGGGCCGCCGCGCGGACGGTGACCTCCTCCTCCAGCAGCCGGGCCACGACGAGGGTGAACTCGACGACGGGCAGGAGCGTGCCCATCCGTGCGAGCCGGGCCAGTGTCCGGCGGGTGATGGCCTCGGCCTCCTGGCAGACCGCGATCGCCAGGTCCGCCTTGGCGCGGAAGTGGAAGGTGAGCGCGCCCATCGTCATGCCGCAGGCCCGGTGCACGGCGGACAGTGATGTCCCGGCGTATCCGTGCCGGTCGAACTCGATGGCCGCCGCCGCGATCAGCGCCTGGCGGGTGCGCTCCGCTCTCAGCTGCTTCACCATGGGCCTGACCTCGGTATTCATCACGGGAACTGACTCTCACGGGCCGCCCGGGCAACGGTGTGCGCAGGTGCCCGGGAAAGGGCCCGCCGTCGGTCTCCCGCCCGCTCGCAGCGCTGTGGACGACGGGAGGCACGGGGCCCGGTCCTGCGAACGTACCGCCGGTCGTCTCCGCGGACGCCTCCCGTGCCCGGCTCCGCGACGACTTGGCCAAGTTGGGCGCGACTTCCCCGACTTCCACCCGGGTTCCACACAACTGCCCGGTTCCGCAAAGGACTTCGGTGGTGAGGTGCGGGGCGCACCGGTGCGGGCGGCCCGCCGGCCCGCTCAGCCCGCCGCGAGGTGTGCCCGGTACCAGGGCGCCGCCTCGGCCAGCCGGTCCAGTGGACCGGGAGCCGGTGCGCATCCCGCGAGCCGCCAGATCTCCTCGCTGTCGTACCAGTGGTCGCGCGCCAGCAGCGCGAACTGTCTCTCACTGATACGGCCGGGCACCTCCCGGAGCCGCGCCAGGCACTGTTCCCAGGACCAGTCGTCGGAGACCGACGGCAGTACGTCCAGCTCCGCGAGCCTCGTCATGAGGTCGCCGTTGCGCACCGGCACCGGGTGGCCGGCGTGGAAGACCCCGGCGGGCACGGCGTCCGGTGCCGTGGCCAGGACCGCGATCAGCCGCGCCAGTTCCTCGACGGCCACGACGGAGATCCGGCCGCGCCCGCCGTCCCAGCGGGCCGGGACCCGCCGGAGCAGTTCGCCGAGTCCGGGCACGACCCAGCGGTCCCCCGCACCGAGGACGAGACCGGGCCGCAGCACCACGGCACCCGCGTCGAGCGCGATCCGCTCGGCGGCGAGCCGGGTCCGGCTGGCCGCCGACACGGGCGCGGGCGTGACCCCGTCGACGGGGATGCCGCGGTGCGGCCCGGGCCCGTAGACCGCCGCTGTGGACAGGTGCACGATGCGCCCCACCCCGGCGCGCCGGGCCTCGGCGACGACGGCCCGGGTCCCGTCGACGTTGGTCCGCTCGCACTCCCGCTCCGAGCCGTCGACACGCGCGGCGAGGTGGACGAGGACGTCCGCGCCGTCCGCCGCCCCGGCCAGTGACGCGGGGTCGGACAGGTCCGCGCGCCTCCACTCCACGCCTGTCCGCTCCGGCCGGTCGGCCGGAACGGCGCGGGCGAGGGCGCGCACCTCCACGTCGAGGCCGTCCTCCCGCTCACGGAGCAGCCGGCTGAGCACCGCCCCGCCGACGAACCCCGTCGCGCCGGTCAGCAGCACCTGAACGGGTTTCACGAGGCAGCCTTTCCCGCGTCGCCGCCCGGCGCCGTGCGCTCGCGGGCGTTGTCCGGGAACTCCAGCGTGGCGACGACGTCCGCCGGCGCGAGGGCCGGCAGCAGACATCGCAGCATGCTCTCTATGCGTTCGGGCAGGTCGCCCCGGGCGCTGGAGAGCCGCGACATGATCTGCGTACCGGTGTACGCGGCCACGATCACCTGGGCGAACGCGACCTCGTCGACCTCCGGATGCAGCTGGCCCAGGTCGCGCGCCTCGGCCAGGTGGGTGCCGAACTGCTCGGCCCACCAGTCGTAGATCGAGTAGTTGAGCAGGTTCACCTCGCTCTGCTCGACGGCGAGCCGGACGCCGGCGCGGAACAGGACGTTGGAACGCATCTCCACGGCCAGGTACTGACACACGTCGATGAGCTGCTGCAGCCCCTGCTTGCCGCTGGGCCACTTCAGCTCGGCCGCCTGCTCGACGATGACCGCGCGGGCCAGTTCCTCCTTCGACTTGAAGTGGAAGTACATGGCTCCGGTAGTGGTCTCGGCCCTCTTCAAGATCGCGTTCAGACCTGCGCCGTGGTATCCGACCTGGTCGAACATCTCTGCGGCCGCGGAGATGAGCGCCGCCCGGGTCCGCTCCGCCCGTTCCTGCCGTTGTCGCGCCATCGGCGGACTCCTTGATTCCTGTAGACAAACAAAAAGAACGACCTCTATTTTATTCACGTCGACGCCACCTTGTCACCGCGTGCGTCGACGCTTCATCTGCGCGTGCCCAATTCGGAAGTCACCGCACCAGGGGGGAACACCATGTCCATCGACCTCGCCCAGCACAGCCTCGCAAGTCGTTTTGAGCCGGTTTCGGCCGATCACACGCACAAGACGAACCAGGACGAGATGCTGCTGCGCGGATGGCGGCGGACCGGGTCCGACACCTTCACGGTGACGGCCGCCTGGCCCGCCGCACACCGGTTCTACGTCAGCCGTCTGGGCCTGTACGACCCGCTCCTGCTCAGCGAGACCGTACGCCAGACGCTGCCGCTGCTGTCCCACGGCGCCTACCAGGTGCCGTTCGGCCACCAGCTGCTGTGGAAGGACTTCAGCTGGACGCTCGACCCCTCGGCCGCACAGGCCGACGGCGGCCCGGCCGAGCTGACGCTGCACATCAGCTGCCACGACGTGGCGTACCGCCGCGACCGCGCCTCCGCGATATCCCTGACCGTCGAGGTCGAACGGGACGGCCACCCCATGGCCACCGCCCACTCGCGCTTCACCATCCAGGACCGCACGGTCTACAACCGGCTGCGCGGAGGGTACGCCGACGCCACCGCGGCCACCGCGCGTGCCGTGCCGCTGCCGCCGCCGGCCGGTCTGTCGCCCTTCGGCCGCGACCGCTTCGAGGACGTGGTGCTCGCCGCGACCGACCGGCCCGATCACTGGCAGCTGAGGGTCGACACGACCCACCCCGTCCTCTTCGACCACCTCGTCGACCACGCTCCCGGCATGCTGCTCCTCGAAGCCGCCCGCCAGGCGGCCCTGGCCACCGCGCACCCACGGCCGATGGCCGTCACGGGCATGGACTCGGACTTCGTCAGGTACGCCGAGATGGACGTCCCCTGCCTGCTGGAGGCCGAGCGGCTCACGGAGCCCGACCGGGTCCGGGTCAGCGCCCGGCAGCACGACCGGGAGATCTTCTCCAGTGTCGTGACCCTGACCGACGTACCCGCCGCGGCCACCGCGCCCGCCGCCTGACATGCGCGTCCGCCGCCGGCCCGCCCGACGGACCGAGCCGGACGGACCGCGGTCAGTGCGCCGCGGGTCCATCGGACGGGCCGGTGGCCGCCGCGTCTCGCAGCGCCGTCAGCAGGCCGCGCAGGGCGGGCTGGTCCAGGGCGGTCTCGCGGGCGACCGCCGAGATCACCCGGACCGGCTCGGGGTTGCGGACCGGCCGTACGACGACCCCAGGGTGCCGGCCGCGCAGCCCCAGCATCGGCATCAGCCCGACACCGAGGCCGGCCGCGACGAAGCCCTGCGCGGTGGCGTAGTCCTCGCTGCGGATGACGAAGTCGGGGGTGAAGCCGGCCGCCGCACAGGAGTCGATCACCGGTTCCAGACAGGGGCCGGGAGGCTCGCTGCCGACCCACTGCTCACCGGACAGCTCGTTGAGGTCGATGACCTCCTTGCCCGCGAGGGGATGACCGAGGGGCAGTACGGCGGCGTACGGGTCGTCGAGCAGGTGGACGAGCCGGAAGCCGTCGACGACGCGGTCGCGCGCCTGGACGACCACCGCCAGGTCGGCCCGGCCGCGCACCATCTCCTGGAACGGGTCCTCCGGGTCGGCGAGTTCGAGGTCGACCCGCACACCGGGGTGTTCCGTTCGCAGCCGTGCCAGGGCGGGGGCCACCAGCGTGGAGCCCGCCGTGGCGAAGTACCGGACCGACAGACTGCCGATGCGTCCGGCACGGAGGTCCGCGAGGGCGGTCTCCGCCTGGGCGACCGCCGAGCTGATCAGGGCCGCGTGCTCGGTGAGCAGCAGACCGGCGGGGGTGGGCCGCACGCCGCGGCCGACCCGTTCGAGCAGCGCGGTGCCGGCCTGTTTCTCCAGTGCCGCCACCTGCTGGCTGACGGCGGACGGTGTGTAGCCGAGGTGGGCCGCAGCCGCGGTGACCGTGCCACTGGTGACCACCGCGCGCAGGACCTGCAGTCGCCTCACGTCAAGCATGTAGTACAGCTTAACAGACTAGGTAGAACCATTTGCTTGTCCTCAAAGATTGTGTGGGGCATCTTCGAAGAAGCGGGATGGCACGGGCCGCAGGACCGGGCCGCGTACCGAGCCGCAGCCGACCGGATGGAGGAAAGCATCGTGAACAGCAGCAGTACACGGAGTCTGCGGGGCGGAGTGCGGGTGGCCGTGCTCGCCCTGCTCTGGGGCTCGACCTTCCTCTGGACCGAACTGGCGCTGCGCGGGCTCTCCCCGCTCCAGGTCACGTTCGTCCGCTGCGTCATCGGCGCGCTCGTCCTCACCGTCGCCTGCTACGCGACCGGCCGGCGCCTGCCTCGCGGAATCGCCGTCTGGCGTCACATCGTCGTCGCGGCCTTCTTCTGCAACGCGCTGCCCTTCGCGTTGTTCAGTCTGGGCCAGCAGACCGTCGACTCCGGCCTCGCGGGGGTCCTGAACGCCACGACTCCGCTGTGGTCGATCGCCCTCGGGCTCGCCCTCGGCTCGGAACGCGGACTGCGCCCGACCCGCCTGGCAGGTCTCCTGCTCGGCTTCGCCGGGACGATTCTCATCCTCGCGCCCTGGAAGTCGGCCGGGGCCACCGGATGGGGAGCGCTGGCCATCCTCGGCGCGGCCGCCAGTTACGCGGTCGCCTTCACCTACATGGGCCGCACCCTGGTGCGCAAGGGCACTCCCACCATCTCGCTCTCCGCCGCCCAGCTCGTCGCCGCGAGCGGGCTGACCGCCGTCGCGATGCCGGTCGGTGGCCTGGAGTCGATCGATCCCGGCCCGGCGGTCGTGATCACTGCCGTCGTCCTCAGCGTCTTCTGCACTGCGATCACTTTCCACCTCACCTACCGGATCATCAACGACGAGGGCGCCACCAACGCCGCGGTGGTCGGCTATCTGCTGCCCGTGGTCTCCGTTCTCCTCGGCGCGGTCGTCCTGGGCGAGAACCTGAGCGTCCGGGTCGTGCTGGGCATGGCCGTGGTCCTCGTGGCCGTCGGCATGACACGGCGGAACGCGGCGCCCGGCAAGCCCGCCGAACAGACCGTCGCCCTCGATGCAACGGCCCTGCCACCCGCGACCGGCACGGTCCCCGTTGCCGCGGCCGCCGACGGCCAGGCAGCCTTCGGCGCGGTCGACGCGGCACTGATCGGTACGACTCCTGGAACCGGCGGATCGCCCCTCGTGCAGGCTCACGGAGTCGACGTCGCCGGCTGAGTGAGGGTGCCGTTCGGCGAGTGGTGCCCGTCGGGCTCTCGCCGGGCGGCGGCTCACGTGGTCGTGAGTAGTTCCCGGCCCAGCCAGTCGGCGTCGTCGCGGACGCCGGGCAGGGCGAAGAAGTAGCCGCCGCCGGTCGGGGAGATGTAGTCGACGAGGGGTTCGTCGATCAGGCGGGTCTGGGTGGCCTCGAACTGTCGCCGTACGTCCTGCTGGTAGCAGCAGAAGGCCAGGCCCATGTCGAGGTTGCCGACGTCGTCGATGCCCCGGTCGTAGTTGTAACCCCGGCGCAGGATGCGGGAGTTGTCGGTCGTGGTGGTGCGTGGGTTGGCGAGGCGGATGTGGGCGTCGAGGGGGATCGCGGTGCCGTGCGGGTCCTTGGCGTACTGCGGGATGTCGGTCTCCCTGGCACCGTCGAGCGGGGCGCCGGTGTCCTTGCGGCGGCCGAACATGAGCTCCTGCTCGCTCAGGGAGACCCGGTCCCAGAACTCGACGAGCATGCGGATGACCCGGATGACCTGGTAGCTGCCGCCGTGCGCCCAGGCCGGCTCGCCCTGTCCGTCGCCCACCCACACGAGCCGGTTCATCGCGCGGGCCGAGGCCGCGTCCGGGTTGGCGATGCCGTCCTTGAAGCCGAGGAGGTTGCGCTGGGCGCCGCTCGGGCGCGGGCCGTTCTGGAAGCCGTCGATGCGCCACTTGATCTGCATCGCGCCCCGGGTGTGCTTGGCGATGTCGCGCAGGGCGTGCAGCACCACGTCCTGGCGGGCGGCGCAGATCTGCAGGGACAGGTCGCCGTGGCATTCGGCCGGGTTCAGGTTGTCGTTGGGGAAGGTGCGCATGGGGGTGAGCCGACGCGGTTTCGCCTTCGCGAGCCCGTAGCGGTCGTCGAACAGCGAGGCCCCGACGCCCACGGTGACCGTGAGCGCGTCGGCGGGGACGTCCGGGCCGAGGATGCCGTTGTCGGAGGGCGGGGCGCCGACGCCGAGGTCGCCGGGCGTGCCGCCGGTGGTGAGGAAGCGGGCCCGGGCGGTGATGGTGCGCAGCAGTTCCGTCAGCCCGGCGCGGTCCTCGGCGATGACGTCGAAGGAGACGAAGGTGGCCGCGGCCGGTGCCGGGGTGAGGATGCCCGCCTGATGGGCGCCGTGGAAGGGGACCTTGGCCGTGTCGGTGGCGTCCGCGGCCTGCGCCTGGGCCGTGCCGCCGCTCTCGGCGAGGGCGAAGGCGCCGCCTGCCAGGGCCGCTCCGGCGGCACCGGCGCCCAGCGCCCGCTTCACGAAGGAGCGGCGGCCGGCGCCCGCGGGGCAGCCTGATGCTTCGGTGGACGGCATGGGGTGGTTCCCTTCCGGGCGCTCGTGGTCTTCGTTTTCCAGGCGGTCGTGGTGTTCGTTCGTCACGCCGACTTCCTGATCTCGAGCAGGTCCGGCACGGGTGCGAGGTCCTCCAGGAGCTGTCCGGTGGCGCCGTTCAGCCCGGCTCGCGTGGTCCCGTCCAGGCGGTCGACCGGGGTCCAGTGGCCGCCGTGGTGCGCGGAGTCGAGCAGTTTCTGCACCCGGGCGATGTCGGCGTCGACGGTGGGCAGCAGGTGCGGGGCCCGGCCGGTCAGCAACGGCCGCAGTACGGCGAGGAGTTCACGGGTGCCGCTGAGGTTGGCGTCGGCGGTGGCGAGCTCGGTGCCGCTGCCCTGGCCGGCGTCGCCGGTCAGTTCGAACTGGAGCGTGTTCTCCAGGATCTCGTGGGCGCGCAACGGCAGGTCGCCGGGGTCGAAGTCCTGGGTGGGGAACGCCTTGCGCAGTCCGGCGGTGTCGGCCGCGAGCTGCCGGGCGGACGCGGTCAGCTCCTTCGCCGACTGACCGTGCCACAGCCCGTACTCGATCCGGAGGAAGCCGGTGAAGTCCTTGTCGTGCACGCCACCCGGGAGCCCGTCGGGCCTGCCGTCGATCTTCTGGTCGTAGTCCTGGAAGGTGCCGTAGGCGGCGCCGAGCGAGGCGTAGGTGCGGTGTGCGGTCAGCCAGTCCGCGCGGGCCGCGCCCAGCCGGCCGCCGTCGATGTCGTCGCCGAGCCGCCGGGTCTGGCTGACGAGGGTGGCCAGACCCCGCTCGACGTATGTCTTGTACGAGGTGAGCGGCGCCGCGAGATCGGCGGCGGAGACCGGCACGACCGCCGTGCTCCCGGTGCCGGAGCCGGCGACCCGGACCGCGCGGGAGGTGACCGCCTTGCCGCTGCCGGGGACGCAGCGCCACGCGTAGGTGCCGCCGCCGACGGTCGCCACCAGGGCCCGGGTGGTGCCGGGGGCGAGGCCCTCGACCTCGCCGTAGACCGCGTCGGTGGCCGGGTCGACGAGGTACACCTCGGAGGTCTTGTCGCCGGTGTTGTGCATCTGGAAGGTCTGCCGTCCGGGCTTCGGCGCCCTGAAGCCCTTGCCGCAGTCCGTCTGCGACACGGCGACGGTCTGCGCCCCGGCGGGCGGGGAGTCGCCGAGGGCGACGGCGAGTCCCGCCAGGACCGCGGGCCCGGCGACCAGCGCGACGGGCACCACCCAGGGCGGCCGACGGCGGCCGGGAGCCAGAGGCCTCGCCCGCTGCGCCTTCGCGGCGGGCTCGGCCGTCCGGGGCGTGGCGCCGCGCAGGAAGAGGGTCATCACCACGGCGAGATAGCCGACGTATCCGACGACCTGCAGCCAGGTCATCGTCGGCGTCAGGTTGAACACGCCCTGGACGAGGGTGCTGTACCAGGAGCCCGCGTCGATGCTGCCGCCGAGATCGACGGCGTACGACGTCCCGCCGGGCAGGATCGCGCCCTCCTGCAGGTCGCGCAGCCCGTAGCCGAGCACGCCGGCCGCGATCACGATGAGGAGGGCGCCGGTCGCGGTGAAGAACTTCGTCAGGTCGATGTGCAGGACACGGCGGTACAGACCCCAGCACAGGCCCGCCGCGAGGACCAGGCCGATGCCGGCGCCGGTCAGCGGTCCGGCGGACTCGCCGGCCGCGCGGGCCGTGGTCCACAGGAACAGCGCGGTCTCCAGGCCCTCGCGGCCCACCGCCAGGAACGACGTGACGATCAGCATGCCCGCGCCCATGCCCAGCGCCCCGGTGACCTTCTCCCGGATCTCGCCGGAGAAGGTCCGTGCGGAACGGCGCATCCAGAACACCATCGCGGTGACGAACCCGACCGCCACCACACTCAGCGCGCCGCCGAACGCCTCCTGAGCGGTGGCGGACAGGGCCGCGGCGGTGAAGGTCAGCACCGCTCCGAAGCTCAGGGCGAGCGATATGGCGGCCAGGACGCCCGTCCACACCTGCGGCAGCCGGGACCGTGCCCCGGCCCGCACCAGCGTGGCGACGAGGACGGAGACGATCAGCCCGGCCTCCAGGCCCTCCCGCAGCCCGATCAGGAAGCTCGGAAACGCGTCGTCCCACATGTGCTGCGGCCTCCCAGCCTGCTGAATGCCGGCCGCCGTCGTCTTGGTTAGCGAAGGCACGCCTTACTTACGCCGACCATCATGAGTGCATGTGTGCAGCCATCCGGTCATGCATCGGCAGTTATCCGGTCATGACCGCGCAAGGGAGCGGCAAAGATCGCTGCGGCGGGGGGTCGGCCCGGTGTCACGACAGCGCGAGGTCGAGGGGGCCCCTGGTTCAGCGTGGCGTTCCGTATCCGTGGATACTCGGGATCACCAGCTTTCCGCCGGTCTGTCCCGCCTGGTCGATGTCGGCGTCGTCCAGGCGCAGTCGGAGCTTGAGGCCGAGGTTCCCGACCGTGTCGTAGAGCCACTCCGGCACGGTGTCGGGAGTGAGGTGCAGGCGCAGGACGGGCGGTGCGGGAAGGTTTTCGACGCCGGAGACAGTGCCCGTCAGGCTCTCGACGTACATGGTGATGTCGTCGCCCTGGATCGTGGACGTCGAACCGGGTGCGCCGTCGATGTGCTGGATCTGCGGGCCGTCGGGTACCGCCATCTTCAGGTCGCGGATCGCGACTTCCGCCGCCGTGAACTTGAGTACCCGCCTGGGCCCGGCGGCCGTGTCCACGGTCACCACGCCGTGGAAGACGAGGTCGTGCAGTTCGAGGCGGCTCCCCTTCAGTTTCCACGCCTCGGCGGCGAAGCGGCCGGCGCTCGTCTCCTCGGGGGCCTTGAGAGCACTGATGTCGCAGGTGCGGTCGACCCCTGCGGACGGCTCCGGGGACTCGCGTCGGGGTGACGGCTCGGCAGTCCGGTGGCTGGGAGCAGACGGTACGGGCGTCATGGACGGCCCGGGCCGGGACGGCTCCGTGGCTTTCGGCGTCGGCACCACGCCGATGGCGAAGCGCTTCCAGTGGGTCTTGCCGATGGGCTGGGACATGGTGAGGTCCTTCGATGTCGAGGCGTGTGAATACACCGGGCCCAGGACTGATCGACCCTGACTCGGTGGCGGGGGAAGAGCGGCGGCCGGGTGCGGCCGTGGCGATGCCGTCGCGCCGGTCCGGGGCCCCGGTGGCGACCATCAAGCACTACCGGCGGGAAGGGCTGCTCCCCGAGGGCCGCGCACTGAACCCGACCGCGGTCGAGTACGGCGACGAGCACATCCAGCGGCTCCGGTCGATCCGTTCCCTCATCCAGCTCGGCGGGCCGTCCGTCGCACACACCCGTGAAGTAGAGGACGCGAACCACCGCCGCCACGATCGCCGCGCGTGCGGAGGGGGCGGGCCCGCGGGGGGCTGAGGAGCAGCGGGGCGGGGCATGGTGGGACGACCGGGGCGCGGCGGGTCGCGGTCGGGCAGCGACGGTACGCCAGTCGCGCTGTCGCCCGTGTGCGGTGGGGTTGTCAGAGGACCACGGTCGGGCGCGCGCGACGGAACGTGGCCCGGGAACGGGCTATGCGCCCTCACCGCTGTCGCGCAGGGAATGGATCATCCTCTGCAGGATCCGAAACGCGCCTGACTGTTCGGCCTCGGTCATGCCGGCCAGCATTCTGACCTCGACGGACCGGACCGCCGCGGTCGCCTTCTCAAGACTCCGTCGCCCGCGGGGCGTGAGCCGCGCGGGAAGAGCCTTCCCGACGGGCGCCTCCGCGGGCCTGGTCACGTAGCCCTCTCGTTCCAGGGTCTGGAGCAGCACGTTCATCGTCTGCCGCGTGACGAACGCGCCCCGCGCGAGCTCGGAGTTCGACAAGCCCGGTCGTTGAGCCAGCAGTTCGAGGCAGGAGTAGTGCGTCACGCTCATCCCGAGCGGCCGCAGCACCTCCTCCATGGCTGCGCGCAGGGCGCTCGACGCCTCTTTGAGCAGGTAGCCCAGTGACGTCTCCAGGTCGACACCGACACCGTCTTGATGCATGTCAGCATTCTGACATAGGTTGACCTGTGTCAGAAAACTGACACGAACAGAGGGAGCATCGCCATGCCCGCAACCGGCCCCGACTTCATCTCGCTCCAAGCGCGCGACCTCAACGCTTCACAGGCGTTCTACGAGCAGTACCTGGGCCTCGTCCGCTCGCAGGCAGGACCTCCGCACGCCGTGGTCTTCGAGACGAAGCCGATAGCGTTCGCGCTCCGGGACGTCGTTCCCGGCACCGATCTCGCATCCGTTGCCCAGCCCGGCATCGGCGCCGCGATCTGGCTGCACGCCACAGGCGTCCAGGCCATTCACGACGCTCTCGTGGCCGACGGTCACACCATCGTCTCCGCGCCGATCGACGGTCCCTTCGGTCGGACGTTCACCTTCGCCGACCCCGACGGCTACCAGGTCACTCTCCACGACCGCGCCTGATCGGCGAGACACCACTCCGTATCGCGTGCGGGCCCGGCAACCTGACCGAGGCACTCACTCTGTTCCGCGACCGGGTGCCCGAAGGCACTCGCCCGGCGTTTCCGGCGGTCCAGTCCCTGCCAGTCCCAGGCCCCGGCCTTGTCCCGCACCACCTCCATCACCGCCCCGGCCACCGCACGCATGCGCCGCTTGCGAAGGTCCAGTACCGGGGCGGGGTTCGACAGGCCGTACGAAACCAGGAGGTTCATCAGGGGCCAGAACGCGCCGGAGCGGGCCGGCAACTGGAACTCCCGGCCGTCGGGCGCCATGACCCTGGCCGTGGTGATCCCCGCGATGAGGTTGGTGCGGTTCCAGCCGACCACGTACGACCTGCCGTTCGGGCTGCCACGGAGCACCACCTCCTTGGTGTGGTGCAGGACCGCCGGACAGTCACCGGTGCCGGATCCTCGGGGACAGCGCGGGCCCACTCTGCCAACGCGCCGTACCGGGCGGCCGTTTCGGTGTCCGGGCGACGGAGGTCGATCGTGTCGCCGGCCTCGCGACACCTCCGGCCGACCGGGAGGTCCGCATCTGTCCCAGTTGGCGGACGGGACGTCGGGTCACCTCGGTCAGCCGGCCTTCGAGGTCGATCACCCGGCAGGTTCTCGTGCCCGCCAGCAGGGCGCTGCTCGGCCAGAGGACGGTGACCTTGCCGGGGCCCTCGGGTCCGACCGGTTCCACCAGGACGGCAAGACTGCCCGCGGTGATCGCCGACAGGCACAGAGGCGGCACCCTGCCACTCGCCGGTGGTTTCGAACTCCCCATGAACTCCGTTGGCGCATGGTCGCCGTAGTGCGTCGTGGTCCGTCAGCCCGCTGTCGGATGCGGTCGTCGCCGTCGACACCGCCCACGAGCACCCCGACCCGGTGCACCGGCTGGGCCGCTGGCAGCGCGAGCAACTCGACCGCCGGCGCGGCGGCGGGCGGATCGAGCACTCGCCGCTGCTCTGGGCGGCCATGACCTGCCTCGTGGCGTGACCGCGACACGGTCCGTGCGACCGTCGCCGACTGTCCGTACGACCGTGACCGTCGGTCCGTACGACTGCCGCCGGGAGGGAACGCGGCGGCACTCCGCGCGCGTTGATCGCCTATCTTGGCGCGTATGCAGTCCTACACGATCGGCCAGGCCGCCCGGCTGCTCGGCGTGAGCCCCGACACCGCGCGGCGGTGGGCGGACGCCGGGCGGGTGCCCACACACCGGGACGAGGGCGGCCGACGTCTCATCGACGGCAAGGATCTGGCCGCCTTCTCGGTGGAGCTGGCCAAGGGCGACGGTGGCGACGAGGAGACCTCCCACACGTCCGCCCGCAACGCCTTCCCCGGCATCGTCACCGCCGTGAAGCTGGGCGATGTCGCAGCCCAGGTCGAGATCCAGGCGGGCCCGCACAGGCTGGTGTCCCTGCTGACACGGGAAGCCGTGGAGGAGCTCGGCCTGGAGGTCGGGGTGGAGGCCATCGCCCGCGTGAAGTCGACGAACGTACACATCGACAGGGCCTGAACGGGGCTTCCCGCCTCACTCGGCGACCGGGCAGGAGTGCACGGCCGCTCCCGCCGACGCGCCTGCGTCGCCCGCCTCGCCTGTCGGACGAACCGGCCGTTCCGCAGGCCGGAACGGCACCCCGCGACCCGTCAGCCGACCGCACCCGGCCGCACCTCCCGTACGAACGCACATACCACCCTGCCGGATAAGGTTTCTTGCTCATGCGAAGCCACAGGAGACTTTCACCTCGCATCTGCGCCAGTATCATCCAGGACTGCAAGTACCCGTGTCCGCGAGGACCAGAGGGAGTGGACCCGTGATGACCCGTACCGTGCGCAGGAACCGCCTGAACCGCCGGAGTCTGTCGGCGGCCGGGGCAGGCGCCGCCGCGCTGCTGGCCCTGAGCGCCTGCTCCTCGTCCGACGCGGAATCCTCGTCGACGACGCCCGACTCCTCCACGTCGGCCAAGCTCTCCGGCACGGTGACCGTCTTCGCCGCCGCCTCGCTCAAGGAGAGCTTCACGACCCTGGGCAAGGAGTTCGAGCAGGCGCACCCCGGCACGAAAGTCACCTTCAGCTTCGGCGGCAGCGACTCCCTGGCCGCGAGCATCACCGGCGGCGCCCCCGCGGACGTGTTCGCCTCGGCCAGCCCCAAGACGATGAAGATCGTCACGGACGCGGGGGACGCCACCGGCACACCCGCCACCTTCGTGCGCAACCAGCTGGAGATCGCGACCCTGCCCGGCAACCCTGACAAGGTCGCGTCGCTGAAGGACCTCACGAACCCGGACCTGAAGGTCGTGCTGTGCGACAAGGAGGTGCCCTGTGGTGCCGCCGCCCAGAAGGCCCTGGACGCGAGCAGGCTGAAGCTCACACCGGTCTCCTACGAGCAGGACGTCAAGGCCGCGCTGACAAAGGTCGAGCTGAAGGAGGCCGACGCGGCCGTCGTCTACAAGACCGATGTGCGCGCGGCCGGTGACAAAGTGGAGGGCGTGGAATTTCCCGAGTCCGCCGACGCCGTCAACGACTACCCGATCACCCTCCTCAAGGGCACGCGGAACACGGACGCCGCCAAGGCGTTCGTCGCCCTCGTACGGTCCGCCGACGGACAGAAAGTCCTGAGCGAGGCCGGGTTCCTCAAGCCGTGACCCCGACCGACAGGCCCGACGGCGGCCGTGGCGTACCGCTGCCGCTGCTCGTGCCCGCGCTGATCGGCCTGGCGTTCCTGATCGTGCCGCTGGTCGCGTTGCTCGTACGGGCGCCCTGGCGCAGCATGCCCGGTCAGCTGACCAGCGTCGACGTGTGGCAGGCGCTCCAGCTGTCCCTGCTCTGCGCCACGGCCGCGACCGCGGTGAGCCTGGTCCTCGGGGTGCCGCTGGCCTGGCTGCTGGCCCGGGCCGAGTTCCCCGGCCGCGGTCTGGTCCGCGCCCTGGTGACGCTGCCGCTCGTGCTGCCGCCGGTCGTCGGCGGTGTCGCGCTGCTCATGGCGCTGGGCCGCAACGGCGTCGTGGGCAAGTGGCTGGACACCTGGTTCGGGATCACCCTCCCCTTCACCACCACCGGCGTCGTGATCGCGGAAGCCTTCGTGGCGATGCCGTTCCTCGTCATCAGCGTGGAGGGCACCCTGCGGGCCGCCGACCCGCGCTACGAGGAGGCGGCGGCGACCCTGGGCGCCTCCCGCTTCACCGCCTTCCGCCGGGTCACGCTGCCCCTGATCGCGCCGGGCATCGCGGCGGGCGCGGTACTGGCCTGGGCACGGGCGCTCGGCGAGTTCGGTGCGACGATCACCTTCGCCGGCAACTTCCCCGGCCGCACCCAGACCATGCCGCTCGCCGTATACCTCGCCCTCCAGAGCGACCCTGAAGCGGCCATCGCCCTCAGCCTGGTCCTGCTGGCCGTGTCCGTGGCGGTGCTGGCGGGACTGCGCGACCGTTGGATGACCGCGCGATGAACGGGACGGACGGGGACGGAATGTCCGGCACCGACGAGGACGCGACGACCGGGACCGGCACGAGCCGGACGACCGGGACCCCCGACATCCACTCCGACGCCGCCCACGACACCCGCTCCGACACCCGTCCCGACGCCGCCCCCAACGGCCTCGACGCCCGGCTCGTCGTGGCCCGCGGAAACTTCCGCCTCGACGTGTCACTGTCCGTCGCGCCCGGCGAGGTCGTCGCCCTGCTGGGTCCGAACGGTGCCGGAAAGACCACCGCCCTGCGCGCCCTCGCCGGTCTGACCCCGCTCACCGACGGTCATCTACGCCTGGACGGCGCCGCGTTGGAGGGTACGCCGCCGGAGTCCCGTCCGGTCGGCGTGGTCTTCCAGGACTATCTGCTCTTCCCGCATCTCACCGCCCTGGACAACGTCGCCTTCGGCCCGCGCTGCCAGGGCTCGACCAAGGCGGAGGCCCGCGCGCAGGCCACCGGGTGGCTGGACCGCATGGGTCTCACCGCCCACGCGGGCTCCAAGCCCCGCAAGTTGTCCGGCGGTCAGGCGCAACGCGTCGCCCTGGCCCGCGCGTTGGCCACCCGCCCCCGGCTGCTGCTCCTCGACGAGCCCCTGGCGGCCCTGGACGCCCGCACCCGCCTGGAGGTCCGCGCCCAACTCCGGCGCCATCTTGCCGAGTTCGAGGCCGTGGCCGTACTCGTCACGCACGATCCGCTGGACGCCATGGTCCTTGCCGACCGGCTCGTGGTCGTCGAGCACGGCGAGGTCGTCCAGGAGGGCGTCCCTTCCCACATCGCCCGTCATCCCCGTACGGACTACATCGCCCAACTGGTGGGCCTGAATCTGTACCGGGGCGAGGCCGACGGTCACACGGTCCGTCTCGGAACGGGGCCCGCCCTCACCACCACGGAGGACCTGTCGGGACCGGTCTTCGTGGCGTTCCCGCCGAGCGCCGTGACCCTGTACCGCGAGCCACCCGCCGGCTCCAGCGCCCGCAACCACTGGCGCTGCGAAGTGGTCGGCCTGGAGACCCACGGCGACCAGATCCGCGCCGACCTCACGGGCGAACTCCCCCTGGCGGCGGACCTCACGACGGTGGCCGCGGCCGAACTGGACCTGCACCCGGGGGCGGAGGTCTGGGCGGCGGTGAAGGCCACGCAGACACACGCGTACCCCGTCTGACCCACCCCACCGGCGCCCCTCCCCCACCCCGGACCGGCACCGCGTTCACCCGAACGGCCGGGGCGGCGCACAGTCGGTCCGCCGTCACCCGGACGGCGCCCCGGACAGGCTGTCCGGCCTGCCCGTTCCTAGCGTGAAGGCATGTGCGGTGCACCCACCCGGCCCACGCCGAGCCACCGCGTCACCGGCCCACGCCGGGCCACCGCGCCACCGGACTACCGGACTACCTGGCCACCCGGCCACCCGGCCACCCGGCCATCGGATCGAAGGAGGAGACCATGCCCTTGGGCAACCTCGAACAGACCTCCGACGCGATGGCGGGCATCCGATGACGGCCGCGGAGTCCCCGCCCGCCGTCCGGTGCGCGAGCCGGCACTCCGGACCGCGGGACGGGGAGGAGTGCGGTGCCCGCGCCCGGTTCGAGATCTCGTGCCACGCCCGGCCGCCGCTGATCGTGTGCCCTCAACACCTGGGCCCCGCCCTGCTGTTGGCGGACGGCGTGCGATGGCCCCCGGAGATCAGACTGGTGCGGTGAGAGCGCGGCGTCCGCTCCGCCGGACTCAGCTCTCCGTCAGGGTGATGTCCTGCTGCCCGACGGCGTGGAAGCGGGGCAACGGCAGTCCGCCCTGGGGGCTGAGTTCCATGAGGGTGGCCTCGACACGGGCCTGCCCCGGCTCCAGGGCGCCCGGAGTGGGCTTGCCGGTGTTCTCCCAGACGTGCTCGACGCCGTCGCACACCGCGCGGGTGCCGCCGATGCCCTGCCGGACCGAGGGGGAGCGCTGGCCCACGGAGGAACTGACGAACACGGGCCCCGTGCCGCCGGTGCAGCGGTAGGTACCGGAGAGCGTGACCGTGCCGTCCTCGGCGATACGGCCGACGGGGTCGACGGTGACCGTCTCGTTGGCGTCGGCGCTCGCGGGCAGCGCGGGAGCGGCGAGCAGGAAGAGCGCGGCACCGGCAGCAGCAGCGGCGGCGGTGAGGGCAGGGCGTACGAACATGGGGGTACCTCCCGAATCAGTGGAGTGAGCGCCTCCACTGCTACCGGGAACGTGTGCCGACAGCCGTGATCGTCACTCCTTCGGTGGCGAGTCCGCACCGAGCGTCGTGGAACCGTCCGAGAGTTGTCCGCGTGTTGTCACGCTTCACGTCGGGCCGTTCCGATGAGTTCGCGACGGGGGCATGGTCTACACATACGGATACGGACCCATAGGGACGGTCCTACGAATGTGGAGGTGCGCCATGTGTTCTCGCCGGTCTTCATGCGCTTCGTCCGACAGCGGCACCCCGCACGTCGTCGCCGCCCACCCCGAGCAGGGCTGGAACCTGCTGTGCACCGGCGCGATCGTCTTCGACGACACCGGCGAGCTGCTGCCCGACGGCCGGGTCGTCGCACCGCACCGAGAGCCGGTCGGCCGGCTGGCCGTCGCCGCCTGACCGCGCCGGCTCCCGGACCGGCCGCGTACGGTCCGGCGCACGTCGGCGACACCGACCGGCTAGGGCAGCACGGCGATGCCGTCGAGCTCCACCGCGGCCTGGTCGTCCCACAGCCGTACGACCTCCACGACGGCCATGGCCGGGTAGTCACGGCCGGCCAACTCCCGCCAGATACGGCCGAGTTCCCGGCCATGCGCGCGATACGCGGCGATGTCGGTGGCGTAGACGGTGACGCGGGCGAGGTCGGAGGGGGTACCGCCTGCGGCCGTGAGAGCGGCGAGGAGGTTGCTGAGGGCCTTCTCGAACTGCTCCGGCAGGGAACCGCCGACCACCTTCCCGTCGGCGTCCAGGGCCGTCTGCCCGGCCAGGAAGACCACTCGGGATCCGCCGGCGACCACCGCGTGCGAGAAGCCGGTGGGCGGGGACAGCCCGGGCGGATTGACACGCTCGACACTCATGAGACGTCCCCCGCAGCCACACCCTCCGCGGTGTGCGCCGCCGCCGAGCTCGCGTACAACTCCTTGGCGATGATGCCCCGTTGGACCTCGCTGGCCCCTTCGTAGATGCGCGGGGCGCGCACCTCCCGGTACAGGTGCTCCAGCAGATGGCCCCGTTGCAGGGCGCGTGCGCCGTGCAGTTGGACCGCGGAGTCGACGACGTACTGCGCGGTCTCGGTCGCGAGCAGCTTCGCCATCGCCGCCCGCTTGGGCACGTCCGGGGCACCTTCGTCGTACGCCGTCGCCGCCGCGTACACCATGAGGCGGGCCGCGTCCGTGCGCAGGGCCATCTCGGCGACCGTGTGCGCGACGCTCTGAAGGTCCCTCAGCTTGCCGCCGAAGGCGTCCCGTCGGGAGGTGTGCGCGAGGGTCGCGTCCAGCGCCGCCTGCGCCATCCCGACGGCGAAGGCGCCGACGCTGGGCCGGAACAGGTTGAGGGTGCCCATGGCGACCCGGAAGCCGCGGTCGACGTCGCCGAGGACGTCGTCGGCGCTCACCGGCACGGCGTCGAAGGCGAGGGCGCCGATGGGGTGCGGGGAGAGCATGTCGAGCGCGGTGCCGGTGAGTCCGGGACGGTCGGCGGGCACGAGGAAGGCGGTCACCCCACGGGCTCCGGCGCCGGGGGTGGTCCGGGCGAAGACCGTGCAGAAGTCGGCCTCGGGGGCGTTGGAGATCCAGCACTTCTCCCCCGTGAGCCGCCAGCGGGAAGGACCGTCGGGGACCGCCGACAGCGCGAGCGCCGCCGCGTCCGATCCCGCCCCGGGCTCGCTCAGCGCGAACGCGGCCACCGCGCCGCCCCGGCTCACCGCGGGCAGCCAGCGCTCCCGCTGGGCCGGGGTGCCGTGGGCGTGGACGGGATGTGCGCCCAGCCCCTGGAGGCCGAGGGCGGTCTCCGCCTCCGTGCAGGCGTACGCGAGGGACTCGCGCATCAGGCAGAGATCGAGCGCGGTGGATGTGAACAGCCTTTCCAGCAGGCCCAGTTCGCCGAGTTCGGCGACCAGCGGGCGGTTCACGCGGCCCGGCTCGCCCTTGTCCGCGAGCGGGCGCAGCCGTTCGGCGGCGAGGGTGCGCAGCTCCGCACACCAGGCGGTCTGTGACGGTTCGAGCGAGAATGCGGGCATTGCCGGTCCCCTCTCGACGGGGCCCTACGTCGGGACCTCACGACAGTATCGCGTGCCATTGACTGTCGTCACCAACACGATACGCTCCTTGTGCGAGCCCACCATCGACGCCCACAGGGCGGCCCACACGGCAGGGGGCGACCCGCCATGAACGTCTCGGCCCACGTCGACACCTTCGCGCGCGACCACCTCCCACCCCCCGACCAGTGGCCGGAGCTCCGCTTCGACCTGCCGGAGCTCCGGTACCCCGATCGGCTGAACTGTGCCGCCGAGCTGCTGACGGGCCCGGCCGACGACCGCCCGGTGTTCCACACCCCCGCCGGGGACACATGGACGTACGGCACACTGCGCGCCCGGGTCGACCGGCTCGCGCACCTCCTCACCGACGACCTCGGGGTCGTCCCGGGCAACCGCGTCCTGCTGCGCGGCCCGACCACACCCTGGCTCGCGGCCTGCTGGCTGGCCGTACTGAAGGCGGGCGCCGTCGCCGTGACCGTGCTGGCCCAGCAGCGGCCGCACGAACTCGCCACGATGTGCGAGATCGCACGCATAGAGCACGCCCTGTGCGACATACGCGCCGTCGACGACCTCGCCAAGGCCGAGATACCAGGCCTGAGGATCACCACGTACGGCGGCGACGGCCCCGACGACCTCCTGAACCGCGAGGCGCCCGCGACGCCGTACACCGCCGTGACGACCGCGGCCGACGACGTGGCGCTGATCGCCTTCACCTCAGGCACCACCGGACGCCCCAAGGGCTGTATGCACTTCCACCGGGATGTGCTCGCCATAGCGGACACCTTCTCGAAGCATGTGCTCAAACCACATGTGGACGATGTGTTCGCCGGCAGTCCTCCGCTCGGTTTCACCTTCGGACTCGGCGGCCTGGTGATCTTCCCGATGCGCGCGGGCGCCAGTTCCCTCCTCCTCGAACAGGCCCACCCCAAGCAGCTGCTGCCGGCCATCGCCGAGCACCGGGTCTCGGTGCTGTTCACCGCCCCCACCGCCTACCGCGCGATGCTCGACGAGCTCGACGCGCACGACGTCTCGTCCCTGCGCCGCTGTGTCTCCGCCGGCGAGAACCTGCCCGCGGCCACCTGGCGGGCCTGGCAGGAGCGGACCGGGCTGCGGATCGTCAACGGCATCGGCGCCACCGAGCTGCTGCACATCTTCATCTCCGCGGCCGACGAGCAGATCCGGCCCGGGACGACCGGGCTGGCCGTACCCGGATGGCACGCGCGCGTGCAGGACGCCGACGGCGAGCCGATGCCCGACGGCGAGCCCGGCCTCCTCGCCGTACGCGGCCCCGTCGGCTGCCGCTACCTCGCCGACCCCCGCCAGCACGAGTACGTGCGGCACGGCTGGAACATCACCGGCGACACATACGTCCGCGAGAGCGATGGGTACTTCCGCTATGTGGCCCGCGCGGACGACATGATCATCTCCGCGGGGTACAACATCGCCGGGCCGGAGGTCGAGGACGCGCTCCTGCGCCATCCCGAGGTGGTCGAGGCGGCCGTGGTGGGCCGGGCCGACGAGGCGCGCGGGCAGGTGGTCGTGGCCTACGCCGTCCTCAAGGAGGGCGCCGAACGGGACGCCGACGCCCTGCGCGCCTTCGTCAGGACCGAACTGGCGCCCTACAAATGCCCGCGCGAGATCGTCTTCCTGGACGCCCTGCCGCGGACGGCGACCGGAAAACTCCAGCGGTTCAGACTGCGCACCGATGGTGACCAGCAGTGATCCACACGACCTAAGATGATCAACGTGTCCGACCAGCATGCACCACGGTCTCTCATCGTCACGTTCTACGGCGCCTACGGCCGCTTCGTACCCGGCGCCGTACCCGTCGCCGAGCTGATCCGGCTGCTGGCCGCGGTCGGCGTGGACGCCCCCTCCGTACGCTCGTCGGTGTCCCGCCTCAAACGGCGCGGGCTGCTGCTGCCGGCCCGTACGGCACAGGGCTCGGCCGGCTACGAGCTGTCGCCGGAGGCCCGCCAGCTGCTCGACGACGGCGACCGGCGCATCTACGCCGCAACCCCGCCCGAGGACGAGGGCTGGGTGCTCGCCGTGTTCTCGGTGCCGGAGTCGGAGCGGCAGAAACGCCATGTGCTGCGCTCACGGCTGGCCGGCCTCGGCTTCGGCACGGCGGCTCCCGGGGTGTGGATCGCCCCGGCGCGGCTGTACGAGGAGGCCCGGCACACGCTCCAGCGGCTGCGCCTGGAACCGTACGTCGACTTCTTCCGCGGCGAGCACCTCGGCTTCGCGGCGACCGTCGAGGCGGTGGCCCGCTGGTGGGACCTGGCCGCGATCGCCAAGGAGCACGAGGCGTTCCTAGACCGCCACGCGCGCGTGCTGCACGACTGGGAGAACCGGGCCGACACCCCGCCGGAGGAGGCCTACCGCGACTACCTCCTCACCCTCGACTCCTGGCGCCACCTGCCCTACGCCGACCCCGGCCTGCCCGCCCCGCTGCTCCCGGACGGCTGGCCGGGCGAGCGGGCGGCGGCGGTGTTCCGAGGACTGCACGAACGGCTGCGGGACGCGGGGGCCGGCTTCGCCGGGTTGTGACCCCCGGCACATCATGTGCCCCTCCACCGATCCGACCGGCGCGTTCCTCCTTCTTCAAGTCCCCAGGGCGAGCCGGGGCTTGGGGGCGTCCATGCGTCCGGTCTGCGGGCGGCGGCTGCCCGCACGGTACGGGTCGGGCCAGACGACGCCGGGGCCGTCGTAGCCCTGCTCGGCGGCCGCGTGCAGGGTCCAGTTCGGGTCGTAGAGGTGCGGGCGGGCCAGTGCGCACAGGTCCGTACGCCCGGCCAGGATCAGCGAGTTGACGTCGTCCCAGGAGGAGATCGCACCGACCGCGATGACCGGGACGCCGGTCTCGTGACGGATCCGGTCGGCGTACGGCGTCTGGTACGACCGCCCGTACTCCGGGTGTTCCCCGGCCACGACCTGCCCGGTCGACACGTCGATCGCGTCGGCGCCGTGCGCGGCGAAGGCGCGGGCGATCTCCACCGCGTCCTCGGCCGTGTTGCCGCCCTCGGCCCAGTCGGTGGCGGAGATGCGGACGGTCATGGGCCGTTCCCGGGGCCACACCGCCCTGACGGCGTCGAAGACTTCGAGGGGGAAGCGGAGCCGGCCGGTGAGCGATCCGCCGTAGGAGTCCGTGCGCCGGTTGGTCAGCGGGGAGAGGAAGCCGGAGAGCAGATAGCCGTGCGCGCAGTGCAGTTCGAGGAGGTCGAAGCCGGCACGGTCGGCACGCCTGGCGGCTTCCGTGAACTGCTCGCGGACGTCGGCGAGTTGGGTGGTGCTGAGTTCGCGAGGGGTCTGGTTGCCGGGCCTGTACGGGATCGGGGACGGCGCCACGACGGGCCAGTTGCCGTCCGGCAGCGGCTCGTCGATGCCCTCCCACATCAGCTTGGTCGAGCCCTTGCGGCCGCTGTGTCCGAGTTGCACACCGATCGCGGTGCCCGGCGACCGCGCGTGCACGAAGTCGGTGATCCGTTTCCAGGCCTCGGTCTGCTCCCCGTTGTAGAGGCCGGTGCAG
Source organism: Streptomyces sp. NPDC031225 (assembly GCF_055570355.1). NCBI lineage: Bacteria > Bacillati > Actinomycetota > Actinomycetes > Kitasatosporales > Streptomycetaceae > Streptomyces > Streptomyces sp. NPDC031225. The sequence continues at coordinate 161,996 of NZ_JBVIHJ010000015.1, read as the reverse complement.
CCGGGCGTGATCCGGCCCTCGGCCGAGACGCACACCATCTCGGTCATCACCAGTGCGGCACCGCCGAGCGCCCGGGCGCCCAGGTGGACCAGGTGGAAGTCGCCGGGGAGGCCGTCGGTGGCGGAGTACATGTCCATCGGCGACACGACGACCCGGTTGCGCAGGGTCAGGCCGCGCAGCCGGAAGGGGGTGAACATCGGGGGCGTACCGGGCTCGCAGCCGAACTCTCGCTCCACGGCGCCGGTGAAGTGGGTGTCGCGCAGGCGCAGGTTGTCGTGGGTGACGCGGCGGCTGCGGGTGAGCAGGTTGAAGGCGAACTGACGGGGCGGCTGGTCGAGGTACAGGCCGAGGTTCTCGAACCACTCCAGGCTGGCGCGGGCGGCGCGTTGCGTGGAGGCGACGACGGGTTTGCGCTCCGCTTCGTAGGCCGCCAACGCGCTTTCCGGTGACGGCTGTTCCTCCAGGCAGGCGGCGAGAGCGAGGGCGTCCTCGACGGCGAGCTTGGTCCCGGAGCCGATGGAGAAGTGGGCGGTGTGGGCGGCGTCGCCGAGCAGCACGACGTTGCCGTGCGACCAGTGCGCGTTGGTCACGGTGCGAAAGGTCGTCCACGCCGAGTGGTTCGACCTCAGCGGCCGGCCGCCCAGCGCTTCGGCGAAGATCTTGGCGCAGCGCTCGGTCGACTCGTTCTCGTCGAGGTCCGCGAATCCGGCCGCCTGCCAGACCTCTGCCCGCATCTCGACGATCACTGTGGAGGCGCCGGGATTCTGCGGCCCGGAGGGCCTCGTTGAGGGGTGGTGGTCGGGCGACGGGCGGGAGTAGGGGTAGCCGTGCAGCTGCATCACGCCGTGTTCGGTCTCGGCGATCTCGAAGCGGAAGGCTCCGAAGGCGAAGTCCGCGGCCAGCCAGATGTAGCGGCAGTGGTGCGAGGTCACATGGGGACGGAACACATGAGTGTGGGTCTCGCGTGTGGCGCTGTTGACGCCGTCGGCGGCGATGACCAGATCGTGGGTCCGCGTCAGGTCGGGCGGGGCCTCGGTGCGGAAGCGCAGATCGATACCGAGGGCGCGGCAGCGGTTGTGCAGGATCTCCAGGAGCCGCTTGCGGCCGAGGGCGGCGAAACCGTGGCCTCCGGAGGTGTGCCGTACGCCCCGGTGCACGATGTCGATGTCGTCCCAGCGGACGAATTCGCCCTGCAGGGCCTCGTAAACCACCGGGTCGGCGTGCTCGATGCCGCCCAGGGTCTCGTCGGAGAGGACGACTCCGAAGCCGAAGGTGTCGTCGGGGGCGTTGCGTTCCCAGACGGTGATCTCTCTGCGCGGGTCCAGGCGTTTGAGCAGGGCTGCCGCGTAGAGTCCGCCCGGGCCGCCGCCGATGACCGCCACGCGCAGGGGGTGGCCGGACGGGCGTGGCGTCGGCATCCTCAACGCCCCTGCCACTTCGGCGGTCGCTTCTCCGTGAACGCCGAATGGAACTCCGCGTAGTCCTCGCCGTTCATCAGCAGGGCCTGGGTGGCCGCATCCATTTCCACCGCTGCCGCCAACGGCATGTCCAGCTCCGCCGTCAGCAGGGCCTTGGTCTGGGCGTACGCCAGTGCCGGGCCCTCGGCCAGGCGGTGGGCCAGGGCCGAGGCGGCCTCGTCCGCGCCGCCCTCCTCGGTCAGCTGGCTGATCAGGCCGATGCGCTCGGCCTCGGGGGCGCGGACCGGTTCGCCGAGCATGAGGAGACGTGTGGCATGGCCGAGGCCGACCACGCGAGGCAGGAGGTAGGCCGCCCCCATGTCGCCGCCGGACAGGCCGACCCTGGTGAACAGGAACGCGAACCGGGCCGAGGGGTCCGCCACCCGGAAGTCCGCGGCCAGGGCGAGCACCGCCCCCGCCCCCGCCGCCACCCCGTGCACGGCCGCTATCACGGGGAACGGACACTCCCGTACGGCCCGCACCACCTGGCCCGTCATCCGGTTGAAGTCGAGAAGCTGGGCGGTGTCCATGGCGAGGGTCGCGCCGATGATCTCGTCGACGTCGCCGCCGGCGCAGAAGCCGCGGCCCTCACCGGCCAGGACCAGGGCCCGCACGGAACGCTCGCGGGACAGCTCGGCGAGCAGATCGCGCAGGTCGGCGTAGGCGCCGAAGGTGAGCGCGTTGAGTTTTTCGGGGCGGGCGAGGGTGACCGTGGCGACGCCGTCGGCGAGGTCGACGCGCAGGTGCTGCCAGTCGGGGGTGCGAGTGGCGGAGCCGGTGAAGGGGCTCATGATCGTGCGGCCTCCTCGTGCTCGGGCGAAGTGCGAGGTGCGCTCTCCCTCGAAGTTATCACCCAAGTTTGACTGTCGTCATGAGTGCGCGATAGAAGCCTGCGGATGTGACCTGGACCCGTCACAGCCGTCACGGCTCGTCGACAGACGGGCAACGGCGGGATCGGCGGTGGGAGGCAAGCCGTTGCTACGGGTAAGCCGCCTGCCAACGGGGCCGAAGGTCCCGTACGGCGCCCGCCGGACCGACCCGCCGACGGCGCCGTACCATTCATACGGTTGAAAGCAGGACAGCCTGCTCATGAACGGAACCGCCTTGCAAGATCGCCCCTCAGCCTCCGCCTCCTGGCGCATCGCGCTGCCGCACTCCGCCGCGGCCGTGCCCGTGGCGCGCGCTCTGGTCCGCACCGCGCTGGCCGAGCTGGAGCACGGGGCGGACAGCGACACCGCGGAGCTGCTGACGGCCGAGCTGGTGGCGAACGCCGTGGAGCACACGGCCGGCGACACCCCCATAGAGCTCGTGGTCGAGCTGCTCCCCACCGGCTGTCAGGTGGAGGTGCACGACCCGGACCCGGCTCCCCCGGGCCATCTCACCCAGCCGGACACCCAGGACCCGGACCCCTGGCAGGAACACGGCAGGGGCCTGCTCCTGATCAGGGCGCTGAGTTCGTCGTGCGGCCACCGCCCCACAGAAACGGGCAAGGCGGTGTGGTTCAGGCTGCCATCGGTACCTCGGCAATGGCACCCGGCATGACCAAACCCACCCAGGGGCACGGGGCTGTGTTGAATTTGCGGCTACCGCCGCGCGGGCGCGACCAGCCCCCACCGGCGCGCACCCGACAGTGGACCGACTACGCCAGCGTCGCGACCAGCACGGCCTTGATCGTGTGCAACCGGTTCTCCGCCTCGTCGAACACCACCGAGTGGGCCGACTCGAACACCTCGTCCGTGACCTCCAGGGACTCCAGGCCGTGGGTCTCGAAGATCTCCTGTCCCACCTTCGTACCGAGGTCGTGGAAGGCCGGGAGGCAGTGCAGGAACCTGACGTCCGCGTTCCCGGTCGCCCGCAGCACGTCCATGGTCACGGCGTACGGCGACAGGGCCGCGATCCGCTCGTCCCAGACCGTCTTCGGCTCGCCCATGGACACCCAGACGTCCGTGGCGACGAAGTCCGCCCCCCGCACCCCCTCCTCCAGCGACTCGGTGAGGGTGACGCGAGCGCCGCTCTCCGCGGCGAGCGCGCGGGCCCGCTCCACGACGTCCTGCGCCGGCCAGTAGGACTTCGGGGCGACGATCCGCACATCCATGCCGAGCAGCGCACCGGTGATCAGGTAGGAGTTGCCCATGTTGAACCGGGCGTCACCGAGGTAGGCGAACGCGATCTCCCGGACCGGCTTCGCGGTGTGCTCGGTCATCGTCAGCACGTCGGCCAGCATCTGTGTGGGGTGCCAGTCGTCGGTGAGCCCGTTGTACACCGGCACCCCGGCATACGCGGCGAGCTCCTCCACCTTGTGCTGACTGTCTCCGCGGTACTCGATCCCGTCGTACATACGACCGAGCACGCGCGCGGTGTCCCGTACGGACTCCTTGTGCCCCATCTGCGAGCCGGACGGGTCCAGGTACGTCGTCGAGGCGCCCTGGTCCGCCGCCGCGACCTCGAACGCGCAGCGCGTGCGCGTCGAGGTCTTCTCGAAGATCAGCGCGATGTTCTTCCCGCTCAGATGCCGCGTCTCGACCCCCGCCTTCTTGGCGGCCTTCAGCTCGGCCGCCAGCTCGACCAGGCCCAGGAACTCCTGCTCGGTGAAGTCGAGCTCCTTGAGGAAGTGGCGCCCGGCGAGGGCGGTCGGGACAGTCGCCATGGGGGCGCTCCAGGGGTACGGGACAAGCGGACCCTTGGAAGTCTATACGACACTCGACATTTATATACAGGCAGCTGTACGGCTGTCCGGTCACACGTTCTACGGCCTCGCGCCGCCTCCCCCGCGCCGCCTACACGGCCTCCCGCTCCACCGGACAGCTCATGCAGCGCGGCCCGCCCCTTCCCCGGCCCAGTTCGCTGCCCGGGATCTCGATCACCTCGATGCCCTGCTTGCGCAGATGGGTGTTGGTGGTGGCGTTGCGTTCATAGGCGACGACGACGCCCGGCTCGACGGCGAGGACGTTGCAGCCGTCGTCCCACTGCTCGCGCTCGGCCGCGTGCACGTCCTGGGTGGCGGTCAGGACACGGATCGCACTGAGGCCGAGCGCGGCGGCGATCGCGCGGTGCATGTGCTCCGGCGGGTGGTCGGTGACCTTGAGCTCCTTGTCGTCGACACCCGGCTCGATGGTGTAGGAGCGGAGCATGCCGAGCCCGGCGTACTGGGTGAAGGTGTCGCCGTCGACCATCGTCATCACGGTGTCGAGGTGCATGAAGGCCCGCCGCTTCGGCATGTCGAGGGCCACGATCGACTGCGCGGACCCCTCGGCGAACAGCTTGTGCGCGAGCATCTCGACGGCCTGGGGCGTGGTCCGCTCGCTCATGCCGATGAGGACGGCGCCGTTGCCGATGACGAGGACGTCCCCGCCCTCGATGGTGGACGGATAGTCGGCCTGCCCCTCGGACCAGATGTGGAACGTCTCGTCACGGAAGAGCGGATGGTGCCGGTAGATCGCCTCGAAGTGGACCGTCTCGCGCTGCCGGGCCGGCCAGCGCATGGCGTTGACCGAGACGCCGTCGTAGATCCAGGCCGAGGTGTCGCGGGTGAAGAGGTGGTTGGGCAGGGGGGCGAGGAGGAAGTCGTCGAGGTCCATGACGTGGAAGCGCACGGAGGTCGGCTCCGGGTGCGCGTCCAGGAACTCCCGCTTGGTCATGCCGCCGACGAGGACCTCGGCGAGTTCCCCGGCGGGCAGGGACTCGAAGGAGGCACGGAGATGGTCGGTGGCCAGCGGGCCGTACTCCTTCTCGTCGAAGACGCGGTCCAGGACGAGGGACCGGGCCGCCGGGACCTCCAGGGCCTCGCTGAGCAGGTCGCCGAAGAGATGGACGGCCACGCCGCGGTCGCGCAGCACGTCGGCGAACCCGTCGTGCTCGGCGCGCGCCCGGCGCACCCACAGCACGTCGTCGAAGAGCAGTGCGTCCTTGTTGCTCGGGGTGAGCCTCTTGAGCTCGAGATCCGGCCGGTGAAGGATGACGCGGCGCAGCCGCCCGGTCTCGGAGTCGACATGGAATCCCATGTCCCCATCCTGGCCAACAGAAGGCGGGTTGACCCCTCGGTCCGACCGGAATTCCTCGTTGTCGTCCCCTTGACGATAAACGGGACGGCCGGTTATCGTCTTCAAGACGAAAAGAGGACGTTCGATGGCCGACATCACCCGGCGCCTCGGCTGGCGCCACCTTCGCGGCGCACCCACGGCGCACATCCGGCACCACCGCGGCGGCACGTTGCTGCACGACGGCCCCGGACTCAGCTTCTGGTACCGCGCACTGACCGCCGCACTGTCCGAAGTGCCGGTCGACGACCGCGAGTTGGCCATGACGTTCCACGCCCGCACGTCGGACTTCCAGGACGTGGCGGTGCAGGAGACCGTGACCTACCGGATCGGCGACCCGGCGCTGGCCGCCGCCCGGCTGGACTTCTCGATCGACCCCGACACCGGGGTCTGGCGGGGTACCCCGCTGGAGCAGCTCGGCTCGCTGCTGACGGAGACGGCCCAGCAGCACGCGCTGGACGTCCTGGCCCGTACGCCGTTGTCATCGGCCCTGGTCGACGGTGTGGCGGCGGTGCGCGAGCGGATCACGGCGGGCCTGGGTGCCGAGCCCCGGCTGCCGGCCACCGGCATCGAGGTGGTCTCCGTTCGCGTGATGGCGGTCCGCCCCGAACCGGAGGTCGAGCGGGCGCTGCGCACCCCGGCCCGCGAACAGATCCAGCAGGAGGCCGACCGGGCGACCTACGAGCGGCGGGCCGTTGCCGTCGAGCGGGAACGGGCCATCGCCGAGAACGAACTGGACAGCCAGATCGAACTCGCCCGCCGGGAAGAGCAGTTGGTGGAGCAGCGCGGCACCAACACCCGCCGGGAGGCCGAGGAGCACGCCGCCGCGGACGCGGTGCGGGCCGAGGCGGAGGCGAAGCGTTCGGTACGGCTGGCGCGGGCCGAGGCCGAGGGGGTACGCGAGGTGGGTGACGCGAAGGCGCAGGCACAGGCCGCCTGGCTGCGGGTGCACGCCGACGTCGACGTCGCCACGCTGCACGCCCTCACCGGGACCCGGTTCGCGGAGAACCTGCCGCGCATCGACAGCGTGACGATCTCACCGGACGTGCTGACGGGACTGCTGGCCAAGCTGGGCGCACGGGAGCCGGAGTGAGTCTCGCGCCGCGGGCCGTCCTGGTCCACCGCACCACGGAGTACGAGGAGTTGGTGTCCCACCACGGCACCCACGGCCAGGCCGCCTTCTTCCTCTCCTCCCGGGGCCGGGACATCGAGGAGGTCGCCGCACGCCACCACCGCGCCCGGCGGGCCGTCGCCGAGGTGACCGCGGCGATCCCCCTGACCTGGCGTCAGGCACGGGTGGAGCGGGCGGACCTGGACCGCTTCCTGTTCGCACCGGAGGATGTCGTCGTGGTGGTCGGACAGGACGGTCTGGTCGCGAACACGGCCAAGTACCTGTCAGGACAGCCTGTGTTGGGCATCGACACGGAACCCGGCCGGAACCCCGGCATCCTGGTGCGCCACCGCCCCGAGCAGGCCGCCGCGCTGCTCCGGGCGGCGGTTCTCGGCACCGCGGCGGACGAACTCACCATGGTCGAAGCCGTCGCCGACGACACCCAGCGACTCGTCGCACTGAACGAGATCTACCTGGGTGCCGCCGGACACCAGACGGCCAGATACCGCCTGGGCCTGGAGGGCGACGGGGGTGTCGTCGAGGCCCAGGCTTCTTCCGGGGTGCTGGTGGGGACGGGTACCGGCGCCACGGGCTGGCTCCGGTCGGTGTGGCAGGAACGGGGCGGCGGCCTACGGCTGCCGGGTCCGACGGAGGACCGCCTGCTGTGGTTCGTCCGGGAGGCCTGGCCGTCCCCGGCCACCGGGACCTCCCTGACCGCCGGCGAACTCCCCGCCCCCACCCGCCTGCGTCTCACCGTCGAGTCCGAACGGCTCATCGCCTTCGGGGACGGGATGGAGACGGACGCGGTGGAGCTGACCTGGGGACAGACGGTGGACGTGGGGATCTGCCGGGAGCGGTTGCGGCTGGTGGGGTGAGGGCGCGGCCCGTGGCCCGGGGGGGGGGGGGGGGCGGGGGGGAGGGGGGGGGGGGGGGGGGGGTGGTGGGGGGGGTTTGTTGGGGGGGGGGTGGGGCTTTTTTCCCTCCCCCCCCCCCCCCCCTCCCCCCCCCCCGGGCCGCGGGCTCACAGCCGCGGGTCCACCGGCTCCGACTCCAGAGCCAGCACCCCGAACACCGCCTCGTGCACCCGCCACAGCGGCTCGCCCTCGGCGAGGCGGTCCAGCGCCTCCAGGCCGAGCGCGTACTCCCGGATCGCGAGGGAGCGCTTGTGGTTGAGGAACCTCTTGCGCAGCCGGTCGAGGTTGTCCGGCCGGGTGTACTCGGGGCCGTAGATGATCCGCAGGTACTCCCGGCCCCGGCACTTGATGCCGGGCTGCACCAGACGTCCCTGCGTGCTGCGGACCACCGCGCCGAGCGGCTTGACGACCATGCCCTCGCCGCCGCGGCCGGTCATCTCCAGCCACCAGTCGACGCCCGCCCGCACCGACTCCGGGTCACCGGTGTCGACGTAGAGGCGTCGGGTGGACTGGAGCAGGCCGGTGCCGTCGTGCTCCACCAGGCGGTCCAGCAGGGCCAGTTGCTCGTCGTGCGGGAGCGCGGCGAGGCTGCGGCCCTGGACGGCGAGGACCTGGAACGGTGCCAGGCGGACGCCGTCCAGACCGTCGGTGGTCCAGCAGTAGCGGCGGTACGCGTCGGTGAACGCGCCTGCCGCGTCGGCCCGTTCACGCTGGCGGGCCAGCAGGTCGCCGACGTCGACGCCCCGGTCCGCCGCACCCCGGAGCGCGGCCAGCGCTCCCGGGAACACCGCACCGGACGCGGCGCCGACGGCCGCGTACTGCGACCGCAGCAGGCCGGACGCCTTCAGCGACCACGGCATCAGCTCGGCGTCCAACAGCAGCCAGTCGGTGTCGAGTTCGGCCCACAGGCCGGCCGCGTCGATCGCCGTGCGCAGGCGGTCGAGGATCGCCTCCGTCACCGACTCGTCGTCGAAGAACGGGCGGCCGGTGCGCGTGTACAGCGAGCCGGTCGGACCGTCCACTCCGAAGTGCTTGCGGGCCGCCTCCGCGTCCCTGCACACCAGCGCCACCGCCCGCGAGCCCATGTGCTTCTCCTCGCACACGACCCGTGCGACACCGTCCTCGGCGTACTGCGCGAACGCCTCGGCCGGGTGCTCCAGGTAGCCCTCGACACGGCTGGTCGCGGTGGGGGCCATCGTCGGCGGAAGGTACGGCAGCAGCCGCGGGTCCACCGCGAAGCGGCTCATGACCTCCAGTGCCGCCGCCGCGTTCTCCTCGCGGACCGCGACCCGGCCCGCGAGCCGGGTCTCCACGGCCCTGCGGCCGTGCACGTCGGCCAGGTCGAGCGGCCGGCCGTCGTGCCCGCCGGGAGCCTCCGACCTCAGCGGCTTGACCGGCTCGTACCAGACCCGTTCCGCCGGTACGTCGACCAGCTCCCGCTCCGGCCAGCGCAGCGCGGTGAGCTTGCCGCCGAAGACGGCGCCGGTGTCGAGGCAGATGGTGTTGTTGAGCCAGGTCGCCTCCGGGACCGGGGTGTGGCCGTAGACGACGGCGGCCCGGCCCCGGTAGTCCTCCGCCCACGGATAGCGCACCGGCAGCCCGAACTCGTCGGTCTCACCGGTGGTGTCGCCGTACAGCGCGTGCGAGCGGACCCGCCCCGAGGTACGGCCGTGGTACTTCTCCGGCAGACCGGCGTGGCAGACGACCAGGCGGCCGCCGTCGAGGACGTAGTGGCTGACGAGCCCGTCGATGAACTCCCGCACCTCGGCCCGGAACTCGTCCGACACCGACTCCATCTGCTCGATGGTCTCGGCCAGGCCGTGGGTGTGCTGGACCTTGCGGCCCTTCAGATGACGGCCGTACTTGTTCTCGTGGTTGCCCGGCACGCACAGGGCGTTGCCGGACCCGACCATGGACATCACGCGGCGCAGCACGCCGGGGCTGTCCGGGCCGCGGTCGACGAGGTCGCCGACGAAGACCGCGGTACGGCCCTCGGGGTGGACGCCGTCGGCGTAGCCCAACTTGCCGAGCAGGCTCTCCAGTTCGGCGACACAGCCGTGGATGTCGCCGACGATGTCGAAGGGACCGGTGAGGTGGGTCAGGTCGTTGAAGCGCTTCTCGGTGACGACGGTGGCGTTCTCGATGTCCGTCACCCCGCGCAGGACGTGCACCTTGCGGAAGCCCTCGCGCTCCAAGTGACGCACGGAACGCCTCAGTTCGCGGATGTGGCGCTTGATCACCCGGATCGGCATGTCGGCCCGGTCGGTACGGTCCGCGTTGCGCGCGGCGCACACCTCCTCGGGCACGTCGAGCACGATGGCGATCGGCAGGACGTCGTACTGCTTCGCCAGGTCGATCAACTGCCGTCGGGAGTCCGACTGCACGCTGGTCGCGTCGACGACCGTGCGGCGGCCGGCGGCAAGGCGCTTGCCCGCGATGTAGTGCAGGACGTCGAAGGCGTCCTTGGTCGCGCCCTGGTCGTTCTCGTCGTCGGAGACCAGGCCCCGGCAGAAGTCCGAGGAGATGACCTCGGTCGGCTTGAAGTGCCTGCGGGCGAACGTGGACTTGCCCGAGCCGGAGGCGCCCACGAGGACGACGAGGGAGAGGTCGGTGACGGGGAGCACCCGTCCCTTGGTAGGTGTCTCGCTCATGCGACCTTCGCCTCCTTCTCGGTCGTCCGGGTCTTGTGGGTCGTCTCGGTTTTCTGGTTCGTCTCGGACTTCATGCCGAACACGGCCATCTGGGTGGGCGGGCCCACCTCGGGGTCGTCCGGCCCCACCGGTGTGAACTCCACGTCGTACCCGTGCCGTTCGGCCACCGCCGACGCCCACGCCCGGAACTCCGCACGCGTCCACTCGAAGCGGTGGTCGCCGTGCCGGACATGCCCGGCCGGGAGGCTCTCCCAGCGGACGTTGTACTCGACGTTCGGGGTGGTCACCAGGACCGTCCGGGGGCGGGCCGCGCCGAACACCGCGTACTCCAGGGCGGGCAGCCGGGGCAGGTCCAGGTGCTCGATCACCTCGCTGAGCACGGCGGCGTCGTACCCCTTGAGCCGCTTGTCGGTGTACGCCAGCGAGCCCTGGAAGAGCTGGACGCGGGAGGCCATCCGCTCCCCCATGCGGTCCAGCTTCAGCCGACGCGAGGCGATGGTGAGCGCTCGCACCGACACGTCGACGCCGACGATCTCGGTGAACTTCGGGTCCTTGAGCAGTGCCTGCACCAACTGGCCCTGTCCGCAGCCGAGGTCGAGGACACGGGTGGCACCGGAGGTGCGCAGGGCCTCGATGATCGCGTCCCGTCGCTGCACGGCGAGCGGGGTGGGCTTGTCCTCGGTCTCGGTCTCCGCCTCGACGGCGTTGTCGATGTCCTCGACCTCGCTGTCGTCGGTCTCGGCGAGCCGCACCAGTTCGAGACGTTCCATCGCCTCGCGCGTCAGCGACCAGCGGCGGGACAGGTAACGGCTGGTGATCAGCTTCTGCTCCGGGTGCTCGGGCAGCCAGCCCTCACCGGCCCTGAGCAGCTTGTCGACCTCGTCGGGGGCCACCCAGTAGTGCTTGGCGTCGTCGAGGACCGGCAGGAGGACGTACAGATGGCGCAGCGCCTCGGCGACGGTGAGCTGTGTGGACTCCAGTTCGAGGCGGACGTAGCGCGAGTCGCCCCACTCCGGGAACTCGGTGTCCAGCGCGACCGGTTCGGCGGTCACCGTCCAGCCGAGCGGTTCGAAGAGGCGCCGTACGAGTTCCGGACCACCGCGGGCCGGGAGCGCCGGCACCTCGATGCGCAACGGCCTTGCCTGTCCCGGGAGTTCGGGCCTGGCGCTGCACACTCCGCGCATCGCGCTGGAGAACACCGCGCTCAGCGCCACCGCGAGCAGCGAAGAGGCCGCGTACGGGCGGTCGTTGACGTACTGCGCGAGGGCCGCGTCGGGGGCGCCGCCGCGGCCCTTGCCCTTGCCGCGCCTGACCAGCGCCACCGCGTCGACCTCCAGCAACAGCGCCGCCGTGCACCGCTGATCGTCCGCCTCGGGATACAGGACGTGCGCGGTGCCGTAGGACGTGGAGAACGCCTGCGCCTTCCCGGGGTGCTTGTGCAGCAGGAAGCCGAGGTCGGTGGCGGGGCGCTCGGGGGTGCCGGTGGTGGTGAGGGTCAGGAACACGTTGACTGGCCTCAGAACGGTGGGAGTACTGGTCTGAACTGCGAATACGCACACCGTACCGACCAGACATCGCCGGCACCCGGGGTTTTTTCACCAGGGGCTCGGCACCGAAGCGGTGAGCGACGAGCCGTGACGGCCGGTCCGGCGGATCGGAGCACACACATGGCTCGAACCCGCCGGACGGTGAACCTGTCGCCGTCGCCGTCGTACGTGCGTTACGACAGCTGCGACTGGACCTGGGCGGAGATCAGCTCCAGGTGGTCCAGGTCGTCGAGGTCGAGGACCTGGAGGTACATCCGGCGCGAGCCCACGGCGGCGTAGCGGCCGATCTTGTCGACGACCTCGGCGGGGGTGCCGGCCAGGCCGTTGGTCCTGAGCTCGTCGACCTCGCGGCCGATCGCCGCGGCACGACGGGCGACCTCCCGGTCGTCCTTGCCGACGCAGACGACGAGGGCGTTGGAGAAGGTGATCGCGTCGGCCGCGCGGCCCGCCTCCTGAGCGGCGGCGCGGACCCGGCCGAACTGGGCCTCGCTGTCCTCGACCGAGCCGAACGGCATGTTGAACTCGTCGGCGTAGCGCGCGGCAAGGCGCGGGGTGCGGGTCGCGCCGTGGCCGCCGATCAGTACGGGGATCTTGTCCTGGGCGGGCTTGGGGAGCGCGGGTGACTTGCTGAGGTCGTAGTGCTCGCCGTGGAAGTCGAAGGTCTCGCCGGGCTCCGTGGCCCACAGGCCGGTGACGATCTCCAGCTGCTCCTCCAGGCGGGGGAACTTCTCCTTCGGGAACGGGATGCCGTACGCCGCGTGCTCTTCCTCGAACCAGCCTGCGCCCAGGCCCAGTTCGACTCGGCCGCCGGACATCTGGTCGACCTGGGCGACCTGGATGGCGAGGACGCCGGGCAGCCGGAAGGTGGCGGCGGTCATCAGGGTGCCGAGGCGGATGCGCTTGGTCTCGCGGGCCAGGCCGGCGAGGGTGATCCAGGCGTCGGTGGGGCCGGGGAGACCGTCGGCGTCGCCCATGCGGAGGTAGTGGTCGGAGCGGAAGAAGGCGTCGAAACCGAGGTCCTCCGTGGCCTTGGCGACGGTGAGGAGGGTGTCGTAGCTCGCGCCCTGCTGGGGCTCGGTGAAGATGCGGAGATCCATGTCTCCATCCTGCACGCAGGGGTGAACGGTGGTCGCAGCGGTCCCTGTGACCTCAGTGGTCCCCGGGCGGGTGAAAATTCGTCAACGGTGTGCGGGAGGGGTGACCGTGCCAGTGACCGGGCCCTTTGGTGATCGTTGGCTCGGGCGGAGCCGGCTTGTCGTCGCCGGTGCGTCATCCGTTACCCGCGTCGGCCCCGCCGTCGGGGTACTTGGGCCGAGGAGGCCGTCATGTCCGAGGAAACCTTGCCGCTGTCCGGGCAGCCGAAGGGGTTGCTGCAGCAGATGGAGGAGTTGATGGCGTCGCTGAACGCGGATCTGTCGGCGTTGGATGCGGATCTTCAGTCTGCGGGGGGTTCGGCGGGGCGGGGGGTCGGCGAGGAGGAGGCCGTCTGAGGGTGCGGTCACCCGGGGGGGGCGGTGGGGTCCGCCGGGTACAGCCCCGTGAGGGTCGGTCGGGCACAGCCCCGTGAGGGTCGGCCGGGTGCGGCCCTGCGGGGGTTCGCCGGCCGCGCCCGATGAGGAGCCGCCGGGCGCGAGCCGGTGAAGGTCCGTCGGGTACAGCCCCGAGGGTTTCGGCGGGGTGGGGCCCGGTGGGGGTTCGCCGGGCGCGGGCCGATGAGGGGCCGCCGGGTGCGGTCCGGTGGGGGCTGGTCGCGCAGTTCCCCGCGCCCCTGAGTGGGTGCAGTCGGAGCATGCCCAGTTGTGCCCAGTCAGGGGCGTGGGGCTGTGGCATGAGCGGCCCGGTCGGGGCGCGGCCGGCCCCCACCGAGCCCCCGCGGCTGAAAGCTCACCCCACCTCCGCCAGGCCCAGGACGAAGACGCACCACGCACCCCGCCAGGCCCGCGGCCGACAACTCACCCGCCTCTCACCAGACCCAGGACCGGAAAACGCACCCCCCGGCCACGCCTGCGGCCGCATACTCACCCCGGCCCGGCCCAGCCAGGCTCAGGACCGAATCCTCACCCCGCCCCCCGCCAGGCCCAGGACCGAAAACCCCGCCCCCGGCCAGCCCCGCGGCCGAAAACCCGCCCCACCCCCGGCCAGGCCCAGGACCGAAAACCCACCCCGCCCCCGCCAGGCCCGCGGCCGAAGGTTCACCCCGCCTCCCGTTCCACCGCCACCTCCCCCCGGTCCGCCAGTCTTCGCAGCATCTCCAGGACCCGGTCCCGCGACTCGTCCGCTGCGTCGATCGCCTCCATGCACTGCCAGTACGTCGTCTCGTCGTCCGCCGCGCAGGCGAGGCTGACCAGGGCGATGCCCACCTCGCCGAGGAGGCCGCCGAGGTAGAGCAGGGCCTGGCGGGCGTCGCCCAGGTCGGTGAGCTGGGCGGCCCGCAACTCCGCCAGGGCGATGTCGGGGCGGTCCAGGACACCGCAGCCACGGCCCGCGAGCTCGGTCAACCCGAGGGCCTCGCCGCGGAGTTCCGGTGGTCCGGCGACCGCGAGGCGACTCCCTATCGCCTGGGCCAGGGCCTGCGCCTGCCACACCTCGGCCATGACCTGAGGCGCCTCGCCGCTCCCGGCCAGGGCACGCCTGCTCGTCACGATGAGCCGCACCGCGTCCATCGGCTGCCCCCGTCTGTCGCGACGCGCCCCCGGCACGTCCGCCCGAACTCCCTTGTTCACTACCCAGAGTGAGGTCGCTCGGAACGAAAAGCCAGAGGTAGGCGGAAATTTGTGGACAACAAATCGATTTCAGACCACCCGTTCATCACGGAGAGTGAAAGAGGACTGGACCACTCCTTACGGCACCGGAAACCTCCGCTCGTTCCGGTCGATCTTCGCGTCGAGCGCCGCCAGCGGATCGACGCCGAGCGCCCCGCAGAGCTGGAGCAGATACGCGAGCACGTCGGCGACCTCGTCCTTGACGCGGTGCGCGGTGTCGGGGTCGTCCATGACGCGCGCCGACTCCTCGGGCGTCAACCACTGGAAGATCTCCACCAGTTCGGAGGCCTCCACGCTGAGCGCGGCGACGAGGTTCTTGGGGGTGTGATAGGGCTGCCAGTTGCGGGCCGCCGCGAACTCGGCCAGCCTGCGCTGCAGTTTCGCCACGTCAAGAGGTTCTGTCACGGCTCCAGGTGTACCACCGTGACGCCCTCCGTCCCGGCCGCCCACGAGGCGTCGCTCACCGCGCCGACCAGCCGGATGTGCCCGCGCTCACACATCCGCACTGCCAGTCGCAGCAGTTCGGCCCGCTGCCGTACGTCCAGTCCGCGGTCGAGGTTGTCGGCGAGCACGGTGAGCGTCTGCATCGCCGCGGGCACCTCACCAGCCGGGTCGACCTCCAGCACGCCGGGCCCGGTGAGCAGCACCAGCGCGAGGGCGAGGTACCTCAACTCGCCGTCGCCGAGCCGCTTCAGCTCCGTACGGCTGCCGTCCCCGCGGTCGAGCAGCGCCCGGACCGTTCCGGTGAGCAGCGGTTCGGCGAGGACGTCGGTGACGGGCCCCGCGCACCCGGCGCGCACCGCGGCGACGAGTTGCGCGTGCCGTCGGCCGCACTCCGCGCGGGTGCGCCACAGGACGTCGGCGAGGTTGTCGCAGCCGCCGAGCAGCCGTCCGGAGCCGGCCGGGACGGGCAGCCGCATGCGTCCGGGCCGTGGATCGCAGCCGAAGACGGAGCGCAGGGCGACGACCATCTGTTCGGCGGCGGCGAGGACGCTCCGCTGTCCGTCCGTCTTGCCGGCCACGCGCAGCGGAAGAAGCGCGGTGCCGAGTCGGTCGTCCGGGAGCGGGGCCCGGGTGACCGGGGCGGCCCCCGCGGTGTGCCAGGCGGCCTGCACGGTCCGGCGGGAGGGGTCGCGCAGGGCGGTCTCCAGGAGGACGACCCCGCCGGACGTCAACCGCTCGCCCACGATGCGCAGTTCGGGCTCGGCCTGGACGGCGACGTCGAGGCGGACCGGTCCCTCGGGTCCGTCGGCCGTGCAGCCGATCCGGAAGCCGCGGCGGCGCTGCGCGTCGGGGCGGGCCCGGTCCGGGACGCAGGCGACGGGGTCGGGGAACACCTCGGCGAGGCTCGCGCCGCCGCCGAGCCGCGCGAGGGCCTCGTACGCCCTGAGCGCGCTCGTCTTGCCGCCGCCGCTGGGTCCTGCGAACAGGGTCAGCGGCCCGAGCGGTAACCCGGCCCGCCGGTGCGCGGCGTACGCGGACAGCCGGAGTTCGGTGAGACAGGGCCGGCCGGGACGGCGCTCACCGCCCGGTGACCGCTCCGTGAGCGGAGGAGCCGACTGGGGCGGGACGACGGAGGACGTGGAGGACGTCGGGGGCGTCGGTGACGTGGGGGATGTGGGGGGTACACGCATATCCGGACCGTAGGACTCCGCCGGCGGGCGAACCGTTCCTGCCTCGTGGCCTTCCTACGATCGAGCGAACCGTCCGGGGCTCAGGACCCCGGCATCCCGGCTCCCTCCATCAGCCCCGTCACCTCGGTTCCGGCCGGTGTCAGCAGGAACACGTTGCGGTCCACCCGGTGCATACCGCTCGCCAGTCCGAACACGACGCCTGTGCTGAAGTCGAGAACCCGCTTGGCGACGTCCGCCTCTGCGGCGGTGAGGTCCAGCAGGACGGGGATGCCCGCCATGAGCGTCTCGGCGACCTCGCGGGCGTCCGCGAAGACATTGATCCGCAGGACGACGAAACGGCGCCGGGCCTCGGTCTCCGCCTCCGGTACGGACCGATGGTCGACCGCCGACGGCCACGCGTCCCGCCCGCGCAGCGGAACGACCTGGGCGAGCCCTTCCCACTGTTCATCGGTGACGTCGTACCTGTTCACCGGCTCCCCCGCTCCGACTCGCTTTTTTCCATGCCTGCACCAGCCATTCTTACGCCAAGTCACCCGTTCGGCCCAACAGCGACACGGTGTGCGACGCATCGACGGCCACATAGTGCCGCCACCCACCATGACGAAAGGGTCTTACCGGGCTCACACCGGACTCTAGGCCTCCGGCGGCATGCCCCTCACCGGGCCCGGTTAGCGTCCGGTGCCGTGCTCCTGACGGATACCCAGCTGTCGGCGCCCGGCCGGCGGACCCAGCCGACGGTGACCGCCGCCCCGGAACCCCCCACGCAGTGGCATCGCGTCCTGACGCTGCTCGCGGACGTCAGTCTGTTCATCGGCACCCGCGAGGTCTGGACACAGGCGGCCACCCACCGTCCTGCCGTGGCGATGCTGATCTCCGTCTGCTACGCCTCGATCCTCGTCTGTGGCGTCCTGGCCCTGGTGGTACGCGGTCGGCGGTCCCTGGCGCGCGTGGATCTGTGCGTGCTGGTGACCGGGCTGACCCTCGCCCTGTGCACGTTCGTCCTGTTCCACCGCGGCTCCGACGAGTCCGTCCTCACCGCCCAGGCGGCCCGCGACCTGGTCGCAGGACACGGCGTCTACGGCCACCCCTGGCCCTGGCTGTTCGGCGGCCACGGCATCGCGCTGACCCCGACCGTCACGGGCGGCTACGACTACACGTACGGCTATCCCCCGCTCGCCCCGCTGTTGACCGCGCCCCTGTTGTGGCTCGGGCACGGTGGCCTGCCCGCCATAGCGATGAGCACCGGCGCGCTGCTCGTCGGCACGGTCGTGCTGTGGCGGCTGCTGCCCGTGCCGTGGCGGTCGGCGGCGACCATGGCGTGCCTGGGGTTCTCGATGATTCCCATGTACGGCAGGCTCGGCTACCCGGCGATCCTGGCGCTGGCCCTGCTGGTGCCGGTGGTGGTGCGCTGGCCCCGGATCGGGCGGGGCGGGCGGCTGGGGGCGGCCGGGGTGGCGCAGGCCGCCTGTCTGGGCGCGGCGTGCGCGGCCCAGCAACTGCCGTGGTTCCTGGCGCCGTTCCTCGTCGCCGGGATCTACGCCGTGCGGCGCGGGGAGCTCGGCAGACGTGCGGCGGGTCTGGTGGTGCTGCGGCTCGCCGGGGTCGCCATGACCGTATGGCTGCTGATCAACACGTATTTCGTCGTGAGCCAGCCGGTCGCGTGGTTCAAGGGGATCGCGCTGCCGCTGATCCAGGGCGCGGTGCTGCACGGGCAGGGCCTGGTGGGCGTGTCGCTGTATCTCACGGACGGCAGCGACCGGCTCGACTGGTACGGGTACGCGAGCCTGCTGCTGCTCGCCGGTCTGCTGGCGCTGTTCGTGCTGTTCGTGCGCCGGCTGGGTCCGGCGGCGACCGTGCTGCCGTGGCTGGCGTTCTATCTGGCGACCCGTTCGCAGGACGGCTACTACCTGATGATGACCCCGCTGTGGCTCGCGGCTGCGGTCACCGCGCCCGCGTCCGAGTTCTCCGGGGCCTGGCAGCCGTTCACCGGCCGGCTCGGTGGTCCGCACCGGCGCCCCGCGCGGATCGCCGCGGCCGCCTTGCTGCTGAGTCCTGCGCTGGTGAGCGCGGTGCTGGCTGCCACCGGCTCACCGCCCCTGCGCATGGAGGTCACCGCGCTGCACCACGACTCCCGTACGCTCTCCCGGCTGACCCTCCGCGTCACCAACACCGACGACGACGCCCTGACCCCCCACTTCACGCTGACGCGGGGCCAGGGCATGTACCCGTACTTCTCGGTCCTGCGGGGGCCGCGCACGCTGGCCGCCCATGCGACGGCCACCTATGAACTGCGGCCGCCCGAGGGGACGTACGCCCTGCCGAAGCCGGGTCAGCGGGTCCGGATCCGGGTGTTCACGTCCTCGCCGCAGACGCTGTCGAGCGCCTGGGTCACGTTGCCGACGACCTGACGGGTCAGGCCGCGGACCGCGTGAAGCGGAGCGCGGCGGTGACCGTGGTCAGGCCGCGGATCATGCCCAGCTGGTTCCAGCTCAGGCCGAAGTGGTCGCGGTCCACCGAGAACTCGGCGTTCAGCGTGACCGCGTCGGCGCTCGCGTCGGTGAGCTGTGCGGTGAGGGACTGGGGGCGGCTGATGCCGCGCACGGTGAGCTGGCCGATCACATGCACCTGGTCGCCGTCCCGCAGCTCGGCGCTGCGCACCGCGAAGGTGATCTCGGGGTGGTTCGCGACGTCGAAGAAGTCGGCCCCGCGCAGGTGCTCGTCACGCTTGGCGTTCTTGGTGTCGAGGGAGGCGGGGTCGAGGGTCAGGGTGCCGACGGCGGATCCGTCGGACCGGACCTCGCCCTGACCGTCCACGGTGGTGAAGGCGCCCTTCACCGTGACCAGGCCCCACATCGTCTTGTGCTTCAGGGCGACGGTGGTGGCGGTCCGGTCGAGCTGCCAGGTTCCGGTTTCGACGGCGACGGTCATGGTCTCTCACTCCTGGGGACGTGCGGGGGACGCCGGGGGGCGCTCATGGACTTCTGAAATTCTGTAGTCCAAATTTGGATGACATCAAGCTAGCCCATACTCCAAATTTGAACAACAGTTACACTGGAATTTATGGCCGACCAGTCCGAATGTCCCTCCCTGTCCGACGGGATCCTGCCGCCCGAGCTGCACGCCTGGATGCTGCTGCTGGCCGCGACGGGCGCCGTGGAGCAGGAACTGCGCTCCGTCGTCAAGGAACGGCTGGGCGTCTCCCACGACGAGTTCCTGGTGCTGTGCCTGCTGGGCGCACGGCCCGCGGCCGGTGTGCGCATGACGAAGATCGCGGAACTCCTCGGCCGCCCCAAGACCCGGCTCACCTACCAGATCGCCTGCCTCCAGCACGCCGGCCTCGTCACCCGCACGTCGGTGTGTGGCGACAAGCGGGGCGTCGAGGTGACCCTCACCGACAAGGGCCGACTCCTGCTGCAGGAGTCCTCGGACGCCCTCGCCGCGACGGTCAAGGAGGCACTGGCCCGCTTCATGGGGCCCGACCAGCGCATGGCGCTGTGCGCGCTGATGCCGGACCTCGCCGTGGAGGCGAGGCCGGAGTAGTCACCGTGGGGCGGTGGCGGGCACCCGGCCGGTATCCGCGCCGACTCCGGAGGAGAGGTTGAGGGAGCTCCGACTGCCCGTTACGGACACGGCAACCCTGGAACGCGCGCTGTGCGGGCGGGCCGACGCCGAGGTCCGCTTCGGTACCTCCAGAACAAACGGTCAGTGAACCAACGGGCGCGGGGCTGTGTCGATATGCGGCTCCGCCGCGTGGGCGCTACCAGCCACGACGCCGCCGCACCCGCGAGACGACAAACCGAGGCACCCGCCTCGGCGCCCTCACACCGCCGGTTCCATCAGCGCACCCGCCTCGGCGCCCTCACACCACCAGTTCCATCAGCGCCGCCCTGGCCCGCGCCACCCGAGACCGAACCGTCCCCACCGGGCACCCACTCACCACAGCCGCCTCCTCGTACGACAGCCCCAGCATCTGCGTGAGCACGAACGCCTCCCGCCGCTCATCGGACAACGCCCCCAACAGATCAAGCAGCGCTATCCCGTCGTCGAAGCCGGGAACGCCCCGCGGCTGAGCACGCTCGACCGCGTCCTGCCAATCCGAACCGTCGTACCGGCGGGGCCGAGCGGCGGCGTGCCGGAAACCGTCGGTCACCGCCCGGCGGGCGATGGCCAGCAACCAGACCCGTGCCGAGGACCGGCCCTCGAACCGGTGCAGACTGCCGAGCGCCCGCAGAAACGTGTCCTGGACGAGGTCGTCCACGGCCTGGGGGTCGGCGCACAGATAGGAGACGACACGCAGGACGTCACGGTGCAGGGCACGTACGAAGTGGTCGACGGCATCCGCGTCACCGGCGCGGGCGGCGAGCGCCCAGGCCGTTGCGGAGGCGTCGGCGGCCTCCCGTTTACGCCGGAGGTCGGCCGGGGCGGGCAGGGTGGAAGTGATCACCAGGTGTCCTTCTCGGGTCAGCCGTGATCCGGACTGCCGCCGTGAAGTCAGGTGCACACAGCTGCGCGGCGGTCCGGTGAAAGGGGTGCGGCCGTGCGGCGACCACATGTGCGCGGAGCACATACGTGGGCGTACGACCGGGCCGAGGCGCACAGGGGCGGCCTCGGATTGCCGGCTGTCGTCAGGCGACAGCCGTCCCCAGGGGCGGACCGCGATGGGTGATCGCGTGGTCGAGAAGGAGAAGCCGCGGCCCCCGCGTGGGACGGGCGCGGCGCACCCGCAGACGCGGGCGGTGCGGGGTGGCGGGCAGGGCGAGCAGCAGCCGCAGCGGGGCGACCAGCCATCCGGCCACGGCCCGCAGGATGCGGAACGCGGCCCGCTCGCCGTACGCCAGCCAGAGACCGGTGAGGAGCGCGGCGAGCAGATGGGCGGCGTACATGCCGAAGGGCAGCCAGTACGCGAGCGCGCCGACTCCTGACGAGGCCCCCACCTGAGCCGCGTCCATGGAGTCCATGCCGTTCGTGTGCATGGACTCCATGTGCATCGCGCCCATGTCCTGCGCCGCCGGTGTGGGCTGTGCGAAGGAGAACGCCGAGTGGAGGGCCGTCTGGGCGGCGACGACGACGGCCACGATCAGCGGCAGCCCGCGTTCACGGCCGGCCAGACACCAGCCCGCGCACCCGGTCACGACCAGGGCGGCTGCCAGTGTCCAGCCCGGCACATGGACGCCGGACATGAGGACGTGGCCCAGGGCGGCGAGCAGCACACAGACGGCCGCGAACACCGCGGCCCGTACCGTGCGCGAACCCCACCCTGCTGTCATGGCGCCTCATCCTTCCATCCCGGCACCGGAAGTCACCTGTGGGTACGGAAATCCACAGCTACTTCCTCACTGCGTACGGCGGCTCCGTACGACGGCGAAGGCCCCGGCCGCGAGGCCGAGCACGCCGACGACCAGTCCGGCGATGCCGAGGCCGCGCGCGGTGGAGTCGCTCACCGAGGCCTTCGTGGTGGCGGCCGGGGTCTGCGACGCCTTCTTGGAGGTGGTGGCGGCCGCCGTGAGCTTGAGGACCGGCGCCGGGTTCTCCGGCTCGTCGTCGCCCGACGCGGCCTCCTCGATCCAGCGGACGACCTTGCCGTCCGAGTAGGTCTGAAGCGTCTTGAAGGCCAGCTGGGCGGTGTCGTCGGGCAGTTGGCCGAAGGCGACGTCGAAGTCCTCGTAGTGGCCGGGGGCGATCTTCCCGCCGGTCCAGGTGATCTCGGAGACCGCGTCGGTGATCGTGCCGTCGTCCGTCTTGACCGGCGTCTTGAGCTTGGTGTCGGTGACCTTGGCGGTCCAGCCGTCGTGCGGGGAGACGAGCGCGCCCAGCAGGGGGTGGTCGGTGGGCAGGAACAGCTGGACCTTCGTGGTGCTCGCGGTGTCGCTCTCGTCGGGCACGCGGAAGGTCAGCACGCCGTCGGTGGCGCCCTTGGCGTACCTGTCGGGGTGGACGGTGACGTGCGCGGAGGCGACGCCCGCGGCGGTGAGGACGGTGGCGGCGGCGAGCGCGCTGCCGAGGCCGGCGCGACGCAGGAAGGTGTGTGCTGAGGACATGGGTGAGGGATCTCCGTACCGAAGCAAAGGGGTGTAGGGGTCAGATCGCGTACGGGATCCAGGTGGGCGGTCCGCGTCGGTGGACCGAGTGCCGCAGCAGGAGGCGGCGGAGTGTCCGGGGGCTCTGCTCGGTGACCGGCCGCACCGAGCCCGGTGCGAGGGACTCGCCGTACCCGCGCCACCAGGCAACGAGCCCGGGGACGAGGGCGACGGCCCGGCGCAGGAGCGACCACAGGGCGGCCTCGCCGCGCCGCAGCCACCAGGTCAGCAGGACGGCGGCCGAGACGTGGGCCGCGGTGGCGTGCGGGGTCAGGGCGTGCACGTCCGAGTGGGACATGCGCATGCCGTGCATGACCATCACCGTGTGCGGTCGTGCCGCGCCGAAGGCCAGGTGCAGTCCGCCCTGGGAGGTGAGGGTCGCCGCGCCGATGGCACCGAGCGACCGCTCCCGGCCGCCGAGCAGCCAGCCGGCCGCGAACACCGGCGCGAATCCGGCGACCTGCGCCCACACCGGCGGCGCCGTCCCGGTCGCCAGTGTGTGTCCCCCGGAGGCCAGCAGCACACAGAGCGCGGCGAACACCGCCGCGCGCAGGCTCCGGACCGCAGGGGACGCCCTCATGGCGACAGATACTCCCACGTGTGGGTGGGACCCCGCCCACGGGTTCGGTCAGTAGATGTCACGCACATAGCGCTTCTCGGCGGCGAGTTGCTTCACGTAGGCCGCCGCGCCCGCCCGGTCGAGGCCGCCGTGCAGGACCGCGATGTCCCTGAGCGCCTCGTCGACGTCCTTCGCCATGCGGGAGGCGTCGCCGCACACGTAGAAGTGGGCGCCGTCCTGGAGCCACGACCACACCAGCGGCCCGTGTTCCCGCATCCGGTCCTGGACGTAGACCTTGGCGCGCTGGTCGCGGGAGAAGGCGGTGTCCAGGCGGGAGAGCGTGCCGTCGGCGAGGAAGCCGGTCAGTTCGTCCTCGTAGTAGAAGTCGGTCGCCCTGTGCTGTTCGCCGAAGAACAGCCAGTTCGGGCCGCGGTGGCCGAGGGCGCGGCGCTGCTCCAGGAAACCGACGAAGGGCGCGACGCCGGTGCCGGGGCCGACCATGACCATGGGTGTGGCGGAGTCGGCCGGCGGCCGGAAGTGCGGGGAGCGCTGCACGTGGACCGGCACCGGGGTGTCCGCGGCGGCATCGGCGAGGAAGGGCGAGCAGACTCCCTGCCTGGGCCTGCCGTGCAGGTTCTCGTAGCGCACGACGGAGACGGTGAGGGAGACCAGGTGGGGGTCGGTCAGCGGGCTGGACGATATGGAGTACAGCCGCGGCTGGAGGCGTCCGAGCGTCTTCGCCCAGTCCTGCGGGCCGGCCGTCACGCCGTACTCCGTGATGACGTCCACGGCCTGCCGGCCCCAGGCCCACTTGGCCAGCTCGTCCTTGTTGTCCGGGCGCAGGAGCTTCTTCAACTCCCTTGGGTCACGGGTGCGTTCGGCGACGAACCGGAGCAGTCCCGGGGTGATTCCGGTGAGGTCGAGGTGGCGCAGGAACGCCTCGGCGACGGGGATCTCGCCGACGCCGTTCACGTCGACCACGGCCCCGGCGTCCAGGCCGGTGACCGCCAGCCACTCCTCCACCAGGTCCGCGGAGTTGAGCGGCCGGATGCCGAGGGCGTCGCCCGCCTCGTACAGGAGCGGGGTCCCGCTGTCCCGGGTGTCGAAGGTGAACCTGCGGACCTCCTTGCCGGCGCCCGGCAGGCTCAGCAGGCGGTTGCCGGTGAGGCGGGCGAGGACGGAGGCCGGTTTCCTCGCACGGGGCGGCACCGCGACGGGGGCCGCCCGGATCACGGTGGGGGCCGGGGCCGCCGGGAGCGGGGCCGGGGCCGCCGGGAGCGGGGTCGCGGCGTCGGCGGCCGGGGTGCCGGACAGCGCCGTCAGGACCTCGTCCAGCCATCCGTGTGCCGCGTCCTCGAAGTCCGGCTCACAGTCGGTGCGCGGCGCCAGCCGCAGCGCGCCCAGCTCGTCGAGCCGCTGGTCGAGACGGCGGCCGTGCCCGCAGAAGTCGCCGTAGGACGAGTCACCGAAGGCCAGCACCGCGTACCGCCGTCCCTCCAGGCGGGGGGTGCCGGGGTCGGCCAGGGTGTCCCAGAAGCCGCTGCCGTTGTCGGGGGCGTCGCCGTCGCCGAAGGTGCTGGTGATCAGCAGCAGGTCGGCGCCGGGCGGCAGCGTGCCGAGGTCGGCCTGGTCCATGCCGACCAGGGATGCGCTGTGACCGACGGTGGTGAGCCGATCCGCGGTGGCGGCGGCGAACTCCTCGGCGTTGCCGGTCTGCGAGGCCCACAGGATGACGACCTCACGGTGCCGGACACCGCCCGGGGACTGCGTGACCTGGAGGTGTGCAGCCGGGGCTTGTGTGGCCGGCGCCTGTATGGGCGCCGCCCGTGAGTACATCCCGGCGAGTGTGCCGTTCACCCACAGGGCGTGTTCGGGGCTGAAGGGCGCGTCGGGCGGCAGCACCGGCACACCCGGGGCGCCCGCGGGTATGCCCGCGAGGAAGCCGACCAGGTACTGGCGCTCCTGGGCGGTGAGGACGGGCGGCCCCGCGGGAGCGAGGCCGAAGACACTCGCTGCGCCCGCGGCGGCGGGGACACCTTCAAGCTCAGCAGACGCCGAGGCGGGCACGGCCCCCACGGCATCCCCATCCGCATCCGCACCGAAGCCCGCACCCGCACCCGCACCCGCACCCGCACCAGCCACCACCCCGCCGGAGGCACCGGCACCGACCACCCCGTCACCCGAGCCCGCGGTCACTCCACCCGGCGTACCCACCGCCCCCACCGCAGGCGTCCGGACCGTCACCGGCGTCGGCACCTTGGTCAGCGACACCGCGCACACCTTGAACTCCGGCTGGAACGACAGCGGATCCACCGCGTCGCTCGTCACCGCGTTGACGCTCAGGTACTCCCCGAAGAGGTCGTTCCAGTGGAAGGGCGCGAAGCAGCAGCCCGGCCGCACCCGATCCGTCACTACCGCGGGCAGCACGGCCCGCCCACGCCGGGACGCCACCTCCACGGAGTCCCCCTCCGCGATCCCCAACAGGTCGGCGTCCCGCGGATGCAGTTCCACGAAGGGCCCCGGGTTCAGCTTGTTGAGCTTCGCGACCTTCGCCGTCTTCGTCAGCGTGTGCCACTGGTGCTGGAGCCGCCCGGTGTTCAGGACGAACGGGTAGTCGTCGTCCGGCATCTCGGCCGGCGGTATGTGCGGCCTGGCGTAGAAGACGCCGCGCCCGCTCGCGGTGGGGAACCGCAGCGCGCCGTCCTCCCCCACGTACCGGATCGGGTTCCGGTCGGGCCCGTCCGCGCTCGCGGCCGGCCACTGCACCGGCGTCGCGCGGAGCCGATCGTAGGAGACTCCGCGCAGGTCCCAGCCCGTCTTCGGGTTCCGGGCCTGCTTGATCTCCTCGAAGACGTCCTCGGCGCTGTCGTAGGAGAACCCCTTCTCGTACCCCATCTCGCACGCGACGGCGGCGATGATCCGCCAGTCCGGCATCGCCTCTCCGGGCGGATCGGTCACCGCCTGGGTCAGCGTGAGGTTGCGCTCGCTGTTGACGAAGACGCCCTCGCCCTCCGTCCACAGCGCGCCGGGCAGCACGACGTCGGCGTACGCGTTGGTCTCGGTGTCGGCGAAGACGTCCTGGGTGACGACGAACTCGGCGGCCTCCAGGCCCTCGATGACGGTGCGGCGGTTGGCGACGGAGGCGACCGGGTTGGTGCAGACGATCCAGCACGCCTTGATCTCGCCGTCGGCCATCTTCTGGAACATCTCGACGGTGCCCTTACCGACGCCGTCGGCGCGCAGGGTGTCCGGCGGCAGCTCCCACAGCTCCTCCACGAAGGCCCGCTCGTCGTCGACGAGGACGGACCGCTGGCCGGGCAGGCCCGGGCCCATGTAGCCCATCTCGCGGCCGCCCATGGCGTTGGGCTGGCCGGTGAGGGAGAAGGGGCCGCTGCCGGGGCGGCAGATGGCGCCGGTGGCGAGGTGCAGGTTGACCAGGGCGTTGGTGTTCCAGGTGCCGTGCGTGGACTGGTTGAGCCCCATGGTCCACAGGCTCATCCACTCACCGGCTGATCCGATGAGCCGCGCCGCCTCCCGGATGTCGTCCTCGGCGAGGCCCGTCATCTCGGCCACGGCCGCGGGCGTGTAGTCGGCAAGGAACTCGGGCATCGCCTCCCAGCCCTCGGTGTGGGCGGCGATGAACTCGGGGTCGATGCGGCCGTCCGCGTGCAGCAGGTGCAGCAGCCCGTTCAGCAGCGCGAGGTCGGCGCCCGGCTTGATCTGCAGGAACAGGTCGGCCTTCGCGGCGGTGGCGGTGCGCCGCGGGTCCACGACGATCACCTTGGCACCCGCCGACTTCACCCGCTCCATCATCCGCAGGAAGAGGACGGGGTGGCAGTCGGCCATGTTGGAGCCGATGACGAAGAAGAGGTCGGCCTTGTCGAAGTCCTGGTAGGAGCCGGGCGGACCGTCCGCGCCGAGCGAGAGCTTGTAGCCGGTGCCGGCGCTCGCCATGCACAGCCGGGAGTTCGACTCGATCTGGTTGGTGCGCACGAACCCCTTGGCGAGCTTGTTCGCCAGGTACTGGGCTTCGAGGCTCATCTGCCCGGAGACGTAGAAGGCGACCGCGTCGGGCCCGTGCTCGTCGATGATCGCGCGCAGCCGCCGGGCCGTCCCGGTGATCGCCGCGGCGACGGGCTCCGGCACCGGTTCCTCGCCGCGCTCGGGCCGCACCAGGGCGGTCGCGAGGCGCCCGGGCGCGGAGAGCATGTCGGCGGTGGTCGCGCCCTTGGTGCACAGCTTTCCGAAGTTGGCGGGGTGCTCCTTGTCACCGGACGCCTTGAGGACCGTACGGCGCCCGTCCGGGCCCATGCCGATGTCGAGGACCATGCCGCAGCCCACACCGCAGTACGAGCACACCGTCCGCACCACCGGCACGCCTCCTGTACCTCGACAGTTCGATCTCCGTCGACGGTACGAACTGCCCATTACGCGGATGTCTCCCAAGCCGTTCATCAGGAGTTACACCGCCCGCACACGGAACAGGAGACGGTTGTGAGCGTATCCGGACCCCGCGATCGCCCGGATCCGCCCCGATCCGACGCGACACAAATCTGGAACAGTTCCATTTCTTGAACCATTCGTGTTTGTGGGGGTAGGTTGGGCGCATGACCGCCCCCCAGCCTCCGAACACCGCGGACGAGCTGCGCGGTGCCGGCCTG
The DNA here is from genome assembly GCF_055570355.1 of Streptomyces sp. NPDC031225. Taxonomy (NCBI): domain Bacteria; kingdom Bacillati; phylum Actinomycetota; class Actinomycetes; order Kitasatosporales; family Streptomycetaceae; genus Streptomyces; species Streptomyces sp. NPDC031225. The sequence continues at coordinate 134,586 of NZ_JBVIHJ010000015.1, read as the reverse complement.
CGGGTGACGGCCGCGCGCGTCGCACTGCTCGAGACCGTCCGGGCCGGTGACCACCTCCCGGCCGACGCGATCGCCACGGGAGTGCGCGACCGTCTCGGCCACATATCCCTCCAGGCCGTGTACGAGGCCCTGCACTCGCTCACCGCGGCGCGTCTCGTGCGCCGCATCGAGCCGCCGGGCAGCCCGGCCCGGTTCGAGGGGCGGGTCGGTGACAACCACCATCACCTGGTCTGCCGCTCGTGCGGGGCCGTCGTCGACGTCGACTGTGCCGTCGGTCACGCACCCTGTCTCACAGCTTCGGACGACCGCGGCTTCTCGATCGACGAGGCCGAGGTCATCTACTGGGGCCTGTGCACCGCCTGCACCCCCCAAGCCCTTACGTCAGCACCCTGATCCACCCCGTTCGGAAGGACCCTCATGTCTGAGAACCCCGACGCAATCGTCACCGACGCCAAGACCGACGGCACCGGTGGCTGCCCGGTCGCGCACACGCGCGCCGCGCACCCCACCCAGGGCGGCGGCAACCGCCAGTGGTGGCCCGAGCGCCTGAACCTGAAGATCCTGGCCAAGGACCCGGTCGTCGCGAACCCGCTCGGTGAGTCCTTCGACTACGCCCAGGCGTTCCAGAACCTCGACCTGGCGGCCGTGAAGCAGGACATCGCCGAGGTGCTGACCACCTCGCAGGACTGGTGGCCCGCGGACTTCGGCAACTACGGCCCGCTGATGATCCGGATGGCCTGGCACAGCGCCGGCACCTACCGCATCAGCGACGGCCGCGGCGGTGGCGGCCGTGGCCAGCAGCGCTTCGCGCCCCTGAACAGCTGGCCCGACAACGGCAACCTGGACAAGGCCCGCCGTCTGCTGTGGCCGGTCAAGAAGAAGTACGGCCAGTCCATCTCCTGGGCCGACCTCATGATCCTCACGGGCAACGTGGCCCTGGAGACGATGGGCTTCGAGACCTTCGGCTTCGCCGGCGGCCGTGCCGACGTCTGGGAGGCCGACGAGGACGTGTACTGGGGTCCCGAGACCACCTGGCTCGACGACCAGCGCTACACCGGCGACCGTGAGCTGGAGAACCCGCTCGGTGCCGTGCAGATGGGTCTCATCTACGTCAACCCGGAGGGCCCCAACGGCAACCCGGACCCGCTGGCCGCGGCCCGCGACATCCGTGAGACGTTCCGCCGCATGGCGATGAACGACGAGGAGACCGTCGCCCTCATCGCCGGCGGTCACACCTTCGGAAAGACCCACGGCGCCGGCCCGGCCGACGCGGTCGGCAACGACCCCGAGGCCGCCTCGATCGAGGACCAGGGCCTGGGCTGGAAGTCCACCTACGGCACCGGCAAGGGCGGCGACGCCATCACCTCCGGTCTCGAGGTCACCTGGACCACCAAGCCCACCCAGTGGAGCAACGACTTCTTCGACATCCTCTTCGGCTACGAGTGGGAGCTCACCCAGAGCCCCGCCGGCGCCAACCAGTGGGTGGCCAAGGACGCGCAGGCGATCATCCCCGACGCCCACAGCGACTCCAAGAAGCTGCCCACGATGCTCACCACCGACCTCTCGCTGCGTTTCGACCCGATCTACGGCGAGATCTCGAAGCGCTTCCACGAGAACCCGGCCGAGTTCGCGGACGCCTTCGCCCGCGCCTGGTACAAGCTGACCCACCGTGACCTGGGCCCGAAGTCCCTGTACCTCGGCCCGGAGGTCCCGGCGGAAACCCTGCTGTGGCAGGACCCGCTGCCGCAGGCGGAGGGCGAGACCATCGACGCCGCCGACGTCACGGCCCTCAAGGCCAAGCTCCTCGACTCGGGCCTGACGGTCTCGCAGCTCGTCTCCACCGCGTGGGCGTCGGCCTCGACGTTCCGCGGCAGCGACAAGCGCGGCGGTGCCAACGGCGCCCGTATCCGCCTGGAGCCCCAGCGCGGCTGGGAGGTCAACAACCCCGACGAGCTCGCCCAGGTCCTGCGGGTCCTGGAGGGCGTCCAGTCGGAGTTCAACTCCGGTGCCAAGAAGGTCTCCCTGGCCGACCTGATCGTCCTCGGCGGCGCCGCCGCGGTCGAGAAGGCCGCCCGGGACGCGGGCCACAACGTGGAGGTCCCCTTCACCCCGGGCCGCGTGGACGCCACCGAGGAGCACACCGACCCGGAGTCGTTCGCCGCGCTGGAGCCGGTCGCGGACGGGTTCCGCAACTACCTGGGCAAGGGCAACCGCCTGCCGGCCGAGTACCTGCTGCTCGATCGCGCCAACCTGCTCACCCTGAGCGCGCCCGAGCTGACCGTCCTCGTCGGCGGTCTGCGTGTCCTCGGCGCCAACCAGGGCGGCTCGGCGCACGGCGTCTTCACCGCCACCCCGGGCACCCTGACGAACGACTTCTTCGTCAACCTGCTCGACCTGGGCACGGAGTGGAAGTCGACCTCCGAGGACCAGACCACCTTCGAGGGCCGTGACGCGGAGACGGGCAAGCTGAAGTGGACCGGCACCCGTGCCGACCTGGTCTTCGGCTCCAACTCCGAGCTGCGCGCCCTCGCGGAGGTCTACGCGAGCGACGACGCCAAGGAGAAGTTCGTGAAGGACTTCGTCGACGCGTGGGTCAAGGTCTCGAACCTCGACCGCTTCGACCTGGTCTGATGAACCACTGATGTCCCGGTCGGCCCGCACGGGCCGACCGGGACATCGGCGTTTCTACGACAGCGTGGCGACGAACTTCCCGAGCCGCGCGATCCCCTCGCGCAGTTCGTCGGCCGAGGCGGCGTAGGACAGCCGTACATGCGTCTCGGCGGTGGCCACCCCGAAGTCCCGGCCCGGGGTGAGCGCGACCTGCGCCTCCGTCAGCGCCCGCCCGCAGAACTCCCACGAGGTGAGCCCGGTGCCGCTGACGTCGAAGTAGACGTAGAACGCCCCGTCGGGCGGCACGGGCACCGGCAGTCCGATCTGTGACAGCCCGTCGAGCACGAGCGCCCGCCGCCGTCCGAACTCGGCCCGCCGCTCCTCGCACACGGCGAGCGACTCGGGCGTGAAGCACGCGAGCGCCGCGTGCTGGGCGGGGGTGGAGGCGCAGATCATGTAGTTCTGGGCCAGCCGCTCCAGCGCGGGCACCAGCGCCTCGGGCACGACACACCAGCCCAGCCGCCAGCCGGTCATCCCGAAGTACTTCGAGAAGCTGTTGATGACGACGGCTTCCTCGTCGTACGACAGCACACTGCGCGGCGGCCGCCCGTGCTCGTCGTGGTCGCCGAGGTCGAGGTAGATCTCGTCGACGATCCGCCAGGCGTCCCGCTCCCGGGCGAGGCCGCAGATCGCCGCGAGCTCGTCGGCCGGCACCGAGGTGCCGGTCGGATTCGACGGACTGGCGACCATGATCCCGCGGGTGCGGTCCTTCCAGTACGACCCCACGGAACCGGCGTCCAACTGGTACCGGGACGCGGCCGACGTGGGCACGAGCGTGACCCGCGCGCCGAAGCTCTCGGCGATCTGCCGGTTGCAGGGGTAGGACGGGTCGGCGATGAGCACCTCGTCGCCCGGATCCACGAGGGCGGCGGCGCCCAGCACCAGCGCGGCCGAGGCCCCGGCGGTCACGACGACCCGGCCGGGATCGATGTCGACGCCGTGCTGTTCGCCGTAGAACCGCGTGATCGCCTGCCGCAGCCCGGGCAGGCCGAGGGCCCCGGTGTAGCTCATCGGCCGGCTGCCCACGACGTCCCGCATCGCGTCCAGCACGGCCGGCGGCGCCCCGAAGTCCGGTTCCCCGAGACTGAGTTTGACGACGTGCCGCCCCTCGGCCTCCAGCGCCGCGGCCCGCTTGCCGAACTCCATGGCGTAGAACGGCGCGACGGACTGGGCCCGTTGCGAGATCCTCATGCGGCCGGCCTCCCGGGGGTCACTTGGTCGAGGGCTCCAGAATCGCCACGCACTCCATGTGGTGGGTCATCGGGAAGAGGTCGAACACCCTGAGCGTCCGCACCCGGTACCCGCCGTCCCGGAAGTACCCGAGGTCCCGCGCCAGCGCGGCCGGATCGCAGGCGACGTAGGCGATCTTCCGCGCCTTCAGCGACGCCATGTGCTCGACCGTCTTGCGGCCGGCGCCCGCCCGGGGCGGGTCCAGGACGATCAGGTCGACCTCGGTGATGCCGGTGCGCGGCAGGACGGACTCCACCTTGCCCTGCTCGATGCGGACACGGTCGAAGGCGGCGAGGTTGTGCCGGGCGTCCTCGACCGCGCGCTTGCCGGACTCGATGCCGAGCACCGCGCCCTGGTCGCCGATGCGGTCGGCGAGGGCGCCCGCGAAGAGGCCGACGCCGCAGTACAGGTCGAGCGCCATGTCGCCCTTGCGGGGCAGCAGGCCCTGCATGACCGCCTTCACCAGGGTGTCGGCGGCCTGCGGGTGGACCTGCCAGAAGCCGCCGCTGCCCACCCGGTGGGTGCGGCCGTCGGCCCGCTCGCGCACGAAGGCGCGGCCGTGGACGCGGTGGATGCCGCCGTCGTGCTCCTCGACGCGCATGACGGAGACGGGCTTGTCGAGTTCGACGAGGGGAAGGCGGGCGCCGGGGCGGGGTTCCAGGATGACCATGCGGTCCTGCGAACCTGTGGCGGCGATCGCCTCCACCGAGGCCATTCCGGACCAGTCGCGCTCCTCGATGCCCAGCTCGCTCACTCCCTGCGCGGCGATCATGCAGTGCTCGATCGGCTCGACGTCGTGCGAGCGGTGGCGGCGCAGGCCGGCGTTGCCGTCGGCGTCCACCGCGTACTGCACGCGTGTGCGCCACTGCGGCACCTCGCCTGCGGGCAGCTTGTCGCCCTCGGCCGGCATCACGGTGCCGTCCCAGCCGGCCTCCTCGGGGGTGAGGCCCGCGAGCCGCTGCAGCTGCTCGGCGACGACCTCGCCCTTCAGGCGCCGCTGTGCGCCCGGCTTGGCGTGCTGCCAGTCGCAGCCGCCGCAGCGGCCGGGACCGGCGTAGGGGCAGGGCGCCTCGATCCGGTCCTTGGAGGGCTCCAGGATCTCCACAGCGTCCGCACGCAGGAAGCGCGCGCCCTCCTCGCCCTCGGTGACGCGGGCCACGATCCGCTCACCGGGCAGCGTGTGCCGGACGAACAGCACCTGGCCGTCGACCGTACGGGCGATGCAGTGCCCGCCGTGGGCGACCGGCCCCACCTCGACCTCGTAGTCGACCCCCACCAGTGATTTCTTCGGTTCTGCCTGCATGGCGGGGTGACTCCACAACGTCAAAGGGGGAAAAGGGCCGGGCTCGGAAGGAGACCGGCCGGGACGACAGCCAACCAGTCTACTTCGGCGTCGACTGCTCCTTCGCCCTGTGCACGGCCGGACCGCGCCGCACCGCACCCGGCGCGTTCCAGTCCTGCCGCCTGCGGGCCCGGTTCCGAGCCGCCTCCGAGGACTGGAGCTGGTAGGGCACCGAGGTCACCATGACGCCCGGCGTGAACAGCAGGCGGCCCTTGAGCCGGAGCGCGCTCTGGTTGTGCAGCAGGTGCTCGTACCAGTGGCCGACCACGTACTCGGGGATGATCACGGACACCACGTCACGCGGCGACTCCTTCCGAAGCCCCTTCACGTAGTCGATGATCGGCCGCGTGATCTCGCGGTACGGCGAGTCCAGCACCTTCAGCGGCACGGTGATCCCGCGCCCTTCCCACTCCTCGCGCAGCGCCTTGGTCTCTGCCGGGTCCACGTTGACGCTGAGCGCCTCCAGGCTGTCGGAGCGCATCAGCTTGGCGTAGGCGAGGGCCCGCAGCGCCGGGCGGTGGATCTTGGAGATCAGCACGACGGAGTGGACCCGGGACGGCCGCAGACTGTCGTCGCTCGGGCCCTCGGGGGCGGCGATCTCCTCGGCGACCCGGTCGTAGTGCTTACGGATCGCCGTCATCGTCGCGTAGAAGATGCACATGCCGAGCAGCGCCACCCAGGCGCCGTGCGTGAACTTGGTGACGAGGACGACGACCAGGACGAGCCCGGTGAAGAAGGCGCCGAAGGCGTTGATCGCGCGGGAGCGGATCATGTGGCTGCGCTTGGCGGCGTCCTTCTCGGCGGCCAGGTGACGGTTCCAGTGCCGGACCATGCCGGTCTGGCTCAGCGTGAAGGACACGAACACGCCGACGATGTAGAGCTGGATCAGCCGGGTCGAGTCGGCGCCGTAGATCCACACCAGGAGCCCGGCCGCACCGGCCAGCAGCACGATGCCGTTGGAGAAGGCGAGGCGGTCGCCGCGGGTGTGCAGCTGGCGCGGCAGGTAGCGGTCCTGGGCGAGGATCGAGCCGAGCAGCGGGAAGCCGTTGTAGGCGGTGTTCGCGGCGAGGAACAGCACCAGAGCGGTGGCCGCGGCCAGCACGATGAACAGGAAGCTGCCCTTGCCGAAGACGGCCTCGGCGACCTGGGAGATCACCGGGTTCTGTACATAGCCGGAGCCGATCGCGACGCCGTTGTGGATCAGGTCGGCGGCCGGGTTCTCCGCCATGCGGACCTTGGTCACCATGGCCAGCGCGATGATCCCGCAGAACATGGTGACGGCCAGCAGCCCCATCATCGCGAGCGTGGTCGCCGCGTTCTTCGACTTGGGCTTGCGGAAGGCCGGTACGCCGTTGGAGATGGCCTCGACGCCGGTGAGCGCGGCACAGCCGGAGGAGAAGGCACGCAGCAGCAGGAAGACAAGGGCGAATCCGGCCAGGCCCTGGTGCTCGGCCTTGATGTGATAGTCCGCCGTGGGTGCCCGCATGGTGTCGCCCAGCACCAGACCGCGGAACGCACCCCACGCGATCATGATGAACACGCCCGTGACGAAGACGTACGTCGGAATCGCGAACAGCGAGCCGGACTCCTTCATGCCGCGCAGGTTCATCAGGGTGAGCAGAACGATCACGGCGATCGCGCACAGCACCTTGTGCTGGACGACGAAGGGCACCGCCGAGCCGAGGTTCTCGATGCCGGAGGCGATGGAGACGGCGACCGTGAGGACGTAGTCGACGAGCAGGGCGCTGGCGACGGTGAGGCCCGCCTTGGGGCCGAGGTTGGTGTTGGCCACCTCGTAGTCGCCGCCGCCGCTCGGGTACGCGTGCACGTTCTGCCGGTAGGAGGCGACCACCGTGAACATCAGCACGACGACCGCCACGGCGATCCAGGGGCTGAAGTGGTACGCCGACACACCCGCGATGGACAGGACCAGCAGCACCTCGCCCGGCGCGTACGCCACGGAGGACAGCGGGTCGGAGGCGAACACGGGGAGGGCGATGCGCTTCGGCAGGAGCGTTTCCCCCAGCCGGTCACTGCGCAGGGCGCGCCCGATCAGGATGCGTTTGGGCACGTCGGTCAGTTTGGACACAACAGTGAAGCGTAAGCGTTCGAACGGGCGCCCAACCACCCGGCACCCCGCATCTGCTCTCCATCTGCTCTCCGGGTGAAATCGGTGGCCGTCCCGGCTACGGATTCCGCAGGTGACCGGGTCCGCATGTCTATATGACAAGACCCCACCCTCGTAGCTCCCTCGAAGCCCCGACCCGGAGGATCCATGCACACGTCCGCAGAGCTGATCGGCGCCGCGGCAACCCTCGTCGGCCTCGGAATCCTGACCCTCGCGAGCGTCCGCAGCATCAGTCGGCGCTGACCGGGGCCGGGACACGGCAACCGTGCACGGGGGTGCCGTCGTCCTACCGCGCGTGTGTAGCTTGGGCCTCGGTCTGAGACCCTGATGTGGCTGAGCAGTAACTATTGACACCGGAAGGACGGTCGTGCACATCGTCATCATGGGCTGCGGGAGAGTGGGTTCCGCTCTCGCCCAGACCCTGGAGCAACAGGGGCACACGGTCGCCGTGATCGACCAGGACCCCACCGCCTTCCGACGACTGGGCTCCGGTTTCGGTGGTCGTCGTGTCAACGGAGTCGGCTTCGACCAGGACACCCTGCGTGAGGCGGGCATCGAGGAGGCCGGCGCCTTCGCCGCGGTCTCCAGCGGCGACAACTCCAACATCATCGCCGCGCGCGTGGCCCGCGAGATGTTCGGCATCGAGAACGTCGCGGCGCGGATCTACGACCCCCGGCGCGCCGAGGTCTACCAGCGCCTGGGCATCCCCACGGTGGCCACGGTCCGCTGGACGGCGGACCAGATGCTGCGCCGTCTGCTGCCGTCCGGCGCGGAGCCGCTGTGGCGTGATCCCACCGGTGGCGTCCAACTGGCCGAGGTGCACGCCTCGACCGCCTGGGTCGGCCACAAGATCAGCAGGATGCAGGAGGAGACGGGCGTCCGCGTGGCGTTCCTGACCCGCCTCGGCGAGGCGATCCTGCCCACCTCGCAGACGGTGCTCCAGGAGGGTGACCTGGTGCACGTGATGATGCGTACGGACGACATCGAGAAGGTCGAGGCGTCCTTCGCCGAGGGCCCCGAAGAAGAGGGCGGTCACTGATGAGGGTCGCCATTGCCGGAGCCGGTGCGGTCGGCCGCTCGATCGCGGGCGAACTGCTGGAGAACGGCCACGAGGTCCTTCTCATCGACAAGGCGCCGACCGCCATCTCGGTCGAGCGGGTCCCCCAGGCGGAGTGGCTGCTCGCGGACGCCTGTGAGATCACCTCGCTGGACGAGGCCGCGCTCCAGCGCTGCAACGTGGTGATCGCCGCGACCGGCGACGACAAGGTCAACCTGGTCGTCTCCCTGCTGGCGAAGACGGAGTACGGCGTCCCGCGCGTCGTCGCACGCGTCAACAACCCGAAGAACGAGTGGCTGTTCAACGAGTCCTGGGGCGTGGACGTCGCCGTGTCGACCCCGCGCCTGATGTCGGCCCTGGTCGAGGAGGCGGTGAGCGTCGGCGACCTGGTCCGCCTGCTCCGCTTCAGCCACGGCGACGCGAACCTCGTCGAACTCACCCTCCCGGAGGAGTCGGCCCTGGCCGGCACCCAGGTCGGCGATGTGGAGTGGCCGGAGGACACCTCCCTGGTCACCATCATCCGCGGCACCCGCGTCCTCACCCCGACCCGGGAGGACTCCCTGGAGGCCGGCGACGAACTGCTGTTCGTGGCGGCCCAGGCCCGCGAGGAACAGCTGGAGGACCTGCTGTCGGTGCGCCGGGAGGACACGGCGAACTGAGGTCTTCGAGGGTTACGACGGCGAAGGGCGCCCCGCGTGTGCGGGGGGGCCCTCCCCTTCCTCACTGAGACAAACGAAACGGCCACG